>MEZG01000022.1:10138-25916 GCA_001775965.1 Candidatus Bathyarchaeota archaeon RBG_13_60_20 | reverse complement strand
AGCTAAGCCCAACTACGTGGCCCGGGCCCCGAGGGGAAAGGAGGTGGAGGAGCTGACCCCCGAGGAGATAAGGGAGGCCCTCGCCAAGAGGGTGCCCCTTGAGGAGCCCAAGGAAGCCCCCGCCAGAAGAGCGCCCCCTGAGGAGCCCAAGGAGGCCCCCGCCAGGAGGGCGCCACCGGAGGAGGAGCCCAAGGCAAGGAGCGAGCTCGTACCCGTCGTTAACAGCCTCAAGGGCACCCTGGAGGCTGTCCTACTCAAGGGCGACGGCTCCCAGGCGGCTAGGATACCCGTGAGCGAGCTGGTTGACAGGCTCAAAGAGGCCCAGGGCGTCTCGACTGTGGTCTTCGACGGCATCGTGACGGGCAGGCTCATCGACACGGCCAAAGAGAGGAACATAAGCACCATCGTGGGTGAGCGGGTGGCTGAGGGCGTCAGGATACCCCGAGGCCTGGAAGTCAGGTCCTTCCGGGACCTGAGCTAACCCTCACCTTCTTTTTCTAAGCCTTCTACGCAGAGCGGGTCTGCTCTCAGCCAGCTCCATGAAGACCGTGGACACGTCCTCATCCCAGGACAGCTCACGCTTCAGGTAGACGCCCGTCCGGCCCACCCTGCCCCGCCTCTCCAGGGTCCTAACCCTCTCCAGGACGATTCGGATGTCCACCCCCAGTTTGGCAGCCACCGCCCCCTCGACCCCCTTCACAGGGGACTCAGCGTGCCCCGCGTCGGTGGGCTCTATGAGCATGAGCCTCTTGTCCACGCCGGGCACCCTGAGCCCTTGCAGGAGCCCCTGATGGTCGAGGGCGCCGGCGAACGAGTAGAACTCTGCCTCGCTGGGCCTGGGGTCCACCAGCGGGTAGCTGTAGCCCCTCCTCTCGCCTGTGTAGAGGTACGCCTTGGCCACGTAGCTGGGGGTCGCCTGGATAATCTCCCTGCTGGTCAGCCTCACACCGCCCCTCTCCAGCGCGGCCTCCAGTAATGCCGGGGCGGGGGGCCGCGGAACGTATATGTCCACGTCGCTGCGCTGGTTCACGTCGCCCCTGGCTATGCTCCCGTAGACGATGGGCTCCAAGTGGGCGGCGACCAGGGGCCTCACCATGCTCAGAGCCTCTGCGCGAAGCCCCTCCAGGAGCCTCCAGTGGGCCTCTCCGTAGGTCACCTCCAATCCGTCCACCCGCCACTCACCTTACGGTCGCCTTATATTTCAAGGCTCACTCATATCTGCTGCATGGCCGATCAAACCCTGACCCTCA
This sequence comes from Candidatus Bathyarchaeota archaeon RBG_13_60_20, assembly GCA_001775965.1. Classification (GTDB taxonomy): domain Archaea; phylum Thermoproteota; class Bathyarchaeia; order TCS64; family TCS64; genus RBG-16-57-9. The sequence goes on along the minus strand of MEZG01000022.1, from coordinate 24,666 downwards.
CCCTCCTAATAGCAGCCTGGATGGCGTTCTACGTGGCCGCTAAGCGGCTGAGGCTGGAGGAGCGGGGGTGGGACGTCCAGCCCTTCTACGCGCTGTACAAGTCCACGAGGCTTAACAAGCTCATCGGGAGGATCGGCGGGTGGAGGCCCAGCGCGTGGAGGGTGCTCGGCAACGTGGGGGTCGCCGCCAGCGTAGGCCAGGCGAGCTTCATCACCTTCATCCTCGCGAGGAACCTGTGGAGCTTCGTGTTCAAGCCTGAGCAGGCCTCGCCTGTACAGCCCCTCATCCCTGGGGTCACCATAAGCGTGGGCAGCCTCCCCTGGTTCCTGCTGGCCGCCGGCGTCGTGATCCTGACCCATGAGCTGGGCCACGGCCTCATGTGCGTCGTGGAGGGCATTCCGGTGAAGAGCGCGGCTGTGATGTTCGCTGTGGTTACCTTCGGGGGCGCCGTGGAGCCCGACGAGGAGGGCATGGAGGGGGCCTCTACCATGAGCAAGATGCGGGTGTTCGCCATCGGAAGCATGATCAACCTGTTGACGGGGCTGCTCATCATACCTGTGTTCATCGTGTTAGGGGGGGCGCTGCCAACGCAGTTGCTCATCTTTCTGAACTGGCTGTACTTCATCAGTATCAACCTGGCCATGATGAACATGCTGCCCATAGGGCCCCTGGACGGGGGCCAGATGTGGCGCGCCTTCACCGCCGGTTTGAAGGGGGGGCGGACCCTGCAGATGGCGGCCACATACGGCTTCGTGGCTCTGATCCTGATGAACCTGGGGCTGAGCCTGGTGACCTTCGGGTGGGTGCCCATCTAGGCATCGGGGAATAACAGGTAGCTTGTTATTCACGTTTTTCGGGGAGGAGGCGTAGGGCTTATCCTTGGTGGCTGAGTGTCAGGCGTTTCAGGGTCTTGGAGGCTAGGTTTTAACCTCTTCAGACTTCTCCAAGTGGGGCTTCAGCTTGCTGGGCTCGGGTACGCCCAGGAGCGTGATTACGAAGCAGGCGGCCGCCGTCACGGAGCCGATGAGGAAGATGGTGGCGAACCCGGCCTTGTCCGCTATCCACCCGCCCAGAATGCTGCCCATGGTGCTGCTCTCGTCCACGATGGTGTTGTAGAGACCCATGCCGAAGCCGCGTATCTCGGGGCGCATGAGGTCGGCCGAGTAGGTGCGCGTGGTGGTGACTAGGATGGCGTTGCTGATGCTCTCCAAGGCCCTGATGACGAGGACGTGCTCGTAGGTGGACACCTGCCTATAGCCAAGCATGGTGGCGGCGAGAAGCGCTATGCCGCCCAGGAACGTGATCTTCCTGCCGTACCTGTCCAGGACGATGCCGGTGATGGGGGCGAAGATGAGGGTCATGAGGGCGCGGAGGGCGAACAGGTAGCTCATGGCGCTAAGGTCTATGTTGAGCGTCTTAAGGTAGAGGCTGAAGAAGGGGTTCACCATGGTGTTGCCCGTCCGGTAGACGAGGATCGCCACCAGGAACACGGCCACGTACCTGCCGAGGCTCCTCACATCGGTGCCTAGGGTCTTGATGTTGATGCCGTGGCCCCTGGCCCTCTGGTGCTCAACCACGTGGTCCGGCATCGTCTCCTTGACGAGGAGCAGAATCATCACTGCGCTGAGGCTGACGAAGGCGCCGCAGAAGATGAAGTAGGTGAAATAGCTTGTGGCGGCCAAGAATGCGCCCGCCAGGAGGGGACCCACGAGCTGGCCCACGCCGTTGGACATGGTGTACAGGCTCATCATCTTGCCCCTCATTTTGCTGGGGAAGATGTCGGCCGCCATGGTGGTGATGGCCACAGGCGTCATGTAGAAGGCGAAGCCCTCGACGAAACGTAGGGCTGCCAAGGTGTAGAAGTCCTTGCCGGCGAAGGCGAACAGGAAAAAGACGACGGCGTACACGCTGACGCCCACCAGAAGCACGGGCTTCCTGCCGTGGGTGTCGCTGTACTTGCCCGCGATGACGCTGCTTATGATGCCCGCGAAGGTGCCCACCGAGATGAGCACGCCGCTCTGGGTGATGCTCATCCCCTGCTCCTCGAAGAAGAGGGGGAAGACCATGTAGATGGTGCTGGTGGTCACGAACATGGATATCATAGAGAGGACGATGAGGTAGTAGTTGCGCTTCTGTGCCTGCGTGGGCTCGGACATCGCTCCATGTACGCCTCTTATATGGTTGCCCCTAGGGGTTTGACCTGACCATATAAATCTTCGCAGACACTCACAACGTTTAAACCGACCCGGGGAGAGGATATGGTGCAGCGGTAGGTAGGACCGGGGAGCTAGCCCTGCCCCCACGCCTCTAACGGGCTACAAGAGGGGTCAGTAACCTTCGATGGGATCGGGGGCGCGGCGCGTAAGGCGCACCGCCCTCCGTCGATGTCCTGCCCCGCGGGGCCGGCGGCTGCCCCGCCTGCACTCGTAGGGGCGCAGGCGGGCACTCGACGGGCGAACCTGGCCAGGCCCGGGAGGGAGCAACCTAAGTCCGAACGTTTGGCGCTCGCGGGAACACGGGGCGGAGGAGGGTGATGCGTGTCTGTGCGCCGCAATCCCGTGAACGGAGGGGGGGCTGCCGCTGCACATGTGTGGTGGCCCGGTTTTGTCACGGATTAGGGATCTGTTCTTCGACGAGTTCTACGACGAGCTTGAACGCGTGGCCGTCGGCATAGAGAAGGAGGAGCGGGCGGACCAGCCGCCCCTGCTCACGGATGAGACCAGGAGCAGGTGGCATACCTATGCTCCCGATCCTGAGGGCAGGGAAGGCGCCCTTGTGTCGGTGGACGGAGGAGTACAGTTCAGCAGCTTCGCCTACGGCGACTTCGTGGCTGTGGCGCGTGCCTGCGCCCTCGTCCACGTGCCCGGGAGGAGCCAGACGGTGGAGAAGTCCGTCAAGATATACGTAGGGGAGGTCTTCGACGACAGAGACCGGGGCTTCATACCGGGCTACGTCAGGATGATCACAGAGTACAACACCGCTTACGCAGCGGCGACGAGGGTTCTTGAGGATGGGGGCGCACCCGTGGTCCTTATGGACGGCTCACTGTACTTCGGCCGGTTCCCCTACGCAGTAAGGGAGTACATACACCACGGGGAACTATTGACGGAGCTGTTCGAGTCCATAACGCGTCTCAGGTGCCTCTCAAGGGACCACGGGTTCCCCCTGGTGGGGGTCACAAAGGACTCCACGGTCTTCTACATGTACATGGCTATGATGAGGAGGGCAGTGGGCGACGCGGGGCTCGGCTGGCTCGTACCCGAGGTGGAGGAGGCATCAAACCCCTTCAGCCTCAGGATGAAGGCCGAGCAGTGGCCTCAGAATAGGAGGGCCCAGGCGGAGGTGTTCCTGGAGAGGAGGCCCCTCTGCGACACGGCTTTGGTCAATGAGGTCATGAGGGAGGAGGGGTTCACCAACCCCCTGCTGCTGGCCCCGTCCATCTACTATGCGCGGGACGGTGACACCACGGACCTGTACAAGAGAATCAGGAACAGCGTAGCCAAGTTGAAGGCCGAGAAGATGATCAGGGCCATCGACGGCTTCTTCAAGTGCCCCGGCGTCGCAGTCACGTACTGGAAGCCCACCGAGAAGGCCAGGCCCTTCAGGGTGGATGTTTCCGCGTCCTGGCTCGGCTACAACGAACCGTGGGACAGGCGGAAGACCAACGAGTTCGTCGACTCTGAGGCCAACATGGGATCTATGGAGCGGGTGCTCAACCACCTTGGGTACTGGCACGTGAACCCCATAGAGTACAACGTGCCGCTCCGGCAGGCCGATATGCTGGCCAGGTTCGACCGAGAGCTTTACAGGCAGAAGTACGAGCCATTTATAGTGAAGAGGCTGGAGCGGGCCGGGCTGATAGTCACCGACTCCAGGCGCGACATCAGGGAGGTAGACGGATGAAGGAGTACGGGCTCATAGTGGGCCAGAGCAACCCCGGGTTCTACGAGTTCAACATCATAGACCCGGACAACAGGCCGGTCACATACGAGTACGTCCAGGTGGACGTGGAGGAGGTCAAGCCCGACGGCTCAAGGGAGGTCCACCAGGTGCTGGGCCAGGTCAAGTCCCTCATGGCCCGGCACCCCTTCTACGACCAGCGCACATCTCCCGGGGCCGCGTGGAGGCAGAGGGAGCTGGGCGTCAGCGACGACATGATCCAGGTCATAGCCTCGGCCAAGGTCCTAGGGTACATACACGACGAGGGAGGCCGCAGAGAGGTTAAGAGGCCCAGGACGCCCCCCATGCCCGGGTCACCCGTGTTCAGGGCCGGCGACGAGCTGCTGCAGCAGCTGTTCGCCGTGGCCGAGGACGAGCTGCCCCTGGACGTGGGAAGCCTCCTCCACAGGCAGCAGATCAAGATACCCATCAGCGGAAGGGAACTCCACAGGCACACCGCGGTCCTCGCCATGACCCGGTACGGCAAGAGCTACTTCGCGGGCCGCATCATGGAGCAGCTCCTCAAGCAAGGGGCCACAATACTCACCATAGACGCCCACGGCGACTACGCCAACATGAACATGGACGCCCAGGGCCGGCAGCACCCCCTCTTCTGGGACAAGGTCAAGGTGTTCAGGCCCGAGGCCGCTGAGTACTTCGAGGGGCCACACGTCAGACCCCTCCGCCTCAGCGTGTCCGGCTGCAGCCTGGGAGAGCTCTGCGTCCTGGCGGACATCCAGGGCAGCCTCCAGCGCATAGTGCTCAGGAACGCGGTGAAGAAGGCCCAGACCAAGAGCCCCGTCTACACTCTAGAGGACATCATCGAGGAGCTCTACGAGAGCATGCCCGAGAAGGCGGGCGACCAGGAGCGCCACGACCGGATCATCACCTACCTGGAGAACCTCCGGGACCAGAACATATTCACCGAGGGCGACCTGGACATCCGCGAGTTCTTCAAGCCCATGCAGATGAGCGACATCTACCTCAGCGGCATCAGCGACGGCATCCAGGACGTCGTGGTGGGCATGATCCTCAGGCGCGTGTTCAACGCCAAGTTCAGGCGCGAGCCTTGGGCCAGGCTCCCCATATTCATCTTCGTGGAGGAGGCCCACAGGTTCGCCGCGCCTCCCGACCTGGGCGGGGGCAGGTTCAGCCGTGACATCCTGGCCAGGATCGCGGCCGAGGGAGCCAAGTTTGGCGTCTTCCTTACCGTCATCAGCCAGAGGCCCCGGAAGATCGACCCGGACATCCTAAGCAACTGCAGCAACCTAGCCATCCTCAGGGTCGTGAACAACACGGACCAGAACACGATACAGGCCGCCAGCGAGAGCTTCAGCGAGGACCTGCTGGACGACCTCCCGGCCCTGGAGCAAGGGGAGGCGGTGCTCGTGGGCCCCTTCGTCCCGGTGCCAGTCATGATCAAGACGGCGACCAGGGAGACCAGGCACGGGGGGACGACCCCGGACATCTTCGGGCTCCTCAGGGAGGCCAAGGGCCAGCTGGAGGAGGAAGAGGAGAAGAAGGGCATCAGGCTCCACTAGGTGAGCAGCATGAGGTTCGCGGTCCTGGCTGACACACACATCGGGCGAAGCATACCTCTCGCCATAGCGGAGCACAGGCGAGAAGCCTTCAGCAGGGCCCTCACCAGAGCCGTGGACCTGTGCGTGGAGCGGGGCGTAGACTACGTGTTCATAGGCGGCGACCTCTTCGAGAGGCGCACCCTCCGCCCCCACCTGGTCCAGTTCGTCCACGACGAGCTGTACAGGCTAGCAAGGATGAACGAGGAGCTGCACGGCATCAAGGCCAAGATACTCGTGGTCAGGGGCAACCACGACGGCCGCCCCCAGAGCGACACCTTGGACTACATCAAGCACCCGCTTGCCGACTACCTGCACGTCTTTGGGGACACCCCCGAGTCGGCCGTCTACAGAGACGCTAGGCTCCACGTCGTAGGCCTCAACTACTACGACCAGGCGGAGAAATCGTTCGATGTGCTCGCGGCCCCCGGGTTCAAGGACGCAGAAGGGCTCAGGGTTCTACTACTCCACCACTTCATCGGCGGCTACAACGATGTGCCCCCCTACAGCGAGTGCCTCACACTGGACAGGCTCTCCGAGGTGAGCCCCGACTACGTGTTCAGCGGCCACTACCACAGGCGCTGCCCGCCTAAAAGGTTGCCCAGCGGCGGCTGGGTGCTCACCCCGGGCAGCCTTGAGATGTACGACTTCGCGGAGAGCCCCGACAAGGGCTTCTACTTCGTGGAGGCCGGCGGTGGCGAGCCCCGTTTCGAGTGGGTGCCCCTGGAGCCTATGCACGTCATGAGGCAGGTGAAGGTAACCACAGACAGGAGGCGGCCCCCAAAGTGGTTCATGGACAGGATCAGGGAGACCATCGAGGCCTTCGCCCAAGAGCTCAACGGGGCCGGGAAGAAGGGCTACATCAGGGTCGTCGTGGAGGGCAGGCTCAGCGAGGGGTTCCCCAGCGACGTCACCACCAGAGAGGCCGAGGCCATCATGGAGCGGGAACCCGCGCTCCTATGGGTGGACGTGGAAACCATGAGGCTCGACATGCCCCCCATGGCCGCCAGGCCCGAGAGGACCAACGGCGACGTGGCCGAGTACTTCAGCGACCTCGGAGAGTTCAGCACCGACGTCAGGGACATGCACAGGCGTGTCAGGGACGCCCTGGACAACGAGGCCAGCGAGCAGACCGGGCTCCTCACACCCACGAGCCGCACGCCCTTCGTCGCCGAGTGGGTTGAACGGTTCGAGGCCCGCCGCTTCAGGGAGGCCCAGCCTTGATCGAGGAGCTTAGCCTACGCGGCTTCAAGAGCTACCGCGACCGCCAGACCATCACGTTCACGAGGGGCGTCAACAAGATCAGCGGACGCAACGCCGCCGGCAAGACCACCATACTAGAGGCGGTGATCTTCGGCCTCTTCGGCGATGTCCCAGGCGTGGACAAGCGGGAGCTGGTGAGCCTTGGCCTAGACAGCCTCTACGTCAGGGTCACGTTCAGGAGCCCCCTGACTGGCCAGTGCGCCACCATAACCCGCGAGGGGGAAGTCACTCTCAACAACAGGACCGGGGAGCGCAGCTACCGCTCCAAGGAGAGCACCCTCCAGGTGGAGGACGAGGCCCCCGTGACCAGGGCCACGGACATCCAGGCCCGCCTCAGGGAGCTGCTGGGCGTGGGCCGCACCACGTTCCTCAACGTGGTCTACGCCAAGCAGAAGGAGTTCATAGAGATCGTGAGACCCCGCGACGAGAAGCGGATGAACACCATGCTGGGTCTAACCACACCCGCCGAGGTCAGGGAGCAGTTGCGGGAGACCAAGAAGGTCTTGCAAGCGAAAGGAAGGGTAGACCAGAGGCCGGCCATCGAGGAGCGCATCAGGAACGCCGAGCAGGCGATACAGGAAGCAGCCGCCCAGGCTGAACAGCTGGGTCAGCAGTTGAATAAGCTGGACGAGAGCCTGCAGCGGAAGAAGGCGGAGGAGACGGAGGCCAACAGGAGGCTGCAGGAAGCCGAGCGGCTCCGAGACATACTCCAAGACCTTGAGAGGCAGGCCCAGCGGCTCAACGAGGTGAGAGCCACCCGCGAATCCAAGGAGGAGGACCTGCGGAGCTTGACAGAGTCCTTCGAGGACGACCCCGCCAAGCTCCGGGCCGACTATGAGACCCAGCTCCAGTCAGCCCAGAGCACAGAGCAGAGGCTGCAGAGGCTTCTGGACACCGAGCTGGACCAGGAGAGGCGCGAGCTCATCGGGACCGTCGAGAGGCCGGCGCCCACGAAGCAGCTGAGGCAGCCCTCCAGGAGGCTGAGGAGCAGCTGGGCCGAGCCTTCGCGTCACCCAGCGACGCGGCCAGGTGGCTGGACGAGAGGATCAAGGCTCAGAGGGCGGAGTACAACGCTCTCTCCAAGGAGGTGGGGGGCATGGAGGGCGAGCAACGATCCCTGAGGCGCCAGAGGAGCGATGTCGAGGGCCGCTTAGGGCAGCAGCGGGGCGTCCTCGAGGACTCCAGGACGCAGCTGGATGCCATGGAGGAGTACGAGTCCAAGATCGGGGCCCTGGAGCGCATCCTGGAGAGGTACACGGCCTACGAGACCGAGCTCAGGGAGAACACCCTCAGGCTCCTGGAGTACCGCACCTACGAGTACTTCCAGCGCCTCACCGACCAGCAGCTCTACAGCGGCTGCCACATCGACAGGGACAGCTACGTGCTGGAGGTGCAGCCCATAGGCAGCCCCAGGCTGCTCCCGGCGTGGAGGGCCGGCGGGGGCCACGAGAGCCTCCTGGCCCTGGCGGAGCGTCTGGCGCTTCTACGCGTCATGGGGTTCCCCCACATGCTCATACTGGATGAGCCCACCGACGCCGTGGACAGCGAGAATGTGCCCCAGCTCCTCGACTACATATCCAGGACCAGCGAGGAGATCGGCCAGGTGCTGCTGGTCACCCACCACGGCTACGGGGAGGAGCAGGGCGTAAACCTGATAACGGTGAGTAAGAGCGGCGGCGAGTCCCGGGTGCAGCAGGGCCTCTAGCGGCTCGTCTTGGGCTTGTACTTCTTCTCCTTGTACTTGCCCGTGAGGCGGACGTGGGTGCCGCTGCGGGTGGCCGCGGACTCGATGTTCTCGTCCATCTTCCTGCACTCAGGCTGCCAGTCGCACTCGGCGCAGCCCTCCTCGAACCCGTACATGCCTATGCAGTCCGGGCGACTGCTCTTGCTCATCCCATGAGTCGTCTGGAAGCACGCGCTAAAAACTTGTCGATGAGGGGTAGGGCTCCGCGGGCGGCCTCATCGAGCTGGAAAACCGATAAGCGTCTGGTCGGCACCGGTTAGTGCGAGCGGCGCCTTCTAGTTTAGGGGCGGTCGCTGAAGCTAGCGGCCGGCGTAAGGCTCAGGTTGAATCAGATAAACCACTTGGCGGCCGCGGAACCATGTCCCTTATTACGTTTTTAGTATATTTCTTTGTTGTTTGTGTGATTATTTTTTATAGGTTCTATGTAATATCATTATATGCTCCCTTTCAAGTATTTTAATATAAATGGTTTGAGTTATTTATTTAAAAAACCAGTCTTTCGGCATTTGATATTACGTCTTTAATCCGGAGAATCTGTTATTTCAGACCTGAAATCCTCCAGTTATGCCTGTTAAGGCAAGATGGAGAGAACACAGCATGCCCATATGCGCCATCTGTGGCGAGGAAGTGGAACTGGTCACGAAGTGCAAGATGTGCGGTGAAAAGTTCTGCTCAGACTGCGGCGACCCCGACGAGAAGCTCTGCATCTACTGCATGGACGATGACGACGACTGGGTCGACAAAGAGGACTGGGACGAGGACGTGGGTGTCGAGGAAGAGGACGAGGGGTAGCCTCCTCGCGCAGCCTTCAATCTTTCTTTATTATCCTTTTTAGTGGTCAACGTTATTAACGGCTGTTCCCTGGTATCCTTATGCCTGATTTCTCTCGGATTCTTGAGAACGTGCCCGAGTTTAGACGGTACATGACGGTGGACGAGCTCCACCAGCGGTCGGCTGAGCTTGTTAACGAGCACCCCGGGGAGGTGGAACTCATCGACCTGGGTAGGAGCGCCAACGGGGAGATCATCGATTGCGTGAAGGTCGGTGATGGCCGCCACAACGCCCTGATCCACGGGTTCCCCAACTGCGAGGAGCCCTTCGGGGGCAACCTACTGGACTACCTGTCCTGGGCGCTGGCGGGGGATGAGGAGCTGAGGGGCGAGATGGACTATACGTGGTACCTGGTGAAGTGTAGCGACCCCGACGGGGCCCGGCTCAACGAGGGGTTCCAGGTGGGGCCCCACACCCCCATGAACTTCACCCTCAACTACTACAGGACGCCCAACGCGTTGACGCCGGAGAGCTGCTTCCCTTTCAGGTTCGGGCCCCTAGATTTGAATAGCCCGGTGCCTGAGACCAGGGCTCTGATGAGGCTGATGGACAGGGTGCAGTTCCAGTTCGTCAGCAGCCTGCACATGATGAAGTGGGGCGGGGTCACCTACGAGGTGCCCCACCCGTGCCCGGAGCTCTATGCACCGCTCTGGGAGATGGCCAAGATGTTCAACGTGTTCCCCCGGAAGAGGCCGGGGACCACCATCGCCCCGGGGGTGATGAAGGCGGATTACCTGACGCCCGCCCGCGGGTACGTTCGGCATTGGACCGCGGGCAACGAGAACATCGAGCCTATCAGGGGGTGCTACATCTACGAGTACGGGCAGATGATGAACCCGGGCCTCTTCATGATGATCCCTGAGTGCTGCATCTGGTTCGACCCCGGGATGTGGGACGACTCGCCCAGCGACACGACGATGGGGGAGTCGCTGGCCTACGCGAAGGAGCGGTCGGACGAGGCGGACAGGTTCCTGCTGGACGTGTGGAGTAGGGCTCTGCCGGACCTGAAGGGTTCCTCGCCCTTCAAGGTGATGATGGACGAGCACATGGAGCCCATCGTAAAGCGCTACACCAACGTGAGCAACCCGCCCTTCAGCTTCAACAAGAAGGTGCACGCACGGCCGGCAACCGTAGCCGAGAAGATAGGCATCGAGGGCAGGGACGACCTTTACAGGATGTTCTACCTGGGCGGCCTCATACGGACCTTCGACGCCGAGCTGGGGGCCGGCGACTCCGAGGCCCTGACCGGCCTGAGGGACGAGGTGTACGGCAGGCTCCAGGAGTACGACAACTACCTGCACGACAACTACACTGTGGTGGCGCACTCCATCAGGAACCTGGTGGGGATGAGCCTGGGGGCCATCCTGCACAGCGCCATGTACGCTAAGCGGGGAGCCCTATGGTACTAGCCCCGGTTTTATTACAAGCTACTTTTAATTTGTGTTGTTCCATGTGACACGGATATTGAAATTCTCATAATAACTATACGTGTTAAAACATAATAATCTTCGCAGTAAATAATTGTAAATTTCAAATATTTGTGTCAATAAAATATTATTGATGCGCGTTCTTCCATTCGCAATATTATTTCTAATACTAAATACCTGGTCATCGTCTATACCTACTCTTGTATTCAATAAACAGGGCTCATCATCTGTAGAAAACGACGAAATAAAAATAATCTTCACAGTGTATGAAAACCAAGCTAATACCGTTAGGTTAAATCTGACAATCATCAATCTAAGAGATGATTTTATTCTAAAGGATCATACCTGGGGTTATTTTAACGCTGAAGTCTTCAGCATAGATGATGTGTACCTTGGTAAGGTAAGGGATGAAGACGATGAAAAAATGCTCTTTTTCCTAGCTAAAAACGGTACTCATGCTAGACACTGGATCTGGGATTATACCGTGAAAAACGAGGTGGGCTTCACGAAGTTAGAGGAAGGGAGGTACAAGATACGAGGAGTTTTCGCAGGACCTAATTACACTTTAAAAACAGATGTTTTCGAAGTCTATTTAAAGTATAGACCTCAGTTGCCTGCTGCGAAGAGATATGTAAATCAATATGGGAATGCTTTGATATCAGCTTCTTTTGGTGTTCTGGTGTCTGGGTTCGTCCAACAAATCTATATATCGTTATTTTATCCTGAGCCAGTTAACTGGCCTTCCAAGAAGAGGATGATTACTATTCTCTGGATGTTAGTGATTATTTTTTCTACACTGTTACTTGCCTTTTCTTCAGAATTCGGATATGATATTATTAGGATAATTATAGAAAGATGATGTTAGTTATTTTATGGGGGCTCTTGAAACCACGATTTCAGTATAAAAGAGCAGCTATGAAGGATTTTAGTCGGTTAAAATTTGCTATGCATTTCAGGAATATAATTCAGTAATTCCACGTAGTTATGAATAAGCGAATTTTTGGCTTGGTGACTGCTACCGGGTAGAGAGTGGTCCATTTCCGGGTTGGATTTAGCTAAATTTCGTGTTGAGGACTTCTATTCCCCTTGTCCTGGAGAGATGTGTACCGGGGTCCTGAGTTGCCAGCCGTTAATGTTGAATCCCCCGGCTCTCTCTTGTATGTAGGTTACAATTCTTTCATAGCACTGTAGCATTATTACTTTTTCTTTCGCCAGTAAAGCTTCATTAAGCAACTCTTTGTACTCAGCATCCGGGTAATCGGGCAGCGCATATTTTACCCGCTGGGCTAGCTCATTGAGCAGTTCGTGGATTTTGTGCGGTGGCAGTGTATCGTATTTCATGTATCTTGAGTAAAAGTCGACAGCGCTAATCAGTGCACTCCAGTACGCGTACGTGAATGACCCTGACTCTTTCTCGTAGGCGTCATGTAGGTTGTCAAGTGTATCCCACAGCCCATACTTGAATAACTCAACGCTGTTTGAGTTCAGTTCGAGGTATTCTTTTTTCATCCATTCCGCCGCCTCGTTTCTTAACTGCTGTAAGGTTCCGGTCTTGTCGAGGATAATTCTCCCCGATACGAACTGGTGGGGGGCGTGTCTTCTGTTTACTGCGTGCTCCTCTCTGAAATATTCACGTATCTGGTCCGGGGGGTTTGCGAAGTACTCGATGAGGTACCCATTGATTATCTTGTTACCTCGTTGGCGCCATTCTGTTTCTTTAGATAAGATGATGTGAAGGTCTATGTCCGATCTTTTTGATGGGGTTCCAGTGACGTAGCTTCCGCAGACCAGTAAGCCCTCCACTTCGTCCCTGCACATCCATTCTTGTATGAAAGTGTCGAGGGCTTTCTCCCACTTTTCCATGAATGTTTGATGACTCGGCTCTTATATAACGGATCACATTTGTACTTGCGCCTCTTTGGGCGTCGGGCATGAATGGGTTTATATCCTGTTGGTCGGTCTCGTTGGAGATGGATCGTAGCCTTCAGGTTCTACTGCTCACCATCTTCGTGGCCATGCTGGGCCTGGGGATCGTGAGCCCCATCCTGCCCCTGTACGCCGAGTCCTTTGGCGCCACCTACATCCAGGTGGGGCTCCTGAGCAGCGCCTGGAGCATAAGCCGCTTCATATTTTCGGCGCCCGCCGGGAGCATGAGCGACACGTCGGGCAGGAAGAAGGTGATCATGGGCGGCCTCCTCGTCTACTCGGCGGTGAGCCTCCTCTACGCCTTCGCCTGGGACTACAACTCGCTGCTCTTCTTCAGGTTCGTGCACGGGCTGGGCTCGGCCATGGCCTCGCCGGTGGCCATGGCGTACGCGGCTGAGCTCGCCCCCAAGGGCCAGGAGGGCAGGTACATGGGCATAATGAGCCTGGCCATGTTCGGGGGCATGGGTGTGGGGCCCCTCATAGGGGGTACCCTCACGGACACCTTCGGCCTCAGCGTCCCATTCTACGTCATGGGCGGAATGACAGCCCTGAGCCTCGCGTTCACGGCCCTGTTCCTGCCCGAGACGCAGCCCACCGGCTTCGGCAAGGACAAGCCCCGCCCCTCGTTCCGCAGGGTGCTCTCCAACAGGATACTCCTGGCCGGCTTCATATACCGAGCCGTGAACAGCCTGGGCAACAGCTCCATAATGGGCTTCCTCAGCCTCTTCATGTACACCGCCGTCGCCCAGGGCGGCCTCGGGCTGACCATTACCGAGGCCGGCACCGTCCTCTCAGCGGGCACCATCGCCAGCGCCCTCATGCAGCAGCCCAGCGGGGCCCTGGCCGACCGCTACAACAAGGTCAAGCTCATCATGCTGGGGGGCGTCATCAGCGCCGCGGGCATGTGGAGCTTCACCCTCGCCCACACGTTCTGGGAGGTGATGCTGGCCCGGCTCATCTTCGGGGCCGGCTCCGCCCTGGTCATGCCGTCCATATCCTCCCTGGCCGCCATAGAGGGCCGGGAGTTCGGCGTGGGCACAACAATGAGCGTCATGGAGAGCTCCATGAGCCTGGGGATGATGGTGGGGCCCCTGGTCTCCGGGGTGCTCGCGGACGCATTGAGCCTAGCGCCCATATTCTGGGTGGGCTCGGCCATATCGCTGTTCGGCGTAGGTATATTCTGGGCTATCCAGCGCGGGTACAAGCTGACGGCGCAGGCGGCGGACGCGACCGCTTAAGCACCATAGGCGCCCCGAGACATGGTTACGGGCTCAGGGATCCCAGCCTTGAGAGGGAGCGGTGGAGGTTTGTCCTCGCCTTCTCTGCGTATATGCCCCTGAAATGTTCAGTGTGGAATATGGATGGCCTAGTGAGGAACCTTGTCAGCACCTCCCTCCTCCCCCTCCTGAACCGTTCCTCCGGTACACAGCTGTACTCCTTTCTGATCCCATCCTCGTATTCCTGGAACTCCTCCGAGGGCCTGCCCAGTATAGCTAGGTCAACATCCATAATGATTCTCTCGTCGTCCCTGGGCGGGCCTGTATGCCTGGTCGCCATAATCAGGCGGTGGACCCGCTCAAGAGGCTCCCCTCCAATGAGCCCGCCCAGGGCCTTCATGGCGTAACCGGCGCTAGCCTCCTCGTTGTCGCTCTGCTTGTGTTCATAGACGGCGTCGTGGAACCTCATGACGAGCTCCTCGAGGTACAGGGATACGTGTTTGAGGTTATGGTGGTGTCGGTGGGACTCGCTATACCCTTTAACCATATCGTGGTAGAGACCTTGTAGAGGGGATGGGTTGGCTTGGCCGCCCCATATTTCCAG
>MEZG01000022.1:5960-10081 GCA_001775965.1 Candidatus Bathyarchaeota archaeon RBG_13_60_20 | reverse complement strand
CCCAGGCCTCCGGGCTCACGGGAGGGTAGACGCCTTTCACGCGTGTCTCGGCTATGATCCGCCTGGCCTCCCAGATGTCCTCCAACTCGCCGTGGGCCGTGAACTGGACCGCCGCGTTGCCCAGGGACGCCGCCTCCACAGGTCCAGCTATCACGCGGAGCCCCGTGGCGTCGGCCGCCATCTGGTTGAGGACCCTGTTCAGCGAGCCCCCGCCTATGACGTGCAGGGCCCTGTACTTGGCCCCCGTCGCTTCCTCCAGCTGCAGGAGCGTGCGCCTGTAGTTGAGGGCCAAGCTCTCATAAACGCACCGTATGTGCTCGCCCATGGACATGGGCTTGGGCTGCCCCGTTTCAGCGCAGTACTCGATGATCCTGGGGGTCATCTCACCTGGCTCGTTGAACCGTGGGTCCCCCGGGTTTATGAGGGACCTGAACGGTGGGCTCCTCTCCGTGGCCTCGTAGAGCTCGGCGTAGCCGGGCGTGGAGCCCTTGCCCCTCCACTCCTTTAGGAGCTCCTGCTCGAACCAGAGGCCGGGCAGGTTCTTCAGCAGCCTGAAGGTGCCCCCCACGCCCCCCTCGTTGGTGAAGTTGAGCGTGTAGGCGTCTTCGCCCATGTGGGGGCTCTCCACCTCGGTCCCCATCAGGCTCCAGGTGCCGCTACTGATGTACGCGAAGCGCCTGTCCCTGGAGGGGACCGCGGCCACGGCGCTCCCCGTGTCGTGGCAAGCCGGGGCAACAACGGGCGTCTGGCCGCTGAAGCCTACGACCTTCCCGGGGTGGATCATCTCAGGGAAGATGGGCGGGAGCTTGACCGCCTCGATGATCTCCTGGTCCCAGTCCCCCTTAACGGGGTTGTACAGCTGGGTGGTCGTTGCGTGGGTGAACTCGGCCCTCACCTCCCCCGTCAACCAGTGGTTGAACAGGTCCGGGAGCCCCAGATAGGTCTCGGCCAGCCTCAGGGCCCTCTCCCTGCGCCTCACCATGCTCGCCAGCTGGTACAGGGTGTTGAGCTCAAGGAACTGGACGCCGGTGCGCCGGAAAATCTCCCGCCGGGGCATCCTCTTGAACACCCAATCCATCATGCCCCTGGTCCTCTTGTCCCTGTAATGGTACGGGTCGCCTAGGAGGTTCCCCTCCCCGTCTAAGAGCCCGTAGTCCACGCCCCACGTGTCCACGCCGATGCTGAGGGCCCCCTCACGGGCTTTGTCGATGCCCCTCACCGTCTCGCGCCACAGCCGCTGCACGTTCCACCTGAGGGAACCTCCCCTCCTCAGGGGCTGGTTGCCGAACCTGTGGGCCTCCTCCAGTTTGAAGGCATCCCCGTCGTAGCTGACCTTCATGACCCTGCCGGAGGCGGCCCCTAGGTCAACGGCCACGACGTGGGGCACCCGCTACCCCACCTTCACGTCACCGCAGATGTGGACCTTAACCCCGAGGGCGTGGAACATGGCGGCCTTGGCGGCGAGCGCCTTGTCCCAGGCCCCGGCGTCGGGCGCGTAGACCACCTGTACGTGGTTGGCCTTGTGCCTGGCCATGAACTGGTCCCTGGTAACACCGTGGAGCACTGCGTTCATGATGGGCCACTGGGGTGTCGTGGCCTCCCATCTCCGCCTGGTCTCCTCGGGGGGCAGGTCCACCACGGTTCCCCTGCCGATGTCCAGGTGTAGGCCGTCTGGGAGCACGTAGACGCGGCTCCACACGATCTCGCCGGGCCTGCTCTCACCCTTCAAGGTGCCTCCACCAAGGGGGAAGTACATGGGGGGCTGCCTCTCGCTGCTGGCGCCCCTGTAGCCGCCCTTGAAGTGGCTGGGCGGGGCCGAGCCGCTTATGAGGAACACCCACACGTACTGGCCTCCGTACCAGTCGCCCCACCTGACGTCGTGGAGCGTCGTCGCGGGGTCCAGGCCCATGGCCCTCCAGACCCGGTTCGTGATCAGGGCGTCAAGGCCAGCGCCCTCGTCCACCTCGTTGAAGTGGGGCAGCGCCTCCCCCCTGTACAGCTCCTCACCCGTCTCCCTGTGGTAGACGGGGGGCCTGTCCACGTTATTAAGGAGCCCCTCCGCGAGGTCACTGGCCGGCGCCATGTCCTTCAGTCCCTGCTGGTACTGGATGCCTATGGTGGCGCACCCGAAATCGTGAGCCACCCTTACGGCGGCTATGTACATCTTGAGCTGCTCCATTATCTGGGCGTCTGTGAGCTCAGTCGTGGGGTCCCTCCCCGTCACGAAGTTCATCCCCTTAACGTCCAGCCAGTACCTTGCCTTCGCGGCCTCGGTGTCCGTCACGGTCCTCATGGCCGCGACGAGGGCCGACTGGCTGAGCCTCTCCTTGTAGACGCCCAGGGGGCTCAGCAGCTCGTCCTCTATGATGCCGTTGTACATGCCCATGCAGCCCTCGTCGAAGACCCCCATCACGGCCTTCTCGCGCCTCAGCTGAGCCGCCAGGGCCTCCCCCAGCACGCGCTCCTCCCTGGGCAGGCTTTCGGGCTTCAGGTCCCTGACCTGGCTCGTGTCGTGGGTGATCCTGCCCTCCCTTAGCCACTGCCGGATACCGTTGAGGAAGAACGGGTCGTCGAAGCTCTCGCTCCAGATGGTGCTGTACGGCTTGCCCATCTTGGAGAGGCACGCGTTCAGGTTCAGCATCCCCACGAGGCCGGGCCACTGGCCGCTCCAGTTGGCCAGCGTCAGTATGGGGCCCTCGTGGTCGCGGAGCCCCGCGAGGACGTGGTGGCTGTACTGCCACACGGCCTCAGCGACTATGACCGGCGCGTCCCGGGGTATCGTCTTGAAGACGTCCATCCCCATCCTCTGGCTCCAGATGAACCCGTGGCCCAGCCCGAGGTCGACGGGGTGGCCCCTGAGGACATGGACGCCCTCGGCCTGAAACGCGGCCCTCACCCTCTCCTCCATCTCGGCCTGGGCGGGCCAGCACTCCACATTGGCGCTGAGCCGCAGGTCCCCGCTCGCCACCAGCACGGCCTCGCCGGGGGCTAGGGGCTCAGGCTCCTTTACCTCTGGCATAGAGTAACCCATGGGTGAAGATGGGCGGCGTGGGGTGATAAAACTTAGTCTCGGCGGTCCCACCTGGACAGGATGTCCCGGACCTTGAGGATGTCCAGGGTCGTGGTCTGGCCCGGCTCGATGAGGGTGCTGCCGGAGACCACGGCTATAATGTCCCCCTCGTAGACGAGGCCCAGCTCCAGGCTCCTGTGCACCGCATCGACGATGAGCGCGTCCCTGTCGTCGGTCCAGGTGACGTCCAGGGGCTCCACCCCCCAGTACATGTGGAGCCTGCGCCCGATCCTGGGCTCCCGGGTCACGGCCAGTATCCTAGTCTTGGGCCTGTACTTGCTCACCATCAGCGCGCTGAACCCGCTCCTAGTGACCACGATGATGGCTGCGGGCTCCACGGCGTCCACGGATCGGGCTGCCAGCTCGCCCACCACGTCCGTGACGGGCAGCCCCTTGAGGGGCGGCCTCTCCCGCTGGGTGATCTGCTCCTGCACCACCCAGCCTATGTTGTTCATGACGCGCACCGCCTCCAAGGGGTACCTGCCCACAGCGGTCTCGCCGCTGAGCATCACAGCGTCCGCCCCGTCCAGGAGGGCGTTGGCCACGTCGCTGGCCTCGGCCCTGGTGGGCCGCGGGTTGTTAACCATGGACTCCAGCATCTGGGTGGCCACTATAACGGGCTTGCCCAGCCTGTTGCACGCCGCTATGATCTTCTTCTGGAGCAGCGGCACGTCCCAGGGCGGTATCTCGATGCCCAGGTCGCCGCGGGCAACCATGACGCCGTCGCTGGCCCCGATGATCTCGTTGATGCCGCCCACGGCGTCCCCGTGCTCTATCTTGCTGATGATGGGCTGGTCGCCACCGGCCCTCTGGACCTCGGCGCGCACGTCCTCCATGTCCCGGGCCGACCTGATGAAGCTGGCCGCGAACCAGTCGCAGTCGGCCTCGACGCCGAACCTTATGCCCCTGATATCCTTCTCGGTCGGGGGCTTGAGCGTGAGCTTGGCGCCGGGCGCGTTCAGCCCCTTCCTGCTGGAGACCTCCCCGCCGGAGGCCACCCTACCCGTGAACCCTCTCAGGTCCCCGTCCACGCCTGTGATCTCCAGGTCGA
>MEZG01000022.1:0-5927 GCA_001775965.1 Candidatus Bathyarchaeota archaeon RBG_13_60_20 | reverse complement strand
GAACCGACGCAGGCTCATGTGCCTCAAATAGGCTTGGGCCACGGAAATTAAAAGGTACAGGGAGCTTAAGCCTCAAAAGCTGGTAGACCACTCCTCCATTATGCCTGACATGAGATGCGTGGCCCCTACGGTGTCACGGGCGCTGGGTGTGAGGCCGCCCTCCTCCTCTGAGAGGGGCCCCCACCGTGAACTGGTCAGCTCGCTGAAAGCCACTGAAAGGCTGGTGGTGGTCGTCGTGGACGCCTTCGGCTATTCCACCTGGAAGGCTGTCGAGGGTCTCACGCCCCGCTTCAATGCCCTTCAAGCGGTTCACTGCGCCTTCATCGACTCCGTGATGCCCACTATCACGCCCGTCAACTTCGCCACCATGCTCACGGGGGCCTCACCTGTGAACCACGGCATCACCAACAGGGAGCAGCCCCTGGCCCTTGAGACGGTCTTCCACGTTCTCAGGGGCGAGGGGATGGCCTCGGCCACAGCCGCCAGGGCCATGAGCAGCCTCGGCATCCTCATATCGCCCCACGCCGACAGGCCGGGGATCGCGGCCTCCAACACGGACGACGATGTGACCGGGATCGCCCTCAGAGCCCTGGAAGGCGAGGCCAGCCTCCTCTGGGTCCAGCTCTTAGACGTAGATGACGCGGGCCACGCCCACGGCCCTCTAAGCAGGGAGGGACACGACGCGGCCTCAAGGGCGGACTCAAACCTGGGAAAGATACTGGAGTCAGCCCACCGCGGAGGCTACTCGGCCATCGTCCTCGCCGACCACGGTCAGCACACGGTCGAGAAAGATGGCAGAGTCCAGGGAACCCACGGCACAGATATGCCGCAGGACATGGTGGTCCCCCTGGCGTGGGCCAACAACGATGAACTGGGCGGCATAGGGTAGCGACGTTGAACCGGGGAACACTGATCATCCACGGCACAATAGGCGGAGGCAAGACCACCCGCGCTCTGGAGCTGGCTGAGAGAGCAAGGGAGAAGGGAATGCACGTGATGGGGGTGGCGAGCCTCCGGGTGGTGGAGGAGGGCGAGACGGTGGCGTATGATGGCCTCGACCTGGCATCGGGGGCCCGGTTCCCCCTAGTTCAACTGGGGGAGAGGGCTGCCTCCCCTGACTGGGTAAGACTGGGGCCGTGGAAGTACGAGTTCAGCGTGTCGGGGTTCAGCCGCGCCAACACTCTGCTAGCTGAGGCGGCTGCTAGAGTGGATGAGGGCACCTTGGTCATCGTTGACGAGTACGGCCACATCGAGAGGATGGGGCGCGGCCTGCACCCGGGCCTAGTTAAGGTCGTAGAAGCCACGAGCAGAGGAAGCTATCTTGCGGTGACGTGCCGCACCGATAAGGTGGACCCGCTGCTGCAGCTCTTCTCAGGCCACGAGCGGAGGGTCCTGGTGCTGGAGGCCGACATGGGGGGTTTCTGGGACGCCCTGGGGGATTCTTTTATTTAAAACCTTGAACCTAGAATAGCTCAACACCCGTCACAGGATGGTCCCCGTTGGAGTACGATAAGATACTTGAGATGCTGGGCAGAAAGGAGTTCCTCGTAGTCGGGAAGAACGTCACCCGCTCGGATGCCCTGGACAAGGTCCTAGGAAAGGCCAGGTACACGGCCGACTACGTGCCCAGAGGCACGACCCTGCTGAAGGTCTACAGGAGCAGCATACCCCACGGCATCATCAAGAGGATCGAGCTGGACGAGGCCCTGAGGGTTCCCGGCGTCGAGGGCATATACACGGGCGCCGATGTCACCGGCAGCAACCAGATAGGGTACGCGCTCCCCGACCAGCCCTTCCTAAACGACGTGAAGGTCCACTACGCTGGTGACCCCGTAGCCCTCATCTGCGCCCGCGACGAGTACGCCCTGGAGGCCGCCTCCGAGAAGATACACGTTGAGTACGAGGAGCTGCCACCGGTCCTGGACGTGGACGCGTCCCTGGCCGAGGACGCGCCCCTGGTCCACGACGGGGGCAACGTCGCAGTCACCACCCGCATCAGGAAGGGGGACGCCGAGAAGGGCTTCCGGGAGGCCGACGTAGAGGTCAGCGACACCTACTGGAGCCCCTACCAGGAACACATGTACCTGGAGACCGAGGCCGCCTATGCGGTCCCGGAGAGGGACAAGGTCACGGTCATCTGCAACGGCCAGAGCCCATTCCTCATCAGGGAGAAGGTGGCCCACATCATGGGCTGGGACCTCAACCAGGTGCGGATAATCCAAGCCCTCACAGGCGGCGGCTTCGGGGGCAAGGACGACCAGGGGCCCCTGGTGGCCGCCTACGCGGCCTTCGCGGCCCACAAGCTGGGCAGGCCCGTGGCCCACGTGTGGAGCCGGGACGAGTCCGTCAAGTTCAGCAACAAGAGGTTCCCCGCCAGGATCAGGTACAGGAGCGGCGCCAACAGCGAGGGCCGGGTCACGAGCATCGAGGTGGACATCACCCTGGAGTGCGGCGCCTACGCCAACAGGTCCCCGTTCTGGCTGTGGAGGCAGACCGCCCACGCGGCCGGCCCCTACGAGGTGCACAACTGCAGCATCGACGGGAGGGCCGTCTACACCACCAAGGTGTACGGGGGCAGCTTCAGGGGCTTCGGCGACATGGCCCTCCACTTCGCCGCGGAGAGCCAGATGGACAAGCTGTCCTACAAGCTGGGCATGGACCCCATAGACTTTAGGCTCAGGAACGTGCTTGTGGAGGGCGGCAGGACCACGTGCGACCAGGTGCTCGACCACAGCGTCGGCATCAAGGAGTGCTTGGAGGCTGTGCGGGACGCATCAGACTGGGCCAGCCACCGGGAGCCCGTGCGCGACGGCTCCAAGGTGCGGGGCTACGGCGTCGGGCTCGCTTACCACGGCATCAGCACCAGCAGGAGCACACCCGACTGGAGCGCGGCCAGCCTCATTATGAACCCGGATGGCAGCGTCACCTACCGCACGGGCATCGTCGAGATAGGGCAGGGATCGCCCTTCGGCCACGCCAAGATAGTGGCCGAGATCATAGGCGTCGACCCCGCCGCCATCAGGATCGAGCTCCCCGACACTGACAGCACCCTGGACGCCAAGCCGACCCACGGCAGCAGGGGCCTCATGCTTGGGGGCACCGCGGCGGCAAAGGCGGCCCTCAAGCTCAGGGAGAGCATGGTGGCCTGCGCCGCGGAGCTCCTTGAGGTCCCCTCCGGGCGGATCGATCTAGCCGAGGGCAGGGCCTTCGACAGGGAGAACCCCGGGACGGGCATCAGCGTCAGGGAGCTGGCCGAGGAGATGTACGTCCGCGGCTACGACCCTGCCGTCCACGGGTTTTTCAAGGCGCCCGAGCGGTTTTTCGACCCCGAGACGGGCCTAGGCGTCAACTACAGCGTCTACACCTTCGCGGCCACGGTGGCCGAGGTGGAGGTGGACACCGAGACGGGCGAGGCCGCCGTCCTACGCGTGTGGCCGGCCATGGACTGCGGCAAGGCCATCGACCCCTTGATGGTGGAGGGCCAGATCGAGGGCGCCGTCAGCCAGGGCATGGGCCTGGTGCTCATGGAGAACATAGAGCTCAAGGCCGGCCACGTCATCAACCCCGGGTTCAAGGACTACGTGGTTCCCAGCAGCATGGACACGCCCCAGATCGAGCCCGTGATCATTGTGGAGAAGCCCTACAGGTACGGGGCATTCGGGGCCAAGGGCGTCGGCGAGCCCGCCATCATAAGCGTCGTCCCCACGATCACCAACGCCATACACCACGCCACGGGCATCAGGTTCAACGAGCTACCCATAAGGCCATGGACCATACACAAAGCGCTGAAGGAGGCCGGGAATTGAAGCCCCTGCCCAAGTTCAAGTACCACGCGCCATCCACCGTGGAGGAGGCCCTCTACCTGCTCGCGACGCTGGACGAGGCCGAGCCCGTGGCAGGCGGCACCGACCTGGTTCCCCTGATGAGGGACGCGGCGTGCTCGCCCAGCAACCTGGTGGACCTGAACAACGTGGCCGAGCTCAACTACGTCCGCGAGGACTCGGGGTATATATGCATAGGCGCCACGGCGACCCACGCCCAGGTCGCATCTAGCCCCATCGCGGCCAAGGCCCCGGCGCTGGTGGACGCCGTATCAGGGATAGGGAGCCCCCAGGTCAGGAACAGGGCCACCATAGCCGGGAACCTGTGCAACGCCTCACCCGCGGCCGACTCGGCGCCCCCTCTCCTAGTCCACGAGGCCGAGGTGGCCATCAGGAGCCTCAAGGGCACACGCATCATACCCCTGGAGGAGCTGTTCGCGGGGCCCAAGCTCAACACCCTGGAGCCCGACGAGCTGGTCACAGAGGTAAGGCTCCCTGCGCCCCCCGAAGGGGCGGGCTCCTCGTTCAAGCGCATCGGTCGGCGCAAGGCCTTCACCCTGTCAGTGGTCAGCGCTGCGGCCTACGTGGAGCTCAGCGGCGGGGAGATCACGGAAGCCCGGCTGGCATTCGGCTCCGTCGCAGAGACACCCATAAGGACCCGGGCAGTCGAGGAATTGCTGAGAGGCAAGGCGCTGACTGGAGGTCTGCTGGACAAGGCCGCCGAGTCCGTCAAGGCTGAAGTGTCCCCCATAACGGACGTTAGGGGCACCGCCGAGTACAGGCGAGACATGTGCGGTGTCCTCCTGAGGAGGGCCCTCGCGGAAGCGGCGGAGCGTGCGAGGTGAACACGATGAGAGTAAACTTTGGGCTCAACGGGGCCCCCGTGACGGTGGACGCTGAGCCCTACACGAGCCTGGTGGACATGCTCAGGGACGAGCTTGACGCCAAGAGCGTGAAGAAGGGGTGCGAGCAGGGCGAGTGCGGCGCCTGCACGGTGCTCCTGGACGGGAGCCCCGTGGCGAGCTGCCTGGTGCTGGCGCCCCAGGTGGAGGGACGGTACGTGACGACCCTGGAGGGCCTCGAGAAGAACTCGCTCATGATAGACCTCAGGGAGGCGTTCATGGAGAACGGCGCCGTCCAGTGCGGGTTCTGCACCCCCGGGATGCTGATAAGCGCCTACGCGCTCCTCAGGGACAACCCCCACCCAACGGAGCGCGAGGTGAAGCGCGGCATCGAGGGCAACATCTGCCGCTGCACCGGGTTCACCAAGATACTTGAGGCCATACTGGACGCCGCGGAGCGTATCGCCCCTGAGTGACCCCGAGATATTCACGCGGCTCAAGGAGGAGCTGGACGCGGGGTGCCCCAGCGTCCTCTGCACACTCACCTACAAGGAGGGCCATGGCCCCAGAGACCCGGGCAGCAAGATGCTGGTCACCTCCGGGGGCGAGACCCTTGGAACCATCGGAGGGGGAGGCATGGAGAGGCTGCTGGTGGAGGAGTCCCTCGCGGCCCTGAGGGAGGGCAAGCCCCGGAGCCTCCACTTCGCCATGGGGGTGCCCGCCAGGGAGGGCATGATCCCTGTGAACAGCAAGTGCGGCGGAGAGGTGAAGATATTCTTGGACGTGGTAAAGCCGGAGCCCGCTCTCATAGTCATGGGCTCGGGCATGATAGCCCAGGCGGCCGCGGGCATTGCGGCCAGGTGCGGGTTCAAGGTGACTGTGGTGGACGACGCGGAGACCGCCACCGAGGCCAACTTCCCGGGCATAACCCTAGTCAACGGGCCCTACCCTGACAGCCTGAAGACCATCAGGATCAGGCCCAGCGACTACGTCGTGATGCTCCACGGGGAGACGGGCTTCGAGCTGGCCGGCCTTAGGCACGCGGTAAAGGCTAAGCCAGCCTTCATAGGGCTCCTGGGCAGCTCCAACAAGGCCCGTGAGCATAAGAGGCAGCTCAAGGACGAGGGCCTGGACGCGTCAGCGGTGGACGCCATCAGGGGACCCATCGGCCTGAAGATAGGGGCCGAGACCCCCTGGGAGATCGGCGTCAGTATCGTGGCCGAGCTCATAAAGGCGAGGTCGGGGGCCTAGCCCCAGCCCAGCA
>MEZG01000021.1:1117-7395 GCA_001775965.1 Candidatus Bathyarchaeota archaeon RBG_13_60_20 | reverse complement strand
ATGCCTCCGAGGCGACTTTCCTGCTGGGAGGAATAGGGACGGGCAACTTCTCAGTCGGCGCAAGGGGCGACCTCAGAGACTGGGAAATATTCAACAAGCCGGCCAAGGGCCAGAAGCTGCCCTACAGCTTCTTCGCCATAGCCGTCAACGAGGGGGGCAGGGTGATGGCCAGGGTCTTGGAGAGCCGGCTGACGCCCCCCTTCTCAGAGAGCCACGGGTTCCACCCCGGCTCCGCGGCCGGGCTGCCAAGGTTCAGGGACAGCAGGATGTGGGCCGAGTACCCTTTCGCCTACGTGGAGCTGGTGGACGAGGGGCTGCCCGTCCGGGTGCTGCTGGAGGCATACACGCCCTTCATACCCCACGAGCCGGACGACTCGGGGCTCCCGCTGGCAGTCCTCACGTACACGGTTCAGAACTTGGGGGACGTGGAGCTTGAGGTCACTGTGGCGGGCAGCCTGCTGAACGCTGTAGGCTTCACAGGCGTCGGCGACTTCGGTTGGGTGAGGCCCGAGGGGTTCGGAGGAAACGTGAACACGTACCTTGAGGAGAGGGGCGTCAGGGGCCTCAGCCTCACCAGCAGGAAGCACGAGGCGGGGAGCCTCCTCTACGGCTCCATGGCCCTGGCGACGCTGGAGAGGGAGGTCACCGTGAAGCCCCACTGGTACAGGAGCGGCTGGTGGGACAACCTAAGGGAGTTCTGGGACGACCTGGCCGGGGACGGGCGCCTCACGGACCATGGCTATGATACGCCCAGCGAGGAGGGCAAGACCGACGTGGGCAGCCTGGGCGTCGTGAAGACCATCGGCCCGGGGGAGTCGGTTGACTTCACGTTCCTGGTGTCATGGTACTTCCCCAACAGGCTCAGGAACTGGAACCAGAGGCTCGCAGGGTGCGGGTGCAGGGAATGCAGCGAGCCCGCGAGGAACAGGTACGCCGCCAGGTTCACGGACGCCTGGGACGTTTGCAGGTACTACGCTGAGCACCGCGAGCGGCTTGAGGGTTTCTCAGGCCGCTTTAGGGACGCCCTGTACGGGTCGACGCTGCCCGTCCACGTGATCGACGCCGCGGCCAGCAACATCACGGTCATAAGGAGCAGCACCTGCTTCTGGCTGGAGGACGGCACCTTCCTCGCCTACGAGGGATGCTTCGACGACGCCGGATGCTGCAGCGGCAACTGCACCCACGTCTGGAATTACGAGCAGACCCTGGCGCACCTGTTCCCCAGCCTCGCCCGCAACATGAGGGAGACCGAGTTCATGCACGAGACCGGCGGCGACGGCAAGATGAGTTTCCGCGCCTACAACGCGTTCCCGGGCACCAGGAGCTGGGACAGCGTGGACGCGGCCTCGGACGGCCAATGCGGCAGCGTCATGCGCCTCTACAGGGAGTGGAGGCTAAGCGGGGACACCGGGTGGATGGGGGGCCTCTGGCCCAAGGCCAGGCTGGCGCTGGACTACGCGTGCAGGACCTGGGACCCTGACGGCGACGGAGTCACGGAGGCGAAACAGCACAACACCTACGACATCAGCTTCTACGGGCCCAACCCCCTCAGCGGCATCATGTTCCTAGGCGCCCTGAAGGCGGGCCTACACATGGCAGAGACGTCGGGCGACTACGAGGCAGCGGAAAGGTACAGGGCCCTCTATGAGAGGGGCCGCGTCAACCTGGATAGGGCAACCTGGGGAGGCGAGTACTACGTCCAGCGGCTGGACGACGTGGACGCGTATAAGTATCAGCACGGCTCCGGGTGCCTCAGCGACCAGCTTCTGGGCCAGCTCAACGCCAGCCTCATGGGCCTCGGCCACCTGCTGCCGCCGAGCCACGTGAGGAAGGCCATACGATCCGTCTACAGGCACAACTTCAAGGCGGGCTTCCACGACCACGACAACACCCAGCGTACCTACGCCCTCAACGACGAGGCCGGGCTCCTCCTATGCACCTGGCCTAACGGCGGACGCCCCGCCTATCCCTTCGTGTACAGCCACGAGGTGTGGACCGGCGTCGAGTACCAGGTGGCGAGCCACCTCATCATCGAGGGCCTCCTGGACGAGGGGCTAACCATTGTTAAGGCGGTGAGGGACAGGCACGACGGTGTGAGGCGTAACCCGTGGAACGAGGTGGAGTGCGGGCACCACTACGCGCGCAGCCTGTCGAGCTGGGGGCTACTACTAGCGCTGAGTGGCTTCACGTGCGACGCCCCAGGCAGAAGGATCGAGTTCACCCCCAGGATGAACGCCGACGGGTTCAGCAGCTTCTGGAGCACGGGAACTGCCTGGGGGACGTACACCCAGACCCTGGACAGGGATACAGGCCGATCCAAATGGAGCATAGACATCATTCACGGCAGCCTTGACGGCTACAAGGTGAACGGCGAGAACCTACAATAGCATGTGACCAATGTGTTAAAAGCCGTGCTCCCTCTCTATTGGTTATGGGTTTAACCGAGGTCGGCCTATCCTTCGTCGCTGCAGGGTTCCTGGAGATCGCATACCCCATCGCCCTCGCGTTCTACATAAAGAGGAGTCTGGGGACCAGCTGGAGAATCTTCTTCGTGGGCTGCGCCATGTTCCTGGCCTCCCTGGTCAGGATACCCCTGAACAACTACGGGAGCCTCTGGATACTGGGGGCGGACCTGGGCCAGGCCACAGTGATTCTGCTGACGGCCTTCCCGTCCCTGACGGCCGGGGTCTTCGAGGAGGGGGCTCGGTACGTTGCCTACAGATTCGTGGTGAAGGAGCACACTTTGGAGAACGGGTTCATGTACGGTGCGGGCCACGGCGGTATCGAGAGCATCTTCCTGGCGGGCATCAACGTCTTCATCATAGGAGTACTCGTGCTCACCAACCCGTCCGCATTCCCTGCGTTCCAGCTCGCAGCGATAGAGGAGACACCCCTCTATCTGCCCTTCGTGGGCTTCTACGAGAGAGTCATGGCTATTGTCATCCAGATCGGCTTATCCGTCATGGTCCTGGAGTCGTTCAGGAGGAAGGACCTCAGGTACCTGGGGGCGGCCGTGCTCATCCACTTCGTCATCGACTTCGCGGTCCTAATGGTGGTCAGCGGCGGCGTGCTCTACGCTGAGCTCATGACAACGGGCTTCGCACTGGCCCTGGGCTACTGGAGCCTCGGGAGGCTAAGGGGCGCTAAGTTAGAGGGTGTAGGGCCTACCGTCCCGTAGCACCTGCTCGGGCAGCTTCTCTTTCCACTTGGTCAGCCACTCCAGGTCCCGGTCCCTCTCCCTGAGGTCGTCGGGCATGAGCTCGGGGATGGATTCCACGGCGCTGCCTATGGGGTACCACCTCCCGCACTCGGGGCACCTGAGAAGCCCCTCCTCCACCTCCACCAGGTTGAGGTACCTGTAGAGGACGTCCATGCCTTCAGGGTGGTCCCTGAGGAGCTCCTTCTCTCCGGGCTTTCCGACCCCTGCTAGCTGACCCATGAAACTGTTGACCCCGTCCAGAAGCTCCATGGAGTAGCTGACGCCTGCCATGTCCCTGATCTCCTTTAGAGCCTGCGGGCTTATGGTGCCGTCCGCCATCTGCTTGGCCAGGTGGAGGTACTGCTTACTGAAGAGGGGGCTCGGCGTCCCCGCCTCCCTGCTCATCTTCTCCATCTCCTCCTCGGTGTTTTCCCACCTGTAGAAGTACGCCTCCAGGGGGTGGTGCTTGTCTATGGGGCACGCCAGAATGTTGAGGAGCCAGGGCTTCATATCGGTTCACATATGGTTCCATTGAGGCTGGATAAAAAACTATGCGGACTTGAACAGGGGGTACTTGCGGAGGTTGGGGAAGGCCGACTTGGCCCACCTTAGCCTGGCCTTGGGGTCCTTCCTCAGCCAGTTGTACTGGTGCCAGAAGTTTTTGCCCCACTTCTCGGTCCTGTTCTCTATGGGCTCGTACCCTATGTTCCTTAGCTCGTCCATGTAGGCCAGCTCCACCATGTACTGGGCCCGGTTCTCGATCCTGCACCGCTCAACCTGGTCCTCCCCGTACTCCTCAACGAGGGCCTCCGCGGCCTCGTTAAGGATGTCTCCTGTGCAGATGCTGATCTTCTCCTTCTCTTTGAGGCCGAGGCGGTCCACCAGCCTGAGAGCGATCCTCCTCGCCTCGTTCAGGTGCCGCTTTTCCCCGTACACGGGCTCCTGGAAGTACCTTACGTCGATCATATCATAGAGGAAGACGTCGTCCTCGGGCCTGTAGGCGCCGATGACGACCCCGTGGAGTATGTCGCCTGTGCCCGCGTCGTCTATCTCTATGGTCAAGGAGGCACCTAGGACCCGCCCTTGAGGCGCTTCACGATCTCCTGGGCTTTGGGGAACCTGATCTCGCCGCCGTCCACCAGCTCCTTGGCCGCCACGTCTATGAGGCTCCCCGTGGCCCCGGCCATCACCACCAGGTTCCTGGCGTGGAGCCTCATGTGCCCGTGCTGTATGCCCTCCTGTGTGAGGGCTCTAAGGGCGCCAAGGTTCTGGGCAAGCCCCACTGCGCACATGGCCATGCCGAGATCGGCTGCCTTGTCCACCCTGAGTATCTTGCGGGCTATCTGTGCCATGGGGTGGCTGCGGGTGGCGCCACCCACGAGGCCGACGGCCATGGGGAGGGTCATGGTGCCCACAAGGTTGCCGTCCCTGTTCTTGCTCCACCTACTCATGCTGCGGTACCTCCCGCCCCTGACGGCGTAGGCGTGGGCGCCCGCCTCTATGGCCCTGTGGTCCTGGGCGAGGGCGAGGGCCACGGCCGCGACGCCGTTCATTATCCCCTTGTTGTGGGTCGCGGCCCTGTAGGGGTCCGCGTCGGCGAAGGCCCACGCGGCAACGATGTTGTCAACGGCCTCCTTGCCGCCGATCTCCTCCTTCCTGACGAGCCCCTCCACCGTCACGAGCCTCCTGTCCGCCAGGTTGCTGATGATCCTGAGGAGAGGCCTGCCGCTGGCGAGCTCGGCTATGGTGGGCGCAAGGGCCTCGGCCATGGTGTTGACGGCGTTGGCCCCCATGGCGTCCCTGCAATCCACCAGGATGTGGACGATGAGCATGGGCCCGATCTCCGTCTCGATGGGCCTCAGCTCAATGTCCTTGGCCCCGCCCCCGAACCGGACCAGCACGGGGTCCAGCTCGTTGGCCGACGCGATGAGGGCCTCCTTGTTCCTCTCTATCGCCTTCACGGCCGCCTTCATGTCGGGCACGTCCAGTATCTGCACCTGGCCGATCATGATAGGGTCGGTGGCTGTGGCATTGATGCCGTCGCCGTCCCTCATGAGGCGGGCCATGTTGCTAGCGGCGGCCACGACGCTGGGCTCCTCCCCCGCCATGGGGACGAGCAGGTCGCGTCCGTTCACCCTGAAGTTGACCGCGACGCTGAAGGGATACGCTATGGTGCCCACGACGTTCTCGGTCATGTGGTCGGCCTCGTCCAGGCTGAGGCCGCCCCTGCTCCTGAGGACGGCCGCCTCCTCGCCTGTGAGGCCCACCATCCCCGCGATGACCTCGATCCTCTCCTCCACGGACTTCTTGTAGAAACCTGATATCCTGCTGGTGAACTCGGGGGCCATAACACTACCTCGGTTTGTTTCATCGAGGCTTCCACGGGATTTAATGATTTCGCATCGATCTACGCGTTTATATTATCCGCTTCCCCTGCTTTCAGTGTCATCTATGGACAAAGCACTTGTGCTGCTGACCCTCGAGCCAACCTCGGAGCGGAAGGTAATGGATAAGCTGCTCACGCTGAAGGGGGTCGTCGAGGCCCACTTCCTGTACGGGCCCTACGACGCCTACGTGATGATCGAGGCCCAGACCTCCTCCGCCATCCAGGAGCTTGTCATAGAGAAGATACGGCGCATAGAGGGCATAGGCTCAACCATGACCTGTTTCATAGCGGACTAGGCCCACCTTTTTCCGGTGAAAACCGTGAAAAAGCTTAATTGCGCGGCGCTATTCGATACTGCGTCCGGGTGCTGGCCGCTTGTCCAACAACAGGCTGAAGTGGGTGTCAGTGGGGGGGACCTTCGACGTGATGCACAAGGGCCACTGGTTCCTCCTTGAGGAGACGTTCAACGTCGGCGAGCGGGCCATCGTGGGAATTACCACCGACGAGTTCGCCGGGACGCTGAAGAAGCAGCATGAGATCGACAGCTACGATAACAGGCGGCGCGACGTGAAGAGCTTCCTGAAGGAAAGGGGCTTCTACGAGCGCTCCAAGATAGTGCCTCTCAGCGACCCCTTCGGCCCCACCATAGACAACGATACGCTGGAGGGCATCGTGGTGAGCGAGGAGACCGAG
>MEZG01000021.1:0-957 GCA_001775965.1 Candidatus Bathyarchaeota archaeon RBG_13_60_20 | reverse complement strand
AAGGGGCTCCTTGAGCGGCTGAGCGACCCTTGGTTCTTCCAGAGCCTAGCCTGCGTCCTAGGCTACGACTGGCACAGCAGCGGCACAACCACGGTGACCTGCGGCGCCCTCAAGGAGGCCCTGGGCACTGATAAGGGCGTCGCGGTGTGCGGCGGAAAGGGACGGGCCAGCCTCAGGGCGCCCCAGGAGATCAGGGAGAAGGGCCAGGCGCTCCGCCTCAGCGGCCGCAGGGTGGAGGACTTGGTCTACGCCAGCAGGATGAGCGCCAAGGTGGACAACAGCCTGGTCCAGGACGGGTACCAACTGTACCACCACTGCCTCATCCTCGACGAGGGGGGCCGCTGGATCGTCGTCCAGCAGGGCCTCAGCGAGGCGCTGGGGAACGCCCGCCGCTACCACTGGGGCCCGGAGCACAGGGGCTTCATCGAGGAGCCCCAGGGCGCCATCCTCTGCGCGACCCGGCTAGAGGAGGCCCTGGACATGACCAGCCGGGCCAGCGCGGACAGTCGCGACGCCTGCCTCGACCTGGTCAAGGACAACCCCGCGAAGCTTATGAGGGCCATGGCCGAGCCAGCCCCATCTGGTCAGTCCCGCCTAGACGGGTGGATGGGCAGAAGGACCCTGATCATGCCAAGGAGCATAAACTGGGACGCGGTAAGAGCCGCGTACCAGCGACAGCCTCAGACATACGAGGAGTTGGTCTCCATGAGGGGAGTGGGCCCAGCTACTGTGAGGGGCCTGGCCCTGGTGGCGGATCTCGTCTACGGGGACGGAGCCAGCTGGGCGGACCCCGTGAGGTTCAGCTTCGCCTTCGGGGGTAAGGACGGTGTGCCGTTCCCCGTGGACCGCGGAGCCATGGACGAGGCCGTTGACGTGCTCAGATGCGGAATAAAGGCCTCCACGCTGGGTAGAGGCGAGGAGCTGCGAGCCCTAAACAGGCTCAGAGGCTGCCTGCCC
>MEZG01000020.1:1158-25704 GCA_001775965.1 Candidatus Bathyarchaeota archaeon RBG_13_60_20 | reverse complement strand
CTGGTGGGCACAGCGGGGTCTACCGAGATCATGATGAGGGCTCTGACACCCACCGCGGACGCCTTCTCTATGGTGAATCGCCTTATGACGCCGGAGGCCACGAGTGCCTGGACGCGGTTCCTGACAGCGCCCTCGCTCAGCCCCACGCTCCGCCCTATCTCAACGTAGGTCGCGCGGCTGTTCTCCTCTAGGAGCCTGAGGATGCGCTCGTCCACCTCATCGACCATGAATGAGAGTTCTCGGCACACCTTAAAAACGTGGGGCTACTCCACGCCGCAGAGGCTCATCGCCATGAGCCCATATATCTTGGCGAAGTCTAGGTGGGTGCGGATGTCGGCCCACTCGTCCGGGGCGTGGGCGTTGCCGCCGCCCGGGCCGAAAGCCATGGCGGGGATGCCGGCGACGGCGGTGAGGTAGCTGGTGTCGTTGCTTCCCTCAGCCCCCAGGGGCTCTAGGTCGTAGCCCGCGACACGCCTCGTTGCCTCAGCCGCGGCCCTGTAGAGGGGGCCCGTGACTGGTATCTCGCTGGGCGGCTTGCTGAGTGGCGTGGTGACCTCTACGTTGAGATTGGGGTCCCTGGACGCCAGCACGCGGACGATGGCCCTGATGTCCTCGACGACACCCTCCGGGCTCATCCCTGGGACGGTGCGGACGTCACACAGCGCCTCGCACTCCTCCGGGATCATGTTGTCCTTGGTTCCGCCCCTGATGGTGGTGCCCGGAGCTATGGTCGGGTCTGGGAGCAGCCCGTGTCTTGGGAACCTGAACTCGGCGCCCTCGATGGCCAGGAGCGCCTTACTCATCTTCAGGACCGCGTTGACGCCCAGGTGGGGCCTGCTGCTGTGGGCGGACCTGCCCCTGGCACGGAGCCTGACCAGTGTGCGGCCTCTGACGGCGGGCCTCGCCATGATTCTGCCGTCCCGGGTTGAGGACTCGCCAACTATGGCCGCATCAACGCCTCGGATGTAGCCGTTTTCGCAGAGGTACTTGGTGCCGCTGCGACCGAATAACTCCTCATCTGCCACGGCGTGGATGTGAAGGTCGCCGCGGAGGCTGATCCCTGCGTCCTGGAGGGCCTTGACGGCGGTGATAGCCGCTGCCACGGCCCCCTTCATGTCTCCGCTACCCCTGCCCCAGACCCTGCCGTCCCGGATCTCCCCTCCCAGCGGGTCCACGGTCCAGTTGTCAGGGTTGCCCAGAGGCACCGTGTCAACGTGACCGTTCCAGAGGAGCCCCGCGCCTCCGCCGGAACCCCTCAGGGTCCCAAGGGTGTTGACGCGGCCCGGCTCGGGCTCCACATGCTCCACGTCAACGCCTAGGGAAGCGAGGGCCTCGGCCACGTAGCCTGCTACCTCGGACTCGTCCCCGGGCGGGTTCTCGCTGGGAATCCTAACCAGGCCCTGGATATGGTTGACCATGTGCTGCTCAAGCCGGTCCACCTCTCTGAGGAGCCTTTCTTCTGCTTCTCGACTCGCCATGGATCAACTACGGCCACCCTGTTTATGGGGTTTGGGAACAGATTTATTCATGGTTTCCCATTAGAAGTGGGGGGCGTGTTGCGGTGATCGGTGAGCTAGTTGTCTTCCTCTATTTCATGTTCAGCTTCCTGCTGCTCACCTTCGGCTACAACTGCCTTCTACTGGCCTGGGGGGCTTCCAAGTATAGGAGCCCGGAGGAAAAGCCTCTCAGCCGCTACCCGGCCGTGACCGTGCAGCTCCCCGTTTTCAACGAGGGGTCCATCGTGGGGGGGCTCATCGCCGCCGTCTGCGCCTTAAGGTGGCCCAAGGACAGGCTCGAGGTGCAGGTGCTGGACGACAGCTCCGACGAGACCAGAGGCATCGTGGACTCGGCCGTGGAGTGGTACAGGGCCAAAGGGTTCAACATTAGGGCCGTGAGGAGGGCGGGGCGACAGGGGTACAAGGCCGGTGCTCTAAGGAACGCTTACGGCAAGTCCAGCGGCGAGTACATTGCGGTCTTCGATGCTGACTTCCGGCCGGGGATAGACTTCCTGGAGCGCACCGTGCCCCATTTGGTGGCCGACCGCGGCGTGGGCTTCGTCCAGGCCCGGTGGGGGCACCTTAACCGTGGTCTCAACAAGTTTACCCAGGCCTTCGCGGTGGCCCTGGACGCCCACCACATGGTGGACCAGGCGGGCAGGTACGCCCTGGGGTTCCTCATGAGCTTCAACGGCTCAGCAGGCGTGTTCCGATCCAGGGCCATCGAGGCGGCTGGGGGCTGGAGCTGGGACACCATGAGCGAGGACATGGACCTAGCCGTTAGGGTGCAGCTGGCGGGGTACAGGGGCGTCTACCTCAGGGACGTGATGGTGCCCGGGGTGCTCCCCGCGGACCTGTCCGCGTTCAGGGTGCAGCAGGCCAGGTGGGCCAAGGGCAGCATACAGTGCGCCCGTAAGCTTCTGGGCAGGGTCTACGGCTCGCCGCTGCTGAGCCCCTTCCAGAAGTTCCAGGCCACCATGCAGCTCACCAACTACAGTATAAGCCTCCTCATGTTCATGACGGTCCTCATGGGGGTGGCGCTCCTCTCCTACGACGCCGTGTTCCTCACGGGGTTCCTGCCCAGGACCCTCTTCGGCAGGGTTGTCACCGACCCCCGGTTCGGGGTCATGTTCACCATATGCACCCTCTGCACGGGGGTCTACTACTACACGGCGCTGAGCAGGCAGGGCATCAGCTTCAGGTCCAAGCTACCCTACATAGGGCTCCTGGCCCTGGTGGGCCACGGCATGTCCGCGGTGTGCGCCGTCAACATACTGGAGGGCGTGTTCCAGGAGGGCGGCGTCTTCGAGAGGGTGCCCAAGTACGACGTGAAGGGTCGGCTAGCGAGCCTGGGCCGGCGCAGCTACGGGTCACTGAAGAGGTTCAGCGGGATAGAGTCCGTCCTGGGGATACTGTGCGTCATGGGCCTTTTCTTCGCCCTGCTACGCGACACGCTGCCCTACGCCGGGTTCCTGGCCGTGTACACCCTGGCCTACTTCTCGGTGAGCTACTGGCTGGGCGGCGTATAGAGGAGGCCTACCGGGATACAGGTTTTACTGGAGAGAATGAGATGCTTTGGCGGACCCGACGGTACTCCCAATCAGGATCGAGCCCCTCTCGCCCATGTAGGGCACGGTTTCCCGTGGATTTACCCGCCACTACTCAGTTAACGAGGGAAAATAAATACTTTTAGAATCTACAATCGACAGTAAAAGTTGACTGACGCCGTCACTCAATAAGCGTCAGCAGCTCTTCCCTTACGAACTTGAGGAACTCGTCCTCTGTGCTCTTGCTGAAGTTGGTGACCACCGCGTTGCGGGTCACGCCCACCGTGTAGCCGCTCCTCTTCCCCGTGTACACCACATACCAGATCATCCCGTGGCCCAGGTACTCCCTGTATAGACCGGTGTCGGCCAGGCCCTCCCCTGATAGGCACAGCTTGTTGACGCCGGGGATGTCCACCTGGTCGAACCATATGAGGTTCGTCGCCTTGGGGTTGGCCTCATGCAGCTTCTGCAGCGTCTCCGAGGTGATCCTGCTCTCACGGACGTCGGCGTTCAGTATCCCGCCCAGCTTCACCGCTACGTGGTTGCTCAGCATCTTCTTTACGCCCCTGGCCACGCTGGGCGCCATCACCACCAGGAACCGGCGCTGCTCGTTGGGCACGATCCAGAACCGGGCCTCCTCCGTCTCGGGGGCGCTCCTCACCTTGCGCCTGTAGCTGCGGTCCCTGATGAAGTCGCGGGCGAATACGCCTGTGACCGTGTCCTCTACGGCCTCCAGGTCCAGGACCTCGGTTAAGAGCTGGAGCTCCTCGCCCTCCACCTGCTCCGTCTCCCTCCAGCCAGCCAGCCTGTCCCGCGGGTCGCCCTGCAGGCCGCGTACCTCGAAGACCTTCACCGGTAGAACCATGTTTGTCACCTTGTTGGTGGGTTAGGGGCTTAAAACCCATGCGCTAAAAAAAACCAATCACAATGCAAACTCATGGAAAACAGGAATAACAAGCTACTCGTTATTGTAATTTTGGCGGGTCTGAAGGGAATCGAACCCTTGGCCAATGGCTTAAGAGGCCATCGCTCTACCTGACTGAGCTACAGACCCAACGACTATGAGCATACACCGAACCTAATTAAAAACGTTTCACAGCCCCTTGGGCGAACCAATTAAATACGGATAATCCCCACAACATACGATAACCATGGTGAAGATAGAAGGCCACGAGTTCCCCGAGGACCTCTACTACCACAGGGAGCACATGTGGGTTCGCCTCGAAGACGGAAAAGCCCGCGTAGGCTACAACGCCTGGGCCGCAGCCGCCGCTGGCAAGCTGGTCAGCCTGAAGACGCGGCCCGCTGGCAAGGAAGTGGCGGCGGGCAAGACCCTTGGCAGCGTCGAGTCGGGGAAATGGGTGGGCAGCCTCAAGGTGCCCCTCAGCGGCACCATCCTGGAGATCAACCCGGCCCTGGAGGGCAGGCCCAGCGTCATCAACGACGCCCCCTATGGGGACGGCTGGGTCGCCGTCATAAAGCCCAGCAGCCTGGACGCCGAGCTCAAGAGCCTCATAAAGGGCACCGACAAGGCCGCCCTGGAGGCCTGGATCAAGGAAGAGAAGGCCAAGGCCGGAGTATAACCCAGAACCGCAGCTCCGGGCAGGTGCCATCGGGCTATACGGCCCGATGTCTCCCCTAAGACCCAGTATCACTTATGTTGTCTAACTAGAAAAACGGGTTTCCCTCCAGCCGCCTAAAAGGTGCCTGAGGGTAAACTACTTCATGATCCTTATCCGGCTGGGCTCCACGCCCGCCTCAAGGAGCTCGGTGAGGCTCATGACCTCACCCTTGGCCTCCCTGATCTTGGCCAGGGCACCCTCGCTGAAGCTGAAGGCGGCCACCTTCACGGGCTTGCTGAGGCTGCCCGCGGCAAGCACCTTCCCGGGGACGGCGACCACCTCGCCCTCCCCCGCGTGCCTGTCGATGCTGCTCAGGTTGACCGCCACCCTGATCCGCTTGGACCTGTCAAGGCCTTTGGCCAGGGCCGCCCATACGCCTTTACCCGTCTCCTCTGAGGCCTTCTCCAGCGCCAGTATCGTGTCCGCTAGTTGTCTGTTCTTCATTCCTCCACGTCTCCCGGGAACTCCTCGTCCTCTCCAACCCCGGCTCCGCCCTCCCCTTCCTCCTCCTCCTCGAGATCGCCTGAGCCCACGCTGTACAGCTTGCCCTCGTCCAGCTCGGGTACCTCGAAGTCGCTGATCTCGTCGTGGAGGTCGCCGGCCTCGACCTTGCCCGAGAAGCCGCCCAGCTTCCGCTTGAGTATCCTCGCGGCCTCTGCCACGATGCGCTCGGGGGAGAGGGCCCCATTGCTCTCCACGGTGAACAGGAACTCGTCGGGCTTCAGGTTGCCCATGATCTCCTCGTGGCTCACCAGGTCACCGCACTTTTTGCAGCCCTCGAACCTCTGTATGTCGATGACCTTAAGCCCGTCGCCCTCCAGGGCGGCTGCCTCGGGGCCGCAGGCGTCAACGCACTCCTGCATGGCGGCCCTGTCCTTCCCGGGGACGAGGGCTACGTTCTGGTAGACGCACATGCTGATGGGGCTCCACTTGACGTGGACCTTGCCCTGCCCCAGCTGGGCGTAGGCCTCGAACCTTATGGCTTGGCCGGGGGCCAGCTTGGCCAGGGGTATGCGGGGCGATGCGGGGCCGTTCTTGGGGTCCTCCGAGACGAGGTCGCCGCTGTACACGGTAAGCCTGTCCTCGGTGGCCCTGACGTCCATGGTCAGGACTGCCCTGCACTTGGGGCAGCCCAGCTCCGCGTGGCAGTCGCAGTCTTCAGGCAGCACGTACGAGTCCAGGTCAGTCTTGAGGGGCACCATCCCTATTCTGTGGGCCAGCAGCTCGTCGGGGATCAGGCTGGAGTTGTCGAAGTAGAAGATGTCGTCTATGGCCATGATGGGGACCTCTGAGACCATGGTTCTCCGCAGCGCGTTGGCGAAGGCCACGTCCACGCCGTCCAGCAGGAACCTGATGGTGTCCTCGCTCAGGCTAACGATAGTCGTCTTCAAGGCTCCCCACCAGTCTCCTAAGGCCTTCTGCCTCTCCTGCCACCTGGCTTCCTAGTGCCGTCGTGGGGGATGGGCGTCGTCTCCTCGATCCTTCCGATCCTGAAGCCGCTTCTGGCCAGGATGCGTATGGCCGACTGGGCCCCGGGGCCAGGGGTCTTGCTCCCGGTCCCCCCGGGCGCCCTGACCTTGATGTGGATGGCGTTAACCCCCTTGTCCCTGGCCGTGTCCGCGATATGCTGCGCGGCCTTCATGGCCGCGTAGGGGCTGGGCTTGAGCCTGTCCGCCTTGACGAACATGCCGCCCGAGGCTATGCCGAGGGTCTCGGCACCCGTGAGGTCGGTCATGTGTATGATGGTGTTGTTGAAGCTGCTGAATATGTGGACGATGGCCCACCTTTCTCCCTCGCTCATCTCACCTCTCCTCCCGCCTTGGCCTCCGCTACCTCCAGCACCCTCCGGATGGGGTGGTCAGGGCTCCTCATCGGGCTCGACCCGGCGAAGTCGAGGGTCTTCTCGTCCTCGATCCTCACTTGGTAGCTGGGGGACGTCACCTTCCTCCCGGCTATCTCCACGTGGCCGTGGGCAATAAGCTGCCTGGCCTGGAAGAGGCTCTGGGCCATCCCTCTGCGGAATATGTACGTCTGGAGCCTCCGCTCCAGGAGGTCCTCGACGCTCAGGTTGAGCACGTCCTCCAGGTGGCTGTTCTCCATCACCAGGCCCCTTTTGTTGAGCTTGGCTATCATGCTGGCCTCCCTGGTGTTCCTCTCCTCGGAGCCCAGGCTCAGCAGCTCCCTTGCCCTGCGTCTAAGGGAGGACAGCTCGGTGTGGACCTTCCAAAGCTCCCTCTTGTTCCTGAGGCCGTAGGCGCCTATTATGCGCAGATCCTCCATGAGTGCCTCGGTGTCGTAGGGCACCCTTGGGGTCGTGAACTGCTTATGCTTCTTCTTAGGGTCTCCCATCGGCCATCTACCTCGGCTGCTGCTGTTGCTGCTGCTGTTTCTTGCTGACGCCTACACTTCGGCCGGTCCTGCCCGTGGTCTTTGTGTGCTGCCCACGGACTTTGAGGCCCCTAGCGTGGCGCTCGCCTTTCCAGCTCCTGGTCTCCCTCATGAGGTCGATGTCGTCCTTGACCCTGAGGTCTAGATCGGATGACAGCAGGTGCAGGTCCTTCCCCGTCATGGGGTCCTTGCGCCTGTTGAGCATCCAAGTTGGCAGCCCCACGCTGGACGGGTTGTCTATGGCCTCCTCGAGGCGCCTCACGTCCGCGTCGCTCAGGCTGCCGAGTCTCTCAGTAGCGTCAAGCCCCAACTGCTTTACAATGCTGCGAGCGAGTCTTACGCCTACCCCCTTCACCTCGGTGATGGCGTAGGGCACCATCTTAGTACCATCTATGTTGGTGCCGTGGAGCCTGACAATGTAGTTGAACTCTCTGGACACTATGAGATCTCCTTGTCAGTGTAACTAGGGCTTAGTCGAATCATCTTATTAAAGCGTTATGTTAAACGGGGCTGAGACATTACCCCCACGCGCGCGATTAACCTCAACATTGGTGCTCCGCGGTGGCCCAGAAACGCATAACTAGGCTAAGGGGCGCTTACAGGTCATGAGCGTCGAGCTTCCCGAGGCGCGCATCCTCGCCGAGCAGATGATGGTGGCCCTGCCCGGCAGGCGAGTGAAGCGTGTTGAGCTCCGTGACTGCGAGAAGCTTCAGAGGATGGGGTTCGTCAACAGGAACCCGGAGGACTTCAGCATGCTTGTGGGGAGAACAGTTGAGGCCGTCTTGTCCCGGGGCAACACTGTGAGGGTCACCCTAGACGGCGGGGTGAACCTCTTATTGGCGCCCGAGTACGGCGGCCTCGTCCTGTTCCACAGGGACGAGGGGGAGGCGGCCGCGAGGTGGCACCTGATGGTTGGCTTCGACGGGGGAGGGGCCCTGACTGTCCGGCTGACCAGTATGGGCCTTGTCCTTGCAGCCCGGGACGGTGACCTGACCGGGTCCTACATGTACAGGAGGGACTTCCTGGGTGGCCTCTCGCCCCTCGAGGACGGCTTCACATTGGAGAGGTTCACCAAGCTTGTGTCAGGCGTGAACAGGGGGCTGAAGCAGGTGCTTGTGGGAAAGGACGCGGTCCTCGTAGGCCTGAGCAACAGCGCTTTCATGGACGTCATCTACAGGGCTGGGCTCCACCCCAGGAGGAGGGCGTCGTCGCTGTGCCCCCGGGAGACTGGGCGGCTGTTCGAGGCTGTGATGAACCTCGTCGGCGAGAGGATGAGCCTGGGCGGCAAGGACGAGTGGGTGGACCTGTACGGTAAGCGTGGAGGGTACGCGCCCCGGATGGGGCCCAACTTGTTGGGCCGTGCCTGCCCTGTCTGCGGCTCCGGTGTCGAGAGGATACAGCATGGCGGGGGCGCGGTCTACCTGTGCCCCGTGTGCCAAGTCTAGTTGATGCTGACGCTGCCTATGCTGGTCTCGGCGGTGACGCTCACCTTCACGGCCTTGTCCTGGTACCCGACGCTGGTGGCCACCTTTCTCCTGGCCTCGTCGGTGGTGTAGCTCAGGTCGGGCAGGTTCACGTCCACCGAGCCTAGGCTGGTCCTCAGATCCACGCTGTAGCCCACTGTGGTCGCCTGGGGGAGCACGACGTCGATGGAGCCGTTGCTGGTGTCCAGCGTGTAGCTACCGCTCACTGTGGCGGGTATGGCGAGGTCTATGGAGCCATTGCTGGTGGTCAGAACTACTGAGGCAGCCTCCACCTCGCCCGTGATCCTACCGTTGTTGGTGGTCCCTGTTAAGGTAGCCGCGATGACGCCGTCAAGCGTCAGCCTGCCGTTGCTGGTATGTAGAACGATCTCGTCGCCCGTTACATCGGTGAGGGCTATCCCCCCGTTACTGGTGTCCAAGTCGAGGTCAAGGCTCGGATCCTCCGGCACCCTGATGTCTATGCTCACAGCGTAAAGGCTCCAGTCGTCATTGGGCGCCTGCGTGTCCAGGGCCAGGCGCCGGGTGTCCCCTACGTTCTGGTCGCTGAATATAACTATGAGCCTGTTCAGGTTTTCCTCGGCCTGGGCGTCCGTCGCCCCCTTAGCCCTGAGGGTGAGGTCGATCCTGTACCCAGGTTGATCCCACTCAGCAACTGTGATATCACCGTTCCTGTTGTCCACCTCAACTATCATCCTATCAATGTTAACATCGCCGGTGAAGGTGCGGGTGTCCTGGGCCCTGTAGTTGGAGCCTAGGTTGCCGAACTCCTCCCCTATGCTCTCGAAGATGGCGAAGCCCTGTGTGAAGAACAGCGCGAGGAACAGGCCGCCGACCAGCCCGCCGAATAGCCCCTGTAGGGGGCTCCTCCTGCCGCCTTGCGATAGCAGGGCGTTTATGATGATGCCGGCCCCCATGAGTATCAGGATGTAGCTTATCACGTCGAGGGACGCGTCGATGTACCTGAAGAAGTACCAGCCTCCTCCAAGTCCTAGGAGGAACCCGCCGAAGCCCATCCCAGGGTCGCTCATTTTCGTTCATCTGTCTGTTCGGAGGTGTCGAATAAAACTATATCCTTGTTTGAGGGCGCCAAAGAAGTTTGTGAAGGGGTGTTCTTTTACTTTCTGGCCCTCGCTAATAAACGGGGTCCGCGTGGGTATTTTGTTTAATGTATCCTGAAAAGAGGGTTGTTGGTCACTCGTTTATTATGGGCTCACCGTAGGTGAGGAGCGTGATGGTGCTCTTGACGTGCTCGAGGCGCCTGACCTTGTTGAATACTATCTCCTTGATCTTGTCCATGCTCTCAGCCTCCATCTCGATTATGAGGTCGTAGATGCCGTAGAGACTGTTTATCGCGTTTATCTCCTTCACGCCGTCGAGGGCCTCTATGATGGAGGCCTCCTGGCCCAGCTCAGTGTTAAGCAGCACGAAAGCCTTCATGTGGTTCAATATGTAAGAAGATGCCCTTAGATATCTATTTTTTGTATGCTAATCGGGTCATATTTGCTCAGATTTGATCATGTAGAATGATGCCGCGGATAAGGCGGCCAGCAGGGTGAAAACAATGAAGGCGAACCTGTAG
This sequence comes from Candidatus Bathyarchaeota archaeon RBG_13_60_20, assembly GCA_001775965.1. GTDB lineage: Archaea > Thermoproteota > Bathyarchaeia > TCS64 > TCS64 > RBG-16-57-9. The sequence goes on along the minus strand of MEZG01000020.1, from coordinate 15,588 downwards.
CTGCCCGTCACATCGTAGACGTAGCCGGCGAATATGGGCCCCGCGACGCTGCCGATGGTTCTGAAGGGTGACATGAGCCCAGAGATGGTGGCGAAGCGTTTGCGCCCGAAAAGCTCGCCCCTGTAGGCCATGAGAAGTGGTATCGCTCCTCCGTAGGCGAGGCCGTAGAAGAAAAGGAACGCGTATATGTGGATAATATCCGCAGCGTAGGCGAATATAAGCACCCCGATGCCCTGCATCAGCATCGCAACGATTAGGAGCAGCCTCTTGCTCACGAAGTCTCCGAGGGTGCCGAAGACGACTCTGCCCGGGATGCTGCTGAGGATCATAAAGCCTAGGATCGAGGCTGCCGCCTCCTCGGAGAAGCCAAGTTTCAGCAGGTGGGGTATCTCGTAGAGGACAATGGAGCCGAGGAGGAAGCTTCTGAAAGACTCGCCCAGCAGCAGCCACCTGAAGGTAGGTGAACGCATGGCCTCCCTAGTTGTGAAGTCCGGCTCTGCGTGGACTGGGCGGGGGTCACCGGATAGGGGTTCACTGTACGTTGGACGCTGGTCGCCGTCTGGTAGCAGCCCCAGGTCCTCCGGCTTGTTCCTGAACAAGAGGACCATGGGGAGCCCTACGATCCAGAACACTAGTCCGCAGTAGACGGCGGTCATCCTCCAGCCCTGGACGGCTATGGACCTGGCTAGAATCGGGACTATGAGGGCCCCGCCCAGCCCCGCGGCTATGGCGTATATGCTCATGGCGCGGCTACGCTTCCTGATGAACCACTGGTTGAGGATGGTTGCCAGGCTGTGGCTAAACCCGGTGTTGTAGCCTATGCTCAAGACGCCACCGTATATCAGGTAGAGCATCCATACACTGTCCACCCAGGTCATCGCCATGAAGCCTAGGCCCGTCATGAAGGTCCCGATGGCCAGTATCTTCCTGGCGCCGTACCTGTCTATTAGGTAACCGACGACTGGGCCCTCTATGCCTCCCTCCAGCCGGGACAGGCTCACGGCCCCCGCAGTCACGGCGTTGCTCCACCCGAACTCCAGTATCAGCGGGGTGAAGAAGACGCTGAAGCCGTAGAAGTACAGCCCCGAGTCCAGGGCGTGAAGGAAGAAGGCGCCAAGGAGAACCCAGTACCCGTAGTACACGTTGCTCAGCCTCTCCTTTAGCCTCAAATCATCACCCGGCAGGATCGTTAACCCGTGTAGTCAGAACTTATAAGGTTGCACCGGGGCTACGGGTCACAGCGCGCTCAGAGCGTCGTCTAAGAGCAGAAGCTCCCTTAGCGAAAGCCTTGAGACGCTCTTGGCCATGACCCGATCCGGCACACGTAGGCGCGCCAGCGTTGAACGCGCCTCACGCTTGGTCCCGCACACATCCGCCCTGATGAGCGCCTCCCTGAGGGCGTTCTTTACCAGCTTGTCCCGCTGCAGCACGAGTTCGCGCACCGCGTATTCATCCCGCCCCTGGGAGGCTCTGGGCGTCAGCGTTACTATCCACGTGGAGGTGCTTGGCCCAGGCATGTACGCGGAGGAAGGGAGTGTGCACACTTGGCTTGTGACGTAGAACAGCTGAGCGAAGTGGGACAGCTTGGTGTACCCGGCCGAGCCGACACTGGCCGTCAGCTTCTCCCCGAAGCCCTCGGGCACTATTATGGAGGCCCTCTTGAAGCCCATCCGGGGAAACCTGTGCAGCATCGCCTCGCCTATCATGTATGGAAGGTTGGAGACGAGCCTGTCGTGCCCGGGGATGTCCGCTGTGAGGGCGTCCCCGATTATAATCTCCAGCCTGGTGGCGCCACGGAACCGGTCAAGCAGCACCGGCACGAACCTGAGGCTCTTCTCCACAGCGACGACCCTTCGGGCCACTGATAGTAGCAGCTCAGTTATGTTTCCGGCGCCAGGCCCCACCTCGACCACTGCGTCGCTTTCCTCCACGCCGGCTGAGCCCACCAGACATGTGATGGCCTCCTCGTCCACCAGCTGCTGCTCGTCCATGGAGGGGTCTAGCGTTACACCGTGTCTCCGTAGAAGCTCCTGTGTTGTCTCCCTGAGGCTCATTGACTTAGAGGAGGTAACGGGGTTCGCCCTTGATGGACTTTACTAGCCCCAGAGTCTCCTCGACCTCCTCGTCGGTGCCCTCCACTAGGAGCCTTACGGCTCCCTCGGCTCCCGCCACACCGCCCGCGGAGTAGAGGTAGGCGTCCACCCCCGTTAGTACTCCCATGGCCTCAATCTCCGTTATGATGGTGCCCGTCAGGGGCCAGAGCCTGGGGCCCTCGTAGTCCTCGTCTGCCGCTAGCAGGTGGAGGTCGTTGATGTCCTCGTACGTGAGCTTCTCAAGGCCGACAGGGATGATGAGGTTGATCTGCTTGCCTATGATGTGGCCCAAGGTGTTGCCGACGGTGGACCCGTCCAAGCCGCCTATAAGGACTCCGGCCATGTTGCCCAGGTAGTCAAGGACGTTGGCGCCCTTGATGTAGACGTCACCCCTCTTCATGTCCCTGACCGCGTTGACGCGGTCGTACTTGGGCTCCAGCTTGCCTTTGACGAAGACCGCGTCGGGTATCTTCTCCCCCTGGGGCTCGGGGCTCTTATCGGGATCGTCGGGGGTGGTTATCCCGCTCCTGTAGCAGCGCTTGTCGATCCTCCTGCCAAGGAGCTCCTCCAGGATGTAGGCGTTGGTTGTGCCCGTCGCCACAACGACGGTCCCGTCCTTCATTGCCCGCTGCACCTCGGGGAGGGCAGCCACGGCCTTGGCTATCAGCCGCTTCGACTCGGCTACGGTGAGAATGAACTGCCTCTTCATGGCATGATATCAGGTGTCGCCTCATTTAAGCTGAATCGTAAATCGGATAAGCGGAGGGTATGCCATATCCTGTGGTATGCTCGCGGACGCCCTCAGGAGGATCACGGACAACCTTGAATCCATGCGAAGGGGCTTGGAGGCCCCGGCGGGGGTCCAGGAGGAACTCAAGGGGAAACTGGAGAAAGGTTACAGGTCCACTGAGCACGGGGGTGACTTCGACTGGGTCAGCTCGCCGTGCGTGTCTTATGCCGACCTTGAGCCCTGGTTGGAGAGAGTTAGGGGCGGCGACCACGGGGCGCTTCTCACGGAGGAGCCAATCACCTGGGTGATGACCCGGGGCACCACGGGCAGGTCCAAGGTGATACCCGTCACCCGGGGCCACATGGACGCCCTGGTCAGGGGCGGCTCCAGGGCGGTCATCAACTTCGCCATGGGGCACGGCGGCCTAGAGACCCTGGCAGGGGGCGTCCTCAACCTCCAGTTCCCCAGCAATATGAGGGTCATGGAGGCTGGCGGCCGAGAGATCGTGTACGGGTTCAGCTCCGGCACCTATGCGAGGCTGAACCCCATGATGGCCGGACTCAGGCTGGTGCCCCGCCAGGAGGAGGTGGACGCCCTGGAGACGGGACTCAGCGTTGGGGACTGGGAGAGGAGGTACGAGCTCATCTACCAGAGGGCGCGTGGCGAGGACGTGGTCACTGTCATGGGCGTGGCCCCCGTCCAGACGGGCTTCGCCAGGTACGTTAAGAAGCGTCACGGAGTGTGGCCCAGGGATCTCTGGGGCCTCAGGGTGATCTACACCACCAGTGTCGCCAAGATTCAGAGCAGGTACGCGCCCCTACTCAGGAACATGTACGGGGACGCCCCGGTCGTCGAGATGTACACCGCCACGGAGGGAGCCTTCGGCCAGCAGGTGGACGCGCTCCCCTACTGGGTGCCCAACTACGACCTGTACGTCTACGAGGTGAAGACGAGGCGCGGCCTAAAGCCCATGCACGAACTGCGGCGCGGTGAGTGGGGCCGGGTGGTGGTCTCCACGCCCATGTTCCCTAGGTACATGATAGGGGACCTTGTAGAGGCTATGGGCGGCAACTACTTCAGGGTCTTCGGCAGGGACAGGCCGATGGTGGAGTTGGAGCATAGGCTGTTTAGGGCGGCCTTCGGCTGGTTCCTCTAGGGCCTGGGGTTCCTGCCCTGCACCATGAGGGCCCTAAGGACGATGATGGCGCCCAGGCCGATTATGAGGAAGGGCCACCAGTCGTTGATCTGGAAGACTATGGCGGCGCCCAGGAGGGCCACGAAGCCTCCGCCCACCACGTAGCCGAAGCCCTGGTCGAATACGCCCGTCTTGCTATAGGCCCACAGGCCCCTCAGGGCGAGTATCACGCCGATGCCTAGGAGGAAGACGCCGCCCATGTCGGCCCAGGGGTAGTACCCCAGGTTCCTCAGGGCGAAGGAGACCCCAAGCCAGATGACCACCAGGCCGCCGACTATGGCTCCGGCCTGGTCGCCCTCGTGCTTCTCGTCCTTCTCATCTTTCTCATCCTTCTCGTCGCGTCTCCTCACCGGGCGGAGCCTCGGCTCCTTGAGAGGTGCGCGGCACTTGGAGCAGAACTCATCCTCCTCGGTAACCTCGTTTCCACAGTTTGGGCAGTAGGGCATGGGGGACACACCTGGTATAGCTGAAGTTAAAAAACTGCGTTTAAAAACGTTCCCTATTCGCCCGGCACCTTCAACAGGTGTACGAGGGCTGCGCCCGCGAGGAGTAGGGCCGAGAGGGCGGCCCAGCCTGCCGCGTAGCTCGCCGTGGCGTCCCTCACCATGCCCAGTGTGAGGGGGAGGGCGAGGGCGCCTATGGACGCGAAGGTGTTGTGGATGCCCGATATGCTTCCGGCGCTCTCGGGGCCGAACATGTCGGGGATTATGGTGAAGGTGGGGCTTCTGACGAAGTTGATGAACCACCCCAGCACTAGCACCGTGGCGTAGACGGCGGGGCCCGTCAGCTCCCGGGTGAAGGCCAGTAGGGCCAGGGCCATGAGGGCCAGGCTGGCGGCGACCACGGCCTTCTTTCCCACCCGGTCGGAGACCACGCCGCCCAGGGGGTTGGCGAACATGCCGGCAACGTTGAATATGCTCAGGGCGCCGCTGGTGGCCACGACACTGAGCCCGTACTCCTCCCTGAGGACGAGGGGCAGCCAGGCGATGAAGGTGTAGTAGCTGCCCAGCCTGATAAACTGGGTGGAGGCAAGCAACCAGAAGCCCCTGTTCCGCAGGGGCAGGGCCGAGAGGTCGATGCCCCCATAGGCCGTCTGGTCCCCGTCCCTAATTAGGAGCCACACCAGGGCAGACACGGCCACGCCGGCGGCGCCCACCGCCCACGAGGTGGTCCTCCAGCCGGCGCCCTGGGCGAGGAGCGGAGCGGCCCACGCCGCCACCATGAGGCCGAGGCTACCGCCTATGCTCAGCACACCGAGGGCAGTGCCTCTCTCATCCGACTTGTACCACCCGGAAACCAGGCGGACGCAGGGCACGAAGACGCCGGCCCCCAGGAGCCCGGCCAGGAACCTGGTGGCCAAGGCGACCTCCACGCCCCCGCTGAGGCCGAAGAGGAAGGTGGACGCCGAGACGCCCAGGACGCTGAGGGCTATGATGGGCCTGCTGCCGCGCCTGTCGGCCAGCACGCCCCAGGGCACCTGGCCCACGGCGTATCCGGTGAAGTAGGCCGACATGAGGGCGCCGGCCTGGCTGTAGCTGAGGCCCATCTCGGCCTTGATCGCGTCCAGCACGTTGCTGTAGGCGCTGTTCATGACGCTGAGGGTGGCGAGGGCCAGGAACCCGCCCAGCAGGACCCCGGGGTGCCTGAAGACGCGCCTCACCTCCGTTGCCCTGCACCTCCCTTATCCCTCATGAGCAGTATAGCGGGCAGCGCCGGGGCGTTGATCCCTGCCATGACGAGCATTATAGTCGGCACCGAGAGGAACCCCGAGAGGAGCCCGGCCAGGAAGCTGCCTGCCGCGGCTCCCAGGTCCCAGAAGCCCTCCATGAAGCCCACCGCCAGCGTCTTCTCCTCTGGCCTGACCTGGGTGGTCAGGGCGGCCCACTCCACTGTGGCCCGGCTGCCCCACGCCGCGCCGAAGAACATGACGGTGACCGCTATGGGGGCGTACCCGGTGAAGTTGGCCAGGGCGACGAAAACGAGGACGATGACGGCGAAGGTGGCGAAGAGCAGGTGCTTCCTCCCGACCCGGTCCGACAGGGAGCCCACGGGCACCTTAACGGCGGTGTTGGCTACGCCTAGGGCGGCGAAGAGGGCCGCGACCTGGCTGGCCTGAAAGCCCAACTGGTTCACGGCGTAGAGGCTGAACAGGGTGCTGAAGGCATTGTTGCCGGTTGAGTAGAGGGCCCTGATGAAGGCGAGGACCCCTACGTTCCTGTCGGACACGAGCCTCCGCAGCGACTCGGCAGTGGGGGTCTGCCTAGCGGGGACCTCCGAGCCAGCCAGGCTCAGGTCCCGGGTGAAGAACCAGAACATCGCCAGGCCGACGAGGGGGAACACTAGGGACAGGTAGAACATGCGCCTGTAGCCCAGCGATGAGACCAGGAGGCCGCACAGGGCGGGGCCAAGGAAGCTGGGGATGGACATGATGGTCATGTGCCTGCCGAGGGCCTCCCCCTGCCGGTCCTCAGGGGCCAGGTTGCTGTTTATGGCGGTGGCGAGCTGGAAGAAGGTTCCCGTGGCCAGGACCTGGGCAACCGGCACGGCCCAGAACCAGGCGGGGCTCGGAGCCCACCCGTAGAGCAGCAGGGCCACGGACTCGGAGACGAATGCCAGAGCGAGCATCCGCTTCTCACCCACCCTCCGCGCCACCAGTGTGAGCGGGATGCGCAGCACGATGAGGAGGGACGCCTGAAGCGAGAGGATGCCGCCTATCTGGAACACGGTGGCCCCCACGTCCCTCATGTGGAGGGTCAGAATGGGGCTCACCACCGAGGCGCCCATGTGGAACAGGAACCCGCTGATGGCCACCACGTAGAAGCCTAGGGGCAGTCCCCCCAGCAGCCTGTTCTGTGACAAGACGCAACCAGATACATGTGGCTCGAAAATAAAGCTGTCTAAACCGTGAAATGCGAAAAAGGGTTGAGAATGGGGTTAGATCAGAACCTTACCCATCTCGTCCGACTGGATCAGGCTCTGCCACTTGGACGTCGTGTCCTCCTGGACCTCGGCGATCTCCGCCTCGGTCATGTGGCGGAACCTAGCCTGGGGCTTCAGGTACTCGGTGACCGGCTTGAGCTCCTTGGGCTTGTAGTTCAGCTTGAAGTCGTGACCGTTCTGGATCTCGAACAGCGGCCAGATCCCTGCCTGGACTCCAGCCCTCGCGATCTCGATGGTCTTCTCGGGCTCGAACCTCCAGCCGACGGGGCACGGGCTCTGGATGATGATTATTCTGAACCCAGTGATGGTCTTGGCGTAGTTCACCTTGGCTATCAGGTCCTCCGGGAAAGCGACGCTGGCTGTGGCCACGTAGGGCACGTAGTGGGCGGCGAAGATGAAGGGTATGTTCTTCTTTGGCTGCTCCTTGCCCCTGCTCTTGGGGCCGACGGGGTTGGTGCTCGTGGTGGCGTATTTGGGAGTAGCCCCGCTACGCTGGTTTCCAGTGTTCATGTAGGCCTCGTTGTCCTTTGTGATGACGAGGATGTTCTCGTTCCTCTCCGCGGCCGCGCTGAGGCCCTGGAACCCGATGTCGTAGGTTCCTCCGTCCCCGAAGAAGCCCACGGCCAGGACGTCTTCCCGGCCGATGGCCTTAAGACCCCTGGATGTTCCTGTGAGCAGGGCGCCGCCTCCCTCGAAGACCGTGCCTATCTGAGGCGTCTTTGTCACTGTGTCGGGGCAGCATGGGACCCCGTGCCTTATGACGTTGGGGCCAAGGGCCTTGAAGGCCAGCCTGGCGGCTAGAGCGGCACCGCAGCCCTGGCAGGCGCTGCCGGGGGTGATGCCCATCTCTTCCATCGGTATCTGGGCCCTGGTTATTCTTTCACTCATCTATTTTTCACCTACTTCGCTCCTCTTAAACCCATGTCACCGGTTCCTCTACCTTCTTGCTCTTGACGGCCTTCAGGGTCTTGTCCCCGATCAGCTCGAAGTCGCGGACGCGTACCTCCTTGCCGCCGAGCCCGGCGTGGAACTGCAGTGTCAGGGGCCTCTTCTTCATGTCGTAGAGGGTCTCCCTGAGCCTCTGGTATACAGGGCCGCCCTTCCCTGGGCATATGCTCCTGTCCACGACGGCGATGGCGTCGAGCTTCTTGCTCCACTCCTGGAAGTCCTTCACCGGGAACGGGATGTAGCTCCTGAGCTTTATCAGGCCCACCTTCTTGCCCTCTTTCTGCATCTTCTCGACGGCCGCCTTGCAGGTGCCCGCGATGGTGCCCATGGCTATAATGGCGACGTCCACGTCGTCCATCATATAGGGCTCGATCATGGCGTTGCCGTAGCGCCTGCCGAAGGTCTTCTCGAAGCTGTCCATGACCTCCTGGTGGACCTCCTCGATCTTGAGGATGGCGTCGTGGTGGACCTTCCAGGGTACCTGCGGGTCAGCCTCGCCGCCGAATCCCCTGCCGAAGGTGGCCTTGTTGACCTTGTCGGGCAGCACCTCGGGTATGGGCTTGTTGGGGGGCAGCCACTCGTCTACTAGGGCCTGGTCCGGTATCTCCACGGGCTCAGCCGTGTAGCTGAGGACGTAGCCGTCGTAGCCGACCGCTATGGGTATCCTGATCCTGGGGTCCTCGGCGACCTTGTATGCCATGAGTATGCTGTCCAGGACCTCTTGGGCGTGCTCCACGTACCAGTGGCCCCAGCCCGTCCACTCCTGGCTCATGAGGTCGCTGTGGTCCGGCTGCATCCCCTTGTAGCTCCTGTGGACCACTGCCATTACGACGGGAAGCCTTCCGCTGCCCGTCGTCTGCATGGGGTGGTGCATGTACAGGAGCCCTGGTCCGCTCGTGCACGTGAAGGTGCGGGCGCCGATCCTTGAGGCACCCTGTACGACCACCTGGCTGGAGAGCTCGCCCTCGACGTTGACGAAGTCGAAGTCCCACTCGGCGTTGGCGTGCATCTCGGACAGGTACTGTGTGATGGTTGTCTGGGGTGTGATGGGGAACGCGCTGGCCACCTGGACGCGTGCGAGCTTGCACGCCGTGGCGGCAGCCTTGTTCCCGACCATTACTTCGTATGACATTTTCTTTAAACCTCCACTCTCACCATTTCAATGGCCTTGACTGGGCACTCGTTGGCGCAGACGCCGCAGCCCTTACACTTGTTGTACTCGATGTAGGGCTTCTTCTTGGCCTCGTCCCACTGGATGGCCGTCTCGGGACAGAAGATCCAACATGCCTTGCAGCTTATGCACTTGTCAACATCCACCTCGGGGGTGAAGACGCGCCAGCTGGAGACGTCCTTCAGGACACCGTAGCCGCCCACGTTGAGATCCATCTTCTCCTGGACCCCTGATTTCACGACGGCCTGTATGGGTCCCTTGACCTCCTCGTAGCTCCTCCTGACGGCGGCGATGTTCATGTCGCCCAGCCTTCCGGGGAAGTACTTCTTGATGGCCTTCTCTATGCTCTCAAGCTTGAGGGCGCCGGTGACCTTGACAAAGGCTCCTAGGATGGCCGTGTTTGTGATGGGCCTACCCAGGACCTCGAGTGCTATTGTGGTGGCGTCCACGGTGGCTACCTTGAAGTCTCCGCCCAGCTTGACTTCCTCGGGTGCCATGGCGGTGTTCAGCAGAACAATGCCGCCGGCCTTGAGGCTCTCAACAACTCCCTGCTGCTTGGCGATAAGGGGATCTAAGACGATGCTGATGTCGGGTTCGTGTACAAGCATGCGCTCCCGGACGCGCTGATTGTCTATTCTGACGAAGGCAGTGAGGGGCGCCCCACGACGCTCGGTGCCGTACATGGGTATGGCCTGGCTGTACTGGCCTTCCTCATAAGCCGCAGTGGCGAGGATCCTTGAAGCGGTTACCGCTCCCTGGCCGCCCCTGCCGTGCAACCTTATCTCGATCAAAGTGTTCCCTCTTTGAATCGTTATCCTACCCTGCTTGAGTTAATAAGAATAACGATTTCAAATCAAACGAACGGTACAAGCATTTAAAGTATTCCAAATACGTCCAGTCCTGGCGTGCCTATACTAATTATTTGATATCATCCGTGTGTACGGGAGTAATAGATGTTCTATGTTTAAACTTTTTATTGGGCAATGTGATAACATGTTGGACTAGTCATGATGGTGGAGAGGGAGCAGGGCTTCCGCAAGATGCTGGAGAAGAGCCTCGTCGAGAACATCAAGATAGAGCACCAAGTGGTACTCAAGGAGCAGTACCGGACAGCCTACGACATCCTACGCGACAGCCTCGACACGGGAATCACACCCTGCCTCGTCGGCCCCCCAGGGGTCGGGAAGAGCCTTCTAGCCCGGAAGGTGGCTGAGGATACGGGTCGCACATTCCACGAGGTATTCTTCGACGAGAACGTGACCCCAAGCCGCCTCATAGGGAGTTTCGACCCCGCCCTCGTCGTCAGGAACGGCCGCAATGTGAGCAGCTTCGAGCCCGGCCCCCTCATCAGGTCCATGGTGGAGGGGGGCCTCTTCGTGGCCCAGGAGCTCAACAGGGCCACCGAGTTCTGCCAGAACAGCCTCATCAGCCCCCTGGAGGAGCGCCACTACAACCTGTTCCCCCTGGGCATGATCAAGGCCCACGAGAACTTCGCTTTCGTGGCCACCCAGAACCCCATCGAGACCTCCGGGACGTACAGGCTGAGCAAGGTGCTGGTGGACCGCATAGGTTGCTGGATCAGGCTCGGGTACCCCAACAGGGAGACCGAGATGGAGATCATCAGGGAGAACACTCTGTCCTTCAGCCTCCCAGTGAGCGCCCTGGAAAAGATTTACGACATCGTGAACGAGACGCGGCTCAACCCGGCCTTCGAGGTCCCCGCTTCACCGCGGTCAGGAATCTTCCTCACCAGGCTTGTGAACAAGTACATCTCAAGGTTTGAGGACGAGAACGCCGCTATACGGTTCTTCGCACCGTCTGTCCTCAGCAAGGAGATGAGGGTCCGTGAGGAGGGTAAGACGATCTCCATGCTGGTGGAGGAGATCGTGGAGAGGAGACTCGCGTAGGTGTCCGATAACGCCTACATGAGGCACCCCTTCCAGTTCGCCCACTACTTTATCCTAGAGTTCATAACCCGGATGCGGGCGCACCGGGACGTGGAGGACAAGCCGAGCCCCCGGCAGGGCATCACCATGGGTCGGCTCCTCCTGCCGCCCTTCCTCAGGCAGGGTTACCTGAGCTTCAGTGATCTCCTCAACGCGGCTGTGGTCACAAGCGGCGTGAATAGCCAGAAGATTGCTGAGAAGATCGCCGTGGAGATCATGGTGAACGCCCAGTACGAGGACGACAGGCCCCAGTACGACATGAGCGGTGAGGACCTCCTCGGTCTCCTGACCAAGGCCAGCCAGGATACCGTGTACGTGACGCCCTTCGGCAAGGGTCAGGAGAACGACTTCGCCGCGGCCCACAACTCCGATGTGGACGTGTTCACCCAGTACAAGAACGAGCCCGACATAGGCGTAGGGCCAGGGGAGGACGCCCTGATCAAGGCCGGCGTCAAGGTTATGAAGGGCACCAAGGACGAGGAGATGCGGAGGCTCCTCGCCGAGATACTGAAGGAGAAGCTTCTGAAGATCGGCCGCGAGTTCGAGCGACGCGAGGAGTGGGCCAAGCACAGGACACTTACGCCGTTCCAGCCGGGTGAGGACCCTGACCTCATCGACGAGGAGAGGAGCCTTGACAACATCCTGGACATAGGGCGCCGGATAGAGGAGATAAGGTACGACGACTTCCTGATGCGGCAGAGGGAGAAGCAGAAGCGGCACATCATATTCATCCTGGACATCAGCAACACCATGTTCTACGACCTGGAGGGCATCAACAGCATCAGCTACAGCGTCCTCAGCATGGTGCCCCTCATGTGGGGGCTGCGGCGTGAGAAGTTCGGGATCTGCCTCTACGAGTCCAACAGCCACGTCATCAAGGACTTCTACGAGGAGGCCAACCTGAACAACGTCATGGAGGACCTCATCACCATGGTGACCATGACCACCACCGAGATGGAGCGCAAGTTCAGCGGTGGCTTCACAAGCATGACGTGGGGGGGCACCGTCCCCGGGAAGAGCCTACAATGGGCGTACGAGGAGATCACGGACATAAGCGACCGTAGCGACAGAATCGTTTTCATCTTCAGCGACTTCGTGCTGACGCAGCCAGGGGAGGCCACCGAGCAGAGCCTTCAGAACTACCACGTCCTTGAACGCATGATGGAGTTGGGGGTGCGCGTGTGCGCTTGCGTGTCCCCCCTGGCCCATAAGAGCATCTTCAAGCCGTACACCAAGGAGAGTCTTGATAAGATGAGGAGGATGGGCGTGAAGATGATCGACACATACAAGCCCATCCAGTTCCTGGATGAGGTGCACGATTTCATCGAGGAAGAGTAGCCACTGATCACTCTACTGCTATAAGAGTAATCCCTCTCTATTTCTTCCCGCTGCGAGCATTTTACTCTCATTATAGATGAATAACAAATGACAAGCTTAACGTAACAAGGGAGAAGCTCTCAAGTTGCAGGGAAATATCATCCCACATCCTTAACAGGCGGTGACATGCCCATGTCAGCGATTCCACGTTACGTGACCCGTAGGAAGAAACGGGGCGATAAGAGGCAGATTTCACGCTAATTGAAACCCGTTGAATTTCTGGTATGTCATAAGGTTGTGGCATTCAAGGTGGAAGGCCAATATGTAGTTGCAACTTACTGTGATGAGCGCCGCGATCGGCTGCGTGTTACTCTCAAGGTGGCTGCGTCTTAGCCAGCCCCACGATTCCTCCAAGCTGCTCCAGCCTCGACGCGTGTCGAGAGCCCTCGGGTACCGTCACCGCCTTCACGGCCCTGTTATGGGCCACCTGGGTCAGCCTCTGGGCCCTGCTCCTGTGTCTCCGCGTGAAACCCTCTGTCATCAGGATGAACTCGGGGGGCTCCTCGCCGTAGACCCGTGCCTCGACCTCCTCCAGCGACATCATGAGGGAGTCTATGCCCTCTGAGGTGCCTAGCCTCTTCTCGAGGGCCCCCATCACCGCGTCTAGGCCGCCCTCCGAGGCGTCCCGGAGGATCGACCTGAACCCCTCCGAGGCGGCGAGGGCCCTGACCTCTCCGGCCGAAGTGGCTCTCCCCTTGAGGTAGGTGAAAGTCACGGTGTTGGTCCCTCGCCCCCTGATGAGCCAGCCGTGGTGCCTCTCGACGTGGCTCAGCAATGACTGGTACCGGGCCCTGTCCTCCGAGGCGACCACGACGGTCTTGACGCCCTCCTTGACGCGGGGCCTGAGCTGGTCCACCACGGCCTCGCTGAGGCTGTACTCTGAGCCCGATGAGGCCAGCGTCTGGGCCGGCTTCACCGACTCGCTGTAGACGTCCCACAGATGCGCCTCTCCCTTGTCGAGGCCTACCAGAACGGCTACCGGGTACCCGCGTCTTCGCCTAGGCATCACTGGGTACTCGGGCGCCGGGGCTTAAAGGGTTGGGCCCCGCTTGAGGCCGGTGAGCTCCAGGACGTTGTCGTGGAAGATGCGCTGGATGTCCTCGTCCTTGAGGACGCCCTCGGCCTCCAGCTCCCTGCACGCCGTTAGCTGGGCCTCCAGGACGTTAAGCCTCCAGCCCCTGGGGAAGAAGGTGCTGTCGGTGCCGAAGAGGACCTTGTGGCTGCCGCCGGCCTGGACGGCCTTCCTGAATATCTGCTTGAGGTCGAGGTCGTAGGGCATGTACTTCATCCAGCTGTTGCTGCCGCTGCTGTCCATGTAGACGTTGTCGGCCTGGTACTGCATGAGGAGGACCTCACGGAAGAAGCCGGCGCCGAAGTGGGCGACGATGAAGCTGAGGTCGGGGTAGTCGCGGCTGGGCACCTGTATATCTATGGGGTTCCCGTTCCTGAGGTCGGCCTGGCCGCCTATGGTGATGCCGAAGTGGAGGAAGACGACCATGCGGTTCCTGAGGCACTCGTCGTAGACGGGGTAGACGGCCTCGTCGTAGACCTTCATGCCCCTCCAGGAGCTGGGGTATAGCTTGATTCCCTTTAGCCCGTCGTGGGCCGCCTCCCTGACCTTGGCAGGGGCGTCGGGTTGCGCGGGGTCGATGTTCCTAAACCCTATGAACCTGCCCGGGAACCTGTGCTGGGCCTCCTTGAACTCAGCGTAGGCGTCGTCGCCCACCATGACACCCATGGCCTCCACGCCGTACCTGTCCAGCTCGTCCACCCAACGTTGGGCCGTGTCCCAGTTCTCGTCTGGCAGCTCGAAGCCCTTCATGTCCGTGCGCGTGTTGAGCCTCTTGGTGAAGCTCTCCATGGTGCGGCCCCGCTCGACCCAAGAGCGGAGCGTATGGGAGCCGAAGTAATGGCTGTGGGCGTCCACAACGGGTATGCCGGCCCTGCTGATCATGAGTCCTCATCTCTGGGGTCACCCATATAAACCGATCCGGGTGCCGACGCTACGATTATCACGGGTGCCCGGTGGG
>MEZG01000020.1:0-1144 GCA_001775965.1 Candidatus Bathyarchaeota archaeon RBG_13_60_20 | reverse complement strand
CTAACGGGCGACGCGAGGCGGAGGCCGGTCGAGGCCTCTCCGGCGAGGAGCTGGAGTTCTTCACCTCGTCGGGCGGCCTGACTCTTGAGGTCGCGGACCAGATGAGAGAGAACGTTACAGGCGTCATCAGGATACCCGTGGGCTTGGTGGAGGGGCTGATGGTCAACGGCAGGAGCCTGGACGTGCCCCTGGCCACCGAGGAGTAGGGCGTCGTGGCCCAGGCGTCGACGGGGGCAAGGCTCGCGGCCCTGGGCGGTGGGTTCACAGCGGTGTCCACCGGCAACGTCATGAGGGGTCAGATACAGGTCCTAGGTGTGCCCGACACGGAGGAGGGCCGCCGGGAGGGTGCTGGCCGAGAAGGTGTCGGAGCTGGCCGTGGTGGAGGGCGCCGCGGGGCTGGCGTGTAACCTGGGCGCCCTGTACACCCTAGTGATGGGCGGCATCAGGATCCTCCAGCCTTAACTGTGATAAGGAGGCTCCGCTGAGACATCCTTGATGGACCGCCGGGGTGTTAGGCGCGGGTTCTTCGTCTACGGGCTTCTGTGCTTGGCCTGGTTCCTGGTGCGGTCGGGGCTGAAGCCTTCCAGGGCCGTGTACCCGTGCCAGGCAGCGGCGAGGCTCAACGCGGACCTGTGGCTGGCGGCTTACGTGCTCCCCGTCCTCCAGGCCTGCCCCATCAGGGTGCGTCTGAGCGGCAGGGTGCCCGCCCTGCTGGTGGCGGCCGCCCTGGTGGCCGGTGTCGGGTATATTAGTCTCCGAGGAGGAACAGGTAATGATACCTTGAATCCCTCAAACAGGCTGCAGTTGGAGTCGGCCGAGGCGTCGGTTCTCCCCGCCTCCGACATCTACGCGGTCACGGGCACGGACGGGGACGACGACGGCGTTGCGAAGCTTCTGGGCCAGATGGCCGGGTACGGCCTCAAGTTCTACAACTCGTCCAGGGTGACGAGCCTGGGTGGCCCGGGCGGCCTGATCTCGGCCGACGACGTGGTCATCATAAAGGTGAACAGCCAGTGGGACCAGCGCGGCGGAACCAACACGGACCTGGTGAGGAGCATCATACAGGCCGTGGTGGACCACCCGGACGGGTTCAAAGGCGAGGTGGTGGTGGCGGACAACGGGCAGGCCCAGTACGGGGCCCAGG
>MEZG01000019.1:20830-24502 GCA_001775965.1 Candidatus Bathyarchaeota archaeon RBG_13_60_20 | reverse complement strand
AGGACAGGATTGTTACGACCGTCATCGAGCACCACAGCAACTTCATAACGTGGCTCAGGGTGGCCAAACGGCACGGGACGCAGGTCGAGGTGGTTCGCCCCAGCGTGGAAGGCGTCTTCGACCTAGCTGACTTCGAGAAGGCCGTCACGGACGGGACGAGGCTAATCGCGGTCACCCACGTGTCCAACGTGCTGGGCTGCATAGTGCCGGTCAAGGAGATCTGCGAGATCGCCCACGACCACGGGGCCCTCATGCTCGTGGACGGGGCGCAGGGGGTCCCCCACATCAAGACGGACGTGAGGGACTCCAAGGTGGACTTCCTGGCCTTCTCGGGCCACAAGATGCTGGGGCCCACCGGCTCAGGTGGCCTGTACATAGCCGAGACCGAGCTAACATCCACCGAGCCCCTGTGCATCGGGGGCGGAACCATAGCCGATGTGAGTATCGACGACTACGTGCTGACTGTTCCCCCCATGAGGTTCGAGGCGGGCACCCCAGCCATAGCTCAGGTCATAGGGCTGGGAGAGGCGTGCAAGTACCTTGAACGGGTGGGGATGAGGAACGTGGAGGCATGGGACCTGAAGCTGGCCAACAGGCTCATCAACGGGCTCTCGGAGATCGAGGGCGTAGAGGTCTACGGGCCCATGGACCCGAAGCAGAGGGTGGGGTTAGCCACATTCAACATAAGGGGCATGAACCCCCACGACGTGGCCCTCACGCTGGACACGGAGTACGGCGTAGCCGTCCGCTCCGGGCACCACTGCGCGCTGCCTCTCATGAAGGAGCTCTTCAAGCTGAACGAGGGCAACGCCAGGGCCTCCACGTACCTCTACAACACGGTGGAGGAGATTGACACACTGATCTCGGCCGTTGAGGAGATCGCCCGGGGTTAATCAACCCCCGTTCTATAATCCACATATACCTTTTTCCCGCTCAGGTACACCGCATGTCCGAGGGTATCTGCGATCCCAGCCTCGTCTGGACCATCTTCATGGATACCGGTAGGGAGAGGGAGGTTGAGCTGCCCCTCTTCCAGGTAACCGAGGACGTGTTCGTCGACCCAGATTTCTCCGAGCAGATAAGGTACCTATTGATGGAGAACCCTCACTACATTCCTGGTGGTAACGTCAAGCGCGTACTGTCCCCCGAGAGGCGAGAGATATCCGGGAAGGCCCTCTTCCTTGTCATCTGTTTCCTGAAGGAGTACGCCGAGAGAAAGTCCGGGGCCCGCAACTACTACCTTTTCGGCGAGCTAAAGAACCACGGGTTCCGCCTGATAGCGGCCGCGGACGACAGCCTCACCGTTGAGAGGTTCAAGTTCTTCATGAAGATCATCACCATGAAGCCTTCCCTGGTAAAGAGCCTAGTGCTCACCCCTATGCCCAAGTGATACATTTTACTAGTCCCCGGCGCACTCTTCACTGATCTCTTTGGATTACCGCGAAAGCGTGCTTGAACTCATAGGGAACACACCCATGGTTAAGCTGAGGAAGGTAGTGCCCAGGGGCGTATCAGACATCTTCGTCAAGGCCGAGTACCTGAACCCCAGCGGCAGCCTCAAGGACAGGATAGCCCTCGAGATGATCAGGGACGCGGAGGCCCGGGGGGACCTGAAGCCCGGCTACACGATCATAGAGGCGAGCACGGGGAACACGGGCACCGCGTTGAGCTTCGTGGGGACCCAGCTGGGCTACAAGGTGGAGATTTATATGCCGGAGGGGATGACCCCCGAGCGCATCAGGATCATGGAGAGCTACGGGGCGAAGGTCCACCAGGTCAAGCTGGAGGGGAGCATCGAGGGCAGTGTGGCCGGCGCCGAGGTGGAGATCGATACTAGGGTCAAGTGCCTGGAGGTCGAGAGGAGCACCCCCAGGACGTGGTGGGCCCGCCAGTTCAGCAATCCCTCCAACACTAAGGCCCACATCAAGACGGGGAGGGAGATACTTGAGCAGCTGGACGGGAAGGTGGACGCCTTCGTGGCGTCCATCGGGGTGGGGGGCACCCTCTACGGCGTCGCCAAGGCGCTGAGGGAGCGCCTCCCAGACGCCCTCATCGTAGGCGCCGAGCCGGCTTCGGCGCAGTACCCCCTGAGCGAGGGCTACACCCGCGTACCCGGCACAGGCGACGACGTGTGCGGGGGCATCATCGAGGAGATGCTCAACAGCGGGATGGTTGACAGGGTGGAGAAGGTCGGCAACAGGGAGGCCATCGCGATGTCCGACAGGCTTGTGCGGGAGGAGGGCCTGTTCTGCGGGATATCCTCGGGCGCGAACGTGCACCTGGCCGTGGAGGTTGCACGTCAGCTCGGGCCTGGCAGAAACGTCGTGACCGTCCTGCCCGATCACAGGGACCGGTACCTGTCGGAGAAGAAGTACACTACCTGACCCTAAGGGTCAGCCCCCTCTCCGCCTGCATCATCTCTATGATGCCCTCCGGCGTGAGCACCAACCTGAAGTGCGTGGGTCCGACGATCTTGATGGCTTTGCCGCTGGTGAGGTCTACCTCGTTTCTTATCACGACCAGGTCGGCCTGCCTGAGCTCCGTTACGCGGTGCTGGACCGTGGTGTAGGGTATCTTTGTCTCCTCGGCTATCTGCGTGATGTACTTGGAGCCCTTCAGTATATGGTTGAGTATCTCCCAGGTGTGCCTCTTAGATAGCACCTTCAGCTGTGCCTGGGTCTTTTTCATGTCCCTCATCGACAATGCGTTCACCCTCCATGTTTTACTTAGTGTTCAAATTAAATTGTTTTGCTGTACAGGGGCAGGTATTGATGGGCTGGGTTCTAGGCGTCCCAGGGCTTCTTCACGTCCATGGTCTGCCTCTGGATGGCCTTGAAGAGGCTCAGCATGCCGCCCCTGGGACCCTCGAGAACAGACTCGCCCTTGCTTGTGGAGAAGGAGAGCTGCCCCTTCTTGCTGATGCGGCCCAGCTCAGTGTACTGAAGGCCTCTGATCTGGGCCCAGTTTTCCGTGATGACCTCCTCCTTCTTGAACACGACGCCCCGCTCCTTGAACAGCAGGAGCCTGTGGGAGGTTATGTACACCCTGTAAGATTCCTCGTTGAACTCGACGCTGAAGTCGCTCCAGAAGATGATCTTCTCCTCTGGGAGCAGGTACTTCTCTACGGGCATACGCATCAATGGATGCCCCCAGGTTTAATAAATTTCACCGGAGCCGGAGGGCGGGGGTCACGGGAACAGCCGCTTTCCGGCCTCCTCCAGCATGGGCAGCTTGTGGGCCTTGCTGAACTGGGTGAGTGTCACAAGGTCAAACGTCTTGAACCCGATCCTCTTGAGGTACTCCTCCAGGAGGTACAGTGCCCTCGCCGCGCCGTTGCCGCTGCCGCCCGCCGAGGCCACGCCGACGCACAGCTTGTCGGTATACCGCTTGAAGCTGTGATGCGCCTCGACTCGCCTCAGCCTGTCCAGGAATGTCTTGGCGGACTCGCTGAGGTCGTGCCAGTAGACCGGCGTTGCGAAGACCAGCGCATCCGCCGAGTCGATCTTCTCCCTGATGGCCTGGAAGTCGTCCTCCAGGACGCATGTCCCTTCGCTCCTGCACTGCCCCCAGCCTCCTTCACACGCCTTACACTTCTTTATCACGTGGTCGTTGAGGTGCACAAGCTCCACCTGGTGCCCCTTGGACTCGGCGCCCTTCAGCAGTTGCTTCACG
>MEZG01000019.1:7237-20757 GCA_001775965.1 Candidatus Bathyarchaeota archaeon RBG_13_60_20 | reverse complement strand
TACTGGCGGTGTCCGGCTTGCTCCACTCGAGCCTGTAGTCGTCGGTGACGCGTGGCCTCAGGAAGAGCCCCCTGATCTCCTCAACAGGATGGGGGAACACAGCGTCGTCGATGTGGGGGAGCGCGGCCTCCAGGCTCCCATGCTTCCTTATCAGCTTGAGGGCCGTCTTGGGCCCCACGCCCTTTACCCCATCGGGGTTGTAGTCGGTGCCCACGAGGATGCCCACGTCTATCAGCTGCTCCCTGGTGAGCCCCAGGTCCCTCGTCACCTTGTCCAGCTCGATGATCTCGGGCTCGATCTTCATGTAGACGTTCTTCCTGGGCAGCTTCCTGCGGCCCGTGACGCTCAGGTTTCTCAGGTGCCGCGGAGCGCCGTACAGCAGAGAATCGTAGTCCTGGCTGGCGGCGCCCCATGCATCGCCCCGGGCGGCCATGTAGGCCGTCTGAGCCTCCCCTTCGCCTGGAGCCTGGACCCACGGCACCCCCATGGCTGTGAGGAGCCTCTTGGCGTCCTCCACGATGTCTGTGGTGGCCACGACTGCCTGCTGCCCGTAGCGGCGGGCCCTCTCCTCGTCGCCCTCCTTCACTGCCTTCTCGTACTCAGCCCTAGCCTTCCGCCTTACCTGTCTCCTCTGGTCCAGGGTCTCCCTCTTGAAGCTGTGTGGCTCGCCGTCGAAGACGTACTCGATCTTCACGCCGGCCTCCATGAGGTTGCTGTTCCTGTAGATAAGGCCACTCAGGTGGCTGGTCACCCTCCCGGACTGGTCGCGAAGGGGCTCACCCTGCTTGCCCCTGATGATGGACAGGAACTGGTATAGTATGTTGTTGCCGTCGAAGGCTACTGCCCGCCCGGCCAAGTCCTCTATAGCCAGGCTCCGCGGCTGCACGATGTCGCCTAGCTGGACGCCCATGCACAGGCCACCTCAGGCTAGCTCTATCCGCCTCTTGCCCCTGGGTATCCTGTAGACCCTTATGAGGCCCTGGATCTCCATCTTCATGAGCATGGTGTCCAGCTCGCTCTCGTTCAGGCCCTCGTGGCGCTTCGACACGAACTTGAGGAGCTCGTCGAACTTGAGGGCGCCGTTGCGCTGAAGCTGCTCTATTATGGTCGTTGGCAACAGTTTCTCGTCCATCTGCTTCACCTACGCTATGTCTATGGGCGGCTTGCCCGTGTCCCTGAACCTCTTCTGGGTGTCCTGGTACCACTTGATCATCTCGGGAGTGATGCTGGGCGCCACCTCTGTCATGGCATTGTCGAAGTCCTTCAGCTGCACTTTGTCAGCCTCGGGGATCCTCCGCAGCGCGTACAGGCCCGCCTCTCTCACGACGGAGTCTATGTCCGCCCCGCTGTAGGAGTCCATCCTGCGTGCGAGGCTCTCCAGGACCACGTCCTCGGCCAGGGGCATGTCCTTAGTCTTGAGTTGCAGTATCTTGAGCCGTGCCCCCATGTCGGGCGGGGGCACGTAGACCCTCCTGTCGAACCTCCCCGGCCTTAGGACCGCCGGATCTATGATGTCGGGCCGGTTGGTGGCGGCCAGCACCACCACGTTCTGGAGGCTGAGGAGGCCGTCGATCTCGGTGAGGAGCTGGCTGATGACGCGCTCCGTTACGCGGCTGTCCGCCGATGACCCCCTCGAAGGGACCAGGGCGTCGAACTCGTCGAAGAAGACGATGCTTGGTGCCGCCATCCTCGCCTTCCTGAATATCTCCCTTATGGCTTTCTCTGACTCGCCCACCCACTTACTGAATATCTCTGGCCCCCTGACGCTTATGAAGTTGGCCTCCGACTCGTTGGCCACGGCCCTGGCCAGAAGCGTCTTCCCGCAGCCCGGGGGCCCGTGTAGAAGTATGCCTTTCGGGGGGTTGATCCCCATCTTCGTGAACACCTCGGGCTTCTTCAGCGGCCACTCCACGGCCTCCTTCAGGTTCTGTATGACCCCCTCAAGGCCGCCCACGTCGTCCCACGAGACGTTGGGCGTCTCCACGTAGACCTCCCTCATAGCTGTGGGGGTGACCTCCCTGAAGGCGTCCAGTATGTCGGTGTTGTTTACCTCCATCTGGTCCAGGACCTCGTGGGGTATCCTCTTCTCCTCCAGGTCGATCCGGGGCAGGTAGCGGCGCAGGGCCTTCATGGCGGCCTCCCTGCTCAGGGCCTCAAGGTCGGCCCCCGTGTACCCGTGGGTTATCTCGCCGATCTTTGGGAGGTTCACGTCTTCAGCGAGGGGCATACCCCTGGTGTGGATCTGCAGTATCTCCATCCTGCCGCCCCGGCTCGGGATGCCTATCTCGACCTCCCTGTCGAACCTGCCGGGCCTCCTCAGGGCCTCGTCGATGGCTTCAGGCCGGTTTGTGGCTCCGATGACTATGATGTGGCCGCGTCCCTTGAGGCCGTCCATAGACGCCAGGAGCTGGGCGACGACTCGGCGCTCCACCTCTCCGGTGACCTCGCTGCGCTTGGGGGCGATGGCGTCTATCTCGTCTATGAAGAGGATGCTGGGCGCGTTCTTCTCGGCGTCCTCGAACATCTTTCTCATCCTGGCCTCGGACTCGCCGTAGAACTTGCTCATGATCTCTGGGCCGTTGATGGCGTAGAAGTTGGCCTCCGACTCGCTGGCCACGGCCCTGGCCAGAAGCGTCTTACCGCAACCGGGGGGGCCATGGAGCAGGACACCCTTCGGCGGGTCAATGCCTAGGCGCTGGAAGATCTCCGGGTGCCTCAGAGGCAGCTCCACCATCTCCCTGATGCGCCTGATCTCCTCGTCCAGGCCGCCTATGTCCTCGTAGGTGGTCCTGCTGGGCATCTCCAGCTCGGGGACCGGCTCGCTCATGATGCTGATCTCCGTGGTAGGCGCGATCTTGACGATACCCGCAGGCCTGGTGTTCACCACCATGAAGGGTACGCTGTGACCAAGCATCATGATGAGGAGGGTGTCCCCCTTGGTGGCTGGCCTGTCGATGAGCCTGTCCTTCACGAACCTTATGAAGTCGTTGTCCACGCTGATCCTGATGTCCACGGGGGCCAGCTTCACGGACGAGGCGTACTCGGCCTCGGCCTTCTTCACGTTGACGAACTCGTTTATGGACACGCTGCAGTTCTTCCTGATGAACCCATCGACCCTTATGAGGCCCTGGCCCTGGTCCTCTGGGTAGGCGGGCCACGCCTTTGCCGCCGTAGCCTTCTTGCCGTCGATCTGAACCACGTCTCCCACGGTCACGCCCAGCGTCTTCATGGTGTCCGAGTCCATCCGCGCTATGCTTCTACCTACGTCTCTCTGCTGCTTGGCTTCTGCTACTTTCAGTTGGACGCTGCTCACAGGCTGTTCACCCTAAATATTCTATTCTCATGAAGGCGGTGATGGTTATAAAGATTTTAGAACGAGGGGCGACAAAGCGGGTTCCACGGGTTAAATAAACGGCCTTACTCCGGGACAAACATCCACAGCAGCTTGCTAGATTACTCCCGTCGACTCGGCTAGCTTTCTGGCCTTCCTCTTGTCCAGCTTCGCCTTGCTAAGGATCGTGTAACGTTCGGGTCTAATGGACTGAGCTATCGTCAGGGCCTCCACCACCGTGTCGGGGTCCAAGCCAAGCCCCTCAGCTGTCGTTGGGGCGCCTATGATCTGGAGGCTCTTCCTTATGGCCCTCCACTTCAGATTGTGAAGCTTGGCCATCATGATGACGCCCACGCCGCATTGCTCTCCGTGGAGAGCCGGTTTCTCAGCTATCTTATCAATGGCGTGGCTGAACAGGTGGGCGGAGCCGCTCGTCGGCTTACTGCTCCCGGCTATGCTCATTGCTACCCCGCAGCTCACCAGGGCCTCCAGCACGGTCCTGATGCCCTCCTGCGTCCTCTCCTTAATCAGGGGTGCCTCCCTCATGACGTGCTCCGAGCCCATGAGGCTCAAGCTGCCCGCGTATCCCCCGTAGTAGTCGCCGTTCTCGTCGTGGGCGAGCCGCCAGTCCCTGACCTCCGTGGCCTTGGAGATAATGTCTCCACAGCCAGCGGCTGTGAACCTGTAAGGCGACTCCGCGATGATCTTGCTGTCCATGATCACGGCTATGGGCGATGACGCCCTCACCGTGTAGGGTCTGCCCATGCCCTTCACTGAGGCCAGGCTGCTGGCTATGCCGTCGTGGCTGGCCACGGTGGGTACGCTAATGAAAGACCTGCTCGTCTTGAAGGCGCTGAGCTTGGCTACATCGATGTTCCTCCCCCCACCCACGCCCAGTATCGCGTGGGCATCTATCTCCTCCGCCTTCTCCACAACTTTTCCTACAGTGTCCAGAGTAGCGTCTTCCACGAAGATGCACTCGGTGTCGAGCCCACCCTCTTCAAGGTGTTTCTGAGCTTTTTCCCCCGCGACGTTGTATGTAGTCTTCCCCGTGACTATCAAAGCTGTCTTGAATCCCAGCTCCTGGCAGACGGGGATCAGTTTGTCCAGCACCGACTCTCCTACGAGCACGATCCTCGGAAGATCGATCCTGTGGATCGGGTGCCTCTGCTCAGGACTAGTCAACACGCACTCAGACCTATCCTCGAATACCGTTTATTCAGGTTGGCACATACATATGTCTTTGCCTGATCAGGAAACCTTATAAAATGGGCACCTTTTTAACTTACTTGGTCTTCCTTTCTAGGATACCTATCTCTTAGTAGTTTGTTTAGGAGAGATATCGATGTCTGCAGAAACAAGGATACTGAAGGGAACCACGACCATAGGAGTCGTGTGCAAGGACGGGGTAATACTCGGCACAGACACCAGGGCTACGATGGGCACTTACGTCGCGAGTAAGCATGCGAAGAAGGTTTACCAGATCACGGATAACCTGGCCATGACCATAGCCGGTGGCGTGGCCGTCGCCCAGAAGGTCGTTGAGATACTGAAGGTGAACTCCCGGCTCTACGAGCTTGAGAAGAACAGGCCCATACCTGTCAAATCGGCCGCGAGGCTTGTATCGAACCTCCTCTTCCAGAACCGTGAGGTGGGTATGCCCCTGCCCATGCAGGCTTTGGTGGGCGGCTTCGATGAGACCGGCCCGCATGTGTTCAACCTTGACCCCTACGGGAGCCTCATCGAGGAGAAGATGGTGTCCACAGGCTCGGGCTCTCCCTTCGCCTACGGCGTGCTGGAGACCGAGTTCAGCGAGGACAGCTCCATCCAGGAGATGCTGCCGGTTGTGGTGAGGGCCGTCGACGCCGCCATGAAGCGGGACGTCGCCAGCGGGGACGGCTTCGACGTGGTCGTCATCGATAGCTCTGGCTTCCGGGAGCTCACGCTGGAAGAGAAGCAGAGAGTATTGGTTAACTGAGTTCGGTTCAGATGGATAGCACACAGGGCTTAACTTACTCCGAGATAAGGCAGGCGATACTAGACAAGATACCGCCCGAGGTCGGAATAACCAGGATAGAGTTCGAGGGCCCCCGGCTGGCCATATACTGCTACAAGCCCGAGATACTGCAGGAGAGCAGCCACATTGTGGGCGAGATAGCGGGCATCATAAAGAAGCGGATAGTGGTGCGCAGCGACCCCTCGGTCAGGATGCCCGAGCTTCAGTCGGAGAACATCATTAGGGAGGCCCTGCAGGAGGCGGGCCTCGTACAGGCGTACTTCGACCCGGCCCTCGGGGAGGTGGTCCTAGAGGTGGAGAAGCCGGGCGTAGCCATAGGGAAGAACGGGTCAAATGTACTGGACATCGTGCAGAAGACCCACTGGAGCCCCAACTTTGTCAGGTCGCCCCCCATACCCAGCATGACTATAAAGCAGATCAGGGGTTTCCTCTACAGCAAGAGCAAGGAGAGGGAGAAGGTTCTCAGGGAGACTGGCGAGTCCATCTTCCGCCCCATATACCAGCAGGCTGGGGATGTCCGGGTCACGTTCCTCGGCAGCAGCAGGCAGGTGGGCCGCTCAGCCATCCTGGTGAAGACCAGGGAGAGCGAGATCCTCATGGACTGCGGTATTAACCCTGGGAGCAGGACGCCCATCCAGTCCTACCCCAGGCTGGACGTGGAGGAGTTCGACTTGGGCCGCCTGGACGCCGTGGTGGTCACACACGCCCACTTGGACCACTGCGGGTTCCTCCCCTACCTCTACAAGTACGGCTACAACGGACCCGTGTACTGCAGCGAGCCCACGGCAATGGTCATGGCGCTCCTACAGAGCGATTACCTCGACGTCACCATGAAGGAGGGCAAGGTGCCTCCGTACAGCCCCGAGGACATCTTCGAGGTCATACTTCACACCATCCCCCTCGCATACGGGGAGGTGACGGACGTGTCCCCGGACATCAGGCTCACGCTCCACAACGCGGGCCACATACTGGGGTCGAGCCTGGCCCACCTGCACATAGGCAAGGGCCTGCACAACATCGTGTACACGGGTGACTTCAAGTTCGGGCCCACGGCTCTGCTCCAGCCGGCCTCCACCTACTTCCCCAGGGTGGAGACCCTCATCATGGAGTCGACCTACGGGGCCCCGGAGAACAACACCCCCAGCAGAGACGAGACAGAGGGGGAGTTCGTGGGCATAGTCAACCACATACTGAAGCAGGGAAAGGTGCTCATCCCGGTCCCGGCCGTCGGCAGAGCCCAGGAGATACTCATGGTCATCAACAAGTACATGGAGCAGGGCGACCTCCTGGAGGCACCAGTCTACATCGAGGGCATGATAAGCGAGGCCACGGGCATCCACACGGCGTACCCCAACTACCTGAGCCACGAGATAAGGGACCAGATCCTCACGGAGGGCATGAACCCCTTCGAGAGCGACTACTTCACCGTTGTGAAGCAGCACGACAGCCGTGACGAAATCACCACCGGCGGCCCCTGCATAATCATGGCGACGGCCGGCATGATGGAGGGCGGCCCGGTCCTGGAGTACTTCAAGAGGCTCGCTCCGGACAGGGAGAACGGACTTATCTTCGTAAGCTACCAGGTCTCAGGAACCCTTGGGCAGCGCATCCAGTCGGGCATGGCGTCGGCCCAGGTGTACAACCAGGACGGGAAGATGGAGGTCATCAACATCGACATGAGCACCCACACCGTCCAGGGTTTCAGCGGCCACAGCGACCGCAGGCAGCTGGTGAACTACGTTAAGCGCCTAAAGCCTCAGCCGAAGAAGGTCTTCATGGTCCACGGCGAGGAGTCAAAGTGCGACAACATGGCGCGGACGGTGTCCAAGATGCGTGGTGTGAGGGGGTACGCGCCGAGGCTGCTGGACACGTTCAGCCTGGCCTAGGGCCTACTCCTTGCCGCGCCAGATCCTCACGTTCTTGGGGGTGATGATGACCCGCTCCTCGCCGAGCCGGGCTATGTCCCCCTCGTTGCTCTGGGCGTACTCGTTGAGCTCGTTGATCCCCCGCTTAACGTCCTCTATGTTGTGCTTGGCGAGGGGGGCCACGTTGCAGATGACGATGTTGCCCGCCCGCACCTCTGCCTTGATGACGTCTATGTCCTCGTAGGCTCTGAGGGGTATTGCCTTGATGTAGCGGGTGCCGGAGAGTTCGCCGTTCTCGTCGGCCTTGCCTACGAGTCGGTCGAGCATGCCCTTCATCTGGTCTCAGCCTCTGTGAATTCATTATATGTTTAGTGGAGGAGGTATAGATGTTTTTGCCCCGGGGGCTTATATTTTTTTGTTTGGGGGCACGGGTGGCAGGCTCAAATGGGTGGGGCTGATGCTTTTATAGCGAGGCCCGCACCTAGTCTTGGTACCCATGCTATTCCTCTCAGACGGCGACGTAGCGAAGCTCATCACCATGGAGGAGACGGTGGACACGGTGGAGGAGGCGTTCAAGGAGCACGCCGAGGGCAGAGTAGTGATGCCCCCGCGGTCAACCATCATGGTGCCAAGGTACAACGGCAGCATCAGCTTCATGCCCAGCTACCTCACGGGGCTGGACGCCCAGGCTACGAAGATCATAAGCATATACCCTGACAACAGGGGGAAGGGGCTCCCCACCACAGCTGCGTGGCTCGTGGTGAACGATCCAAGGACGGGGGCCGTTAAGGCGTTCATGGATGCCACCTACCTCACCGCCATGAGGACCGGCGCCATCACGGGCGTCGCGGCCAGGTACCTCGCCCCCGAGGACGCGTCCACCGTGGCTATATTCGGGGCGGGCGTGCAGGGGCGGACCCAGACGTGGGCCGCCTGCACCGTACGCGACATAGAGAGGGTCTACATCTACGATATCTACCCGGATGCCCGGAGACGGTTCGCGGAGGAGATGTCGGCGATGCTGGGCGTAGAGGTTAAACCAGCCTCGACAGGCGAGGAGGCTTGCAGGGACGCCGACATTGTGCTGACGGCAACAACCAGCAGCGTCCCCGTTGTCAGCCGGAAGTGGCTGAAGGACCGGGTTCACGTCAGCGCCATAGGGGCCTTCTACCCCGACTGGAGGGAGCTGGACACCGCGACGGTGGTCGAGTCCAAGCTGGTCATAGACGACAGGGAAGGCATAATGCTGGAGGCTGGAGACGTGCTCATTCCCATCAGGGAGGGGGCCATCACCGAGGACCACATATACGCGGAGCTCAAGGAGCTGGTCTCAGGCCGGAAGAAGGGAAGGACGCCTGAGGACGGAATCACGGTGTTCAAGTCGGTTGGCATAGCCATACAGGACAGCAGCGTCGCTAACCTGGTCCTTAGAAAGCTGGGCGCGTAGGTTGCGTGCCTGACCCTCACTGTTTTATTCCTCCTTCCGCAATTATCTCAGATCCAAGGTTTCGAGGTGTTTGGCGACGGTTAAGAGGTTCAGCGTGGCAATAGACGAGGACAAGTGCAAGGGCTGCCTCATCTGTGTCCACATGTGCAACACCCGAGGGGGGAAGATATTGAAGGAGTCGGATAAGAAGACAGCCCTGGGCGGCACCAAGCCCATACCCGAGGGGGACTGCATCGGCTGCAGGTGGTGCGAGCTTTACTGCCCGGACTTCGCTGTCAACGTGGAGGAACAAGGCGATGCTTGAACCCGGCAGGCACCTGACTCTGGGGAACGTGGCCTGCGCGGAGGGAGCGCTGCGGGCGGGGTGCAGGTTCTTCGCGGGCTACCCGATCACCCCGGCCAGCGAGATCAGCCACCACCTTTCAGCTGAGCTGCCCAAGGTGGGGGGCGTGTTCCTGCAGATGGAGGACGAGATAGCCAGCATGTCCAGCGTCATAGGCGCCTCCTGGGCCGGAGCCAAGGCCATGACCGCGACGAGCGGCCCCGGGTACAGCCTCATGCAGGAGAACATAGGGTACGCGCACATGACGGAGACGCCCCTGGTAGTGGTGAACGTGCAGCGCAGCGGCCCCTCCACGGGTCAGTCCACCGACCCGAGCCAGCAGGACATCTACCAGGCCAGGTACGGTGCCCACGGCGACTACGAGGTGATAGCCATAAGCCCCTGGAGCGTCCAGGAGATGTTCGACCTCACGGTCAGGGCGTTCAACCTTGCCGAGGCCTACAGGACTCCGGTGATGCTGATGAGCGACGGGCTCGTGGCACATATACAGGAGAAGCTGGTCGTCCCCGAAAAAGTGGAGGTTGTAGACAGGCGCAAGCCGACCAGCAAGAGCAGTACGCCGTGGGGAACGGACGACCCCAGCCTGGTCCCGGAGATGCCAGCCTTCGGGGAGGGCCACAGGCTCCTCGTCACGGGCAGTACCCACAGGCCCGACGGTATGAGGATCGTCACCCCGCAGTACCACCAGATGACGGTCTACAGGATCAGGGACAAGATACTGAACGCCGAGCCCAAGATCAGGGACATCCACAGGGTCCAGATGGAGGACGCGGAGGTGGCGGTCCTGAGCTTCGGCGCTAGCGCCCGACCCAGCTTGGAGGCCGTCAACCAGGCCCGCGGGGAGGGCATCAAGGCGGGCCTATTCAGGCTCAAGACCATCTGGCCCTTCCCCGAGGAGGATGTCTCGGCGCTAGCCGACCAGGTGGACGCCGTCATCGTCGTCGAGATGAACTTCGGTAAGCTCGTCAGGGAGGTGGAGAGGGTGGCCTGCGGAAGGACCAAGGTGGTCTCGCTTGGCAAGATCGGGGGGCAGCTTCACATGGCTCGTGAGGTCCTGGAGGCGATAAGGGGGGCTGCGGCTTGAAGAGCCTCTACTACTACAGGGACCGGTACGTGAGGGCACAGCCCACGGCTTTCTGCCCGGGCTGCGGCGGCGGCATCATCCTCCAGTGCTTCCTGAGGGCCATAGACGACCTGGGCATCGACAAGGACAGGATACTAGCTGTGTCAGGCATCGGGTGCAGCGCCTGGATACCGAGCCCCTACTTCGACGGCGACACCCTGCACACGACCCACGGCCGGGCCATCGCCTTCGCCACGGGGGCAAAGGCGTTCAACCCTGACCTCACCACGGTGGTGTTCACGGGGGACGGCGACGGCGCGGGCATCGGCGGCAACCACCTCATACACGCCGCGCGGCGCAACATCGACCTCAAGGTGTTCCTAGTGAACAACTTCAGCTACGCCATGACCGGCGGCCAGATCGCCCCCACGACGCTCCACGGGGAGACCACGGTGACCAGCCCCTACGGGAACCCTGAGAGTCCCTTCGACATAACCCAGCTTGTAAAGGCGGCGGGGGCCACCTACGTGGCCAAGTGGAGCACCTACCACGTCGTGGAGCTCACCAACGCCATGAAGGAGGCCCTGCAGCACAAAGGCTTCTCCTTCATAGAGATACTGAGCCAGTGCCCGACGCAGCAGAGGCGCGTGTTCAACCTCCGAGGAGCCCTTGAGAGCCTTCCTCCGAGAATCCTCGAGATGTTCGGCGAGAGCACCTACGTCAGGGGCCGCCCGGGCAAGACAGGCTACCTATACGCGGTTCCTAAGGGCGACGTGAAGGAGACGCTCATTCAGGCGGAGGCGCTGGAAGGCGTCAAGGCAAGAATAGTCGACCACATAGGCTTCGGCCAGGTCGTGAGGGTGGAGACCAAGCAACCTGAGGTCACAAGGGAGAAGCTGGGCGGATTGAGCTCGGTGGGCGGCGTCGCGGACCACCTGGAGAAGAAGATCGAGGTGGGTCTATTCGAGAGGTCCGAGCGCCCGGAGTTCACCGAGAGCCTCCGGGCCATCATGAGGAAGGCGAAGGGTGAGTAGCGTGCAGCAGAACATACTGATAAGCGGGACAGGCGGCCAGGGCGTATTAGCCGCGGGCGAGTTCCTCAGCGACGCCCTCTTCAGGAAGGGCTACGAGGTCATGTTCGGCCGCAGCTACGGGGCCGAGGCCCGGGGCGGGAGCTGCCGCAGCGAGGTCATGGTCAGTGACTCGGAGATCAACGACCTACAGTTCGAGCACAGCGACGTGCTTCTCGCCCTGAGCTTGCCCGCCTTCAAGAAGTTCGTGGGTGTGGCCAAGCCGGGCAGCCTGATCTTGGTTGACTCGGAGGTCATGGAGGAAGCCGGGAGGGTCAGGGGCGACGTGGAGATGATGGGGGTACCCGCCCGCCAGATATCCCTGCGCCTGGGTAACCCCATCGTGGCCAACATGGTGCTCCTCGGGGCGCTTGCGAGGCGCAGCGAGACCGTGAACCTGGAGCTCCTCAAGGACGCCGTCCGGGCGAACATGCGGCCCAGCATGCAGGAGATTAACCTCCGTGCCCTGGACGAGGGCTACGGCTCTGTCTAGGGTGACCGCCACGAGCAGGACCTATCCCGCGCGCCCCATTCCGGGGGTGGCAGGGATGATCATCCACCGAGGAAGCATACTGCTGAGTGTGAGGGGCAAACCGCCCTCCGAGGGCAAGTGGGGGCTCCCGGGCGGGGCCGTGGAGGTGGGTGAGACTTTGGAGGAGGCCTTGGTCCGAGAGGTGGCCGAGGAGACGGGTGTGGCCGTCAGGCCCCTGAAACTAGTTGCTGTCCTTGACAGCGTCGCAAGGGACGACGCGGGCAGGGTCAAGTACCATTACATTCTGTTCGAGTACCTCTGCGAGTACATGGGGGGCGAGGTCCACCCAAGCTCGGATGCGCCGGACGCCCGCTGGGTGCCGCTGAGCGGCCTCGACTCGGTGGACATGATGCCCGCGACCAGAAGGTTCGTGGAGAAGGTGCTGAGGCAGGAGTGGTATTTACCATATGGTTAAATACTACAGTCCGAATCTACCATTCGGTAAGTATTATGGTTGGAACTAAGGTTGACGTTGAACTCGACTGCAAGGGCATGTACTGCCCCATCCCCATAGTGCAGCTCAAGAAGGCGACAAAGGTCATGAAGCCAGGGCAGGTCCTCAGGCTCATGGCCACGGACCCGGGCAGCGTAAGGGACATCCCAGCGTGGGCCAGCAAGACGGGTAACAGGCTCGTGGATACCTCCGAGAACTCTGGCGTCTACTCGTTCCTCATAGAGGTGAGCTAGGTGAGCGAGAAACCGAAGAAGATGGCTATAATCGTCCACAGCGGCACCCTGGACAAGCTGTACCCCGTGTTCATGCTGAGTAGCACCGGGGGCGCCATGGACGCCGAGGTGCACCTGTTCTTCACCTTCTGGGGCCTCAACGCCCTGAAGAAGGGGGGCCTGGACTCTGCCAAGCTACCCGGCATCATGAGCGTCGGCACAGGCATGATGAAGGACAAGATCAAGAAGGTGGGCACGCCGACCCTGACCGAGCTCCTCGCCATGAGCAGGAGCACCGGGAACGTTAAGATATACGCGTGCAGCACGACGATGGCGATCATGGACGTCAAGAAGGATGACCTCATCCCCGAGGTGGATGAGATCGTGGGTGCAGCAACCTTCCTGGACATAGCCATGGACGCCGACGTCCAGCTCTTCATATAGGTGAGCCCGGTGGGCAGGATGCTCATACTCCTCTGCGAGTCCCCGTTCCAGCACGAGGCCGTAGACAACGCACTGGAGATCACCAGGGCAGCCCTGGCTAAAGGACACCAAGTGGACGTCTACCTGATGATGGATGGCGTCTACAACCCGTTGAAGAGCCAGAGCGGAGAGCCCTTCCAAGTGGACTCCGTGAGCCGCAAGATCAGGGAGCTGATGGAGTCGGGCGCCAAGTTCAGCGGCTGCAGGGTATGTATGGAGCTCAGGGGCGTATCTGAGAAGGACATCCCCGAGGGCATGGACATCGGCGGCATATTCGACCTGAGCGAGTCGCTGGCGGAGGCTGACGCCGTGATCAGCTTCACGGGGGCGGGCTAGATGGCAGAGAAAAAGACACTCATCGTAATCAGATCACGGCCCTTCACCAGCCTCAACTACTATGAGGCGCTTAGGACGGCGGCCGGCCTCTGGGAGCACGAGGTGAAGGTTGTGTGGATGGGCGACGGGGTCTACGCTGCACTGGACGGCGTGGACAAGACCCTGACGGGCAAGCTCCTGGCCGACATGCCAGACCTGGATGTAGAGATGCATGTAGACTCGGAGTCCCTGAGGGCCAAAGGGCTGGCCGACGCCGACCTGGTGGAGGGCGCAGTGAGGGCGGACAGGGAGAAGATAGCTTGGCTCCTCGGCTGGGCCGAGGTCAGCCTCGTGTTCTAGGTGGTGCCATGAGCAAGCTAGTGCTGTT
>MEZG01000019.1:0-7120 GCA_001775965.1 Candidatus Bathyarchaeota archaeon RBG_13_60_20 | reverse complement strand
CAATAAAAAAACGGTATACGTGCTGGGTATCGACGCCGCGAGGCGCGGCCTCGACGCCGATTCTATAAAGGGGCTGCGGAGCTTAACCTACGGTGAGTTGGTTGACCTCATGTTCAGCGGGGCCGAGGTGATTAACCTGTGAAAGCAGCGGACAAGTTGGATATGTTGGATGACGAGATAATCAGGCTTCTGCAGGAGGACTCCCGCATGAGCTACAGGGAGATAGCTAAGGCCCTGGACGTGAGCCACGTAAACGTATCCAGTAGGATCAGGGCAATGGAGGAGAGCGGCGTAATCAGGGGCTACACAGTCGTGACGGACCCCGACGCGTTGGAATGCTACCCCCTCTGCCTGAGGATATCGGCGTCGCCCGGGAGCGACCTCTCCGCGATAGGGTCCAAGGTAGCCGATCAGGGTGAGGTCAGCATGGTGATGCGCGTCAGCGGCGAGTGCGAGCTGCTTGCCCTGGCCATGTGCAGGGACAGACAGTCAGCGCTAGAGCTGCTGGACAGGGTCAGCGGCATCCCCGGGATAGAGAAGGCCGAGAGCCACGTGGTCCTGGAGGCCGTGAAGCTCAGCGGCAGGAAGCTTAAGCCCTAAGTTTTCGGTTGTTTTATCCGTGGCACCTTAATCTCATAGGTGTACGGAGGATCGATGGTGATCAGGGTCAGCGTTGACGTGGGAGGGACCTTCACCGACCTCGTAGCGTTCCACGAGGACAGCGGCAGCATAAGGAACGTGAAGGTGCCGACCGTGCCCAGGAACCCGGAGCAGGGCGTCGTCAACGCCTTCAATCAGTTCCTGGGGCAGGAAAAGCCGGGGGAGATAAGCATGGTGGGCCACGCCACCACGATAGCTACCAACACGCTCCTAGGACAGATAGACCTAGACGTACCGCGCACGGCCCTGGTCACAACTGAGGGCTTCAGAGACGTCATCGAGATCGGGAGGCAGAGGCGGGCCGAGGTGTACAACCTGTTCTTCACGAGGCCGCCCATGCTCGTAGAGCGTAGACACAGGTACGAGGTCCGTGAACGCGTGGGCCCCAGGGGGGAGATAGTTCAACAGCTAGACGAGGAGGGGGTGAAGAGGGTGGCCCATGAGCTTGACGCGTCCAAAATAAAGTCGGTGGCCGTGGGGCTCATCAACAGCTATGCCAACCCACGCCACGAGGACAGAGCCCTGGAGATTCTCAGGGATTCGTGCCCCGGCGTATTGTTCACGGCCTCCCACGTGATAAGCAACGAGTACAGGGAGTACGAGAGGCTGAGTACAGCCGTGGTGAACGCTGCCCTCATGCCCGTAATACACACGTACATCACCCGCCTGGAAGACGACCTGAAAAAGCTGGGGGTTGACGCACCCCTCTACATGATGCAAAGCAACGGTGGAATGGCTAAGAGCAACGTCATCAGCGGCCAGCCGGCCACCATGGTGGAGTCGGGCCCCGCCGCCGGGGTCATCGCGGCCGCCTGGCTGGGGGAGCAAACCGGCGCCGGTGACATCATCAGCTTCGACATGGGCGGGACCACGGCTAAGGCGGGAACGGTTCGGGGCAGGGTCCCTGAGGTGGTGCCTGAGTACGAGGTCGCAGGCCACATCCACATGGGGCGGCTTGTGAAGGGAAGCGGGTATCCTGTAAGGTTCCCGTTCATCGACCTTGCTGAGTGCAGCGCAGGTGGGGGTACCATCGCACGCACTGTGAACGGCGGCCTCCAGGTGGGGCCCATAAGCGCGGGCGCCGTCCCTGGGCCGGCCTGCTACGGCCGCGGAGGCGCTGAGGCTACCATAACGGACGCCAATCTACTGCTGGGCAGGCTGAACCCGTCCGAGCTTCTGGGCGGCGACATGGGCATCCACCCTGAGGCTGCTGAGAAGGCGTTCAAGGAGCTTGGAGGGGCCCTGGGGGTCTCGGCCCACGAGGCCGCCGTAAGCGTCGTGCGCATCGCCAACAGCATGATGGGGAAGATTCTACGGATCGTCTCCGTGGAGCGTGGCTATGATCCTCGGGCCTTCAGCATGGTGGCCTTCGGCGGCGCCGGCCCTATGCACGTCTGCGCCCTGGCCGATGAGCTGGAGATCGGGCTCGTGCTGGTACCGCCCAACCCGGGCATGTTCAGCGCCCTGGGGCTGCTCACAGCCGACCTCTTTCACGACTACTCGTACCCCATGCTCACACCTGTCGAGGACGTGAACCCGGATGACCTAGAGTCGAGCTTCAGGATACTGGAAAGGCGTGGAGACGCGACGCTGTCCGAGGAAAGCGTATCGGCAGAGCGCCGCAGCTTCACGAGGAGCTTGGACATAAGGTACAGGGGCCAAGGCTTCGAGCTGAACGTTGGGACAGGCTCCCCGGTCACGGGCAATTCGATACGGGGAAGCGTGAAGGCGTTCCACGTGAAGCACAGAGAGGTGTACGGGTACGCGGCCGAGGACGAACCCGTGGAGATGGTGAACGCCAAGCTCAGGGTCGTTGGGCGACTGGACAAGCCCCAGCTAACCGAGGCCGTGGCCGCTGAAGAGCGCGAGGCTTCCACGAGGCGGGTCTACTACGAGACCGTGGGCGGCTGGGTGGACGCCAGCGTGATCCAGCGCGGCGCCCTCACGGGGAAGGCGGAGGGCCCGGCGATCATAGAGCAGTACGACTCCACGACGGTGGTTTACCCGGGGTGGAGCTACGAGCCGGACAGGCTCGGCAACCTGGTGCTACGGAGGCTGACGCGGTGAAGCCGGACTTCACCACGGTGGAGGTCGTCAAGGGGGCCCTCATCTACGCGGCCGAGGAGATGGGCATAGCCCTCAAGAAGTCGGCTTACAGCCCCAACATCAAGGAGCGGATGGACCACAGCTGCGCGCTCTTCAACCACCGCCGGGAGCTGGTAGCCCAGGCCGAGCACATCCCTGTGCACCTCGGGAGCATGGCCCTGGCCGTCAGGGTTGGCCTGGAGACCTACAGGGGCGGGCTAGGCCAGGGGGACATGCTGCTGCTCAACGACCCCTACATCAGCGGAACCCATCTCCCCGACCTGACCCTCATAGCCCCCATCTTCCATGGCGACGCCATTATCGGGTACGCGGCCAACAAGGCCCACCACACAGACGTCGGAGGCAAGACACCTGGGAGCCTGGCCGCGGACGCCTCGGAGCTGTACCAGGAGGGACTGATTATTCCTCCGGTGAAGCTCATCGAGGGGGGCCGCATGAACCAGGACTTGGCCAACCTCATCAGGAGCAACGTACGGACCCCTGACGTCCAGATGGGCGACATAAGAGCCCAGGTGGCCGCCAACAACACGGGCGCCAAGCGGGTCAGCGAGCTGGTGGGGCAATACGGGGTAGAGACCCTGCACGCTTCCATGGACAGCGTCATGGACCAGAGCGAGCGCAGGATGCGGGCCGAGCTGGCAGCTATGCCGGACGGTATATACTCGGCCGTGGACTATCTGGAGGACATACTGCCCGGTGGCGGAGACGTCCAGATAGCCGTCGCCGTGACCAAGCGGGGCGACTCCGTGGCCTTCAACTACGCGGGCACCAGCCCCCAGGTGGAGAGGCCGGTGAACGCGCCCCTGGGCGTCACCGTGGCGGGCATCTACTACACGCTCATCAGCGTCACGGACCCCACCATACCGGTGAACGACGGCTGCTTCAGGCCCGTAACGCTCAGGGTCCCGGAGGGCAGCATTATGAACCCCAGGAGGCCCGCACCCGTGGCGGGTGGCAACGTGGAGACCAGCCAGAGGAACGTGGACGCCCTCATGAAGGCGTTCAGCCAGATAGTGCCGGGGAGGGTGCCCGCCGCGAGCCAGGGCACCATGAACAACATAACCATCGGTGGCCTCCTTGATGACGGGTCGCCGTGGACCTTCTACGAGACCATCGGGGGCGGCAGCGGCGCAAGGCCCATCGGAGACGGCGTGGACGGCGTCCACATCAACATGACCAACACCATGAACACGCCTATTGAGGCCCTGGAGAGCTACCTGCCCCTCTTCTTCAAGGCGTATAGGCTGAGGCCGGACAGCGGCGGAGCCGGGAAGCATCGAGGCGGCTGCGGCATCGAGCGTACATGGACCCTGACCAGCAGGAAGGCCACCCTGAGCGTGATGGCTGAGCGCCACAAGATCAGGCCCTGGGGGCTGATGGGCGGCCAGCCGGGAGCGGTCGGCGTCTACACCCTCATCAGGGCTGACGGTGAGGCGGCGAGGCTGCCCTCCAAGTGCACCATTGAGATACACAGGGGCGACACACTGATGATCCTGACCCCGGGTGGAGGAGGATATGGCGACCCCATGGAGAGGGCGCCTGAGCTCGTGCACAGGGACGTTGTCAACGGCCTGGTTTCGCCCGAGGAGGCTGAGAGAAGCTACGGGGTCGTCGTGGATCCTCACACAGGCGCAGCCGTGAGGAACCCTGCTCAGCTGAAGTAGCCCCTCATGGCCACCACCACGAGGGCGGCCGCCAAGGTGAACGCTGCGCTGGCGTAGAACACTGTCTCGATGGTATAGAAGGCGAGGACGCCGCTCATGGTGAACATGCCCAGGGTGCCGCCGAGGCTCATGATCATGCCCCAGACGCCCGTGGCCGTGCCCCTGTCCCTGGGGGGCATCGCCTCCATGGTGGCCGCCTGGCTCACGGGGAACACCATGACCGCGCAGAGGCCGAGGACAGCGTTTAGTATGGGCATCATCCAGTGGTAGGGGGCCAGGGGCATGAGGGCGAAGACCGCGACGCTCACCAGCAGCCCCGTGGCTATGGGCGTGAACCTGCCCACCCTGTCCGAGAGGCGCCCGACTATGGGGAGGCTGACGGCGATCATCAGGGCGTTCGCAGTCAGCGTCAAGCCAATGAGGAGCTCGCTCATGCCCATTCTGGCGCCCAGCATGGGTATGAACGTGATGAGGCCCCAGTGGCAGAAGGCGTGGGCGAAGACGGAGACCGAGGCCACCAGTATCCTCCTGTTGGACATCATTTTCTTCATCGTCGAGGGGAAGCTCTTGACCAGCTGCCTCAGTTGCTCGGCCGGGGTCAGGGAGCTGGAGTTGTGGCTGTCGTCCTTAGTGAACCGCCAGGCTATGAGGAGCCCGATGGAGGTGACGACCCCCGCGAACACGAACAAGGTCCTGTAGCCGGGTACGAGGCTGACCAGGAACCCGCCCACGCTGGGGCCGATGACGCTGCTCACCGCCCAGCTCATGTGGTACCTGCCCATGGCCTCCCCCGCCTTCTCGGGCGGGAACAGGCTGGAAGCGTACGCCTCGCTGGGCGGGAAGTAGATGCTCAGGGCGATGCCGCTGGCCATCATGGCCACCACGGGCACCCACGGGTTCGCGGCCACGCTGTAGAGGAACGGGACCACCGCGAAGAGGGCTAGCCCGACGAGCATCAGCCTCCTGTGGCCTAGGGTGTCGCTGAGGGTGCCCGCGACGAGCCTGAGAAAGGTCTGGATGACGTTCCTGATGTTGTATATGAGGGCGATGACGGCAGGCGAGACGCCTAGGCCGGCGATGAACAGGGGCTGGAAGCTCTGAGGGATGGTGTCCCCGAACATGGCGAAGAAGGTGGCCAGGAAGATGCCCCAGAAGATCCTGACGTTCTTACGCTCCAAGCATGGTTCACCGGATACGCTGCATGAGAGCGGGACCCCCGATTTAAACCCAACTCATATAAATGGCGCGGCACTGGATTCATTGAAATGTGTCTGGCTGTCCCGGGGCTCGTCGAGAGCGTGGCTGGCCGCACCGCGGTCGTGGACTTTGGCGGCGTCAAGCGCGAGGCCGTGGTGGACCTGATGGAGCCGGGGGCAGTCAAGCCGGGCGTCTATGTCCTTGTCCACACTGGGTTCGTCATCCAGATACTGGACAGGCGCGAGGCCGAGGAGACCCTTGAGCTGTGGAGGGAGGTCCTCAGAAACGTGGAGCCCTACGGGGAGTTATAACGACCCTCTCAAGCTCCTCGGCGAACTCCTCGTCGGGCTCCAGCGAGCGCACATAGTCCAGGAGGGTTCCCCTCTCCTTCTTCTCCGTTAGCCTCAGGATCGCCTCGGTGAAGGACTCGCGCTCCTTCTTCATGGGCTAGGGCCTCGTACGCCTCCTTGGAGACCGTCAACGTCTTGTGACCCATAGTGAAATAATACACGTCTGTATATTCTAATGACTCGCGGATGAGATGCGACCGCAATTATCCTGGAGATAAATTGTAGCCAACTCCGAGTTTGTGGTGGTTAAACCCATAAATATCGTTGCCTACCTGATAGACCGGTGGTAAGATGAATTACTGGCGCGACCTAGACTCGGGCCCGGAGCCCCCCGAGACCATATACATCGTGACCGAGATACACAGGGGCAGCCGCAACAAGTACGAGTACGATGCCAGGCTAGGCGCGTTCAAGCTCAACAGGGTCCTGTACACCTACTACCCCTGCGACTACGGCTTCATCCCGCGGACACTTGACGACGACGGCGACCCTCTGGACGCTGTGCTTCTCATAAACGAGCCCACCTTCACAGGCTGCGTCACCGTGGCCAGGCCCGTGGCCAACATCAGGATGATGGACGGCGAGGACGAGGACGACAAGGTGGTGGCCGTCAGCACCACCGACCCCTTCTACAAGCATATAAATGGCCTGGAGGACCTGCCCCGCAGCATGATCGACGAGCTGACCTACTTCTACAACAACTACAAGAGGGCTGAGGGCGTGGTCACCGAGGTCCTGAAGTGGGAGGGAGTGGAGGAGGCTAAGAGGATAATCACCTGGGCTCGAGGAGAATACGTTAAACACGAGCAGAGCCGGTAGCCCACCTCAACCAGCTTGTGGCCAACTCAGCGGTTCGCAAGTCCACATATTATTAGACTGAGGATCATTATGAGCCAATAAAAAAATGGAAGGGGGTCAGCCCTCCACATTGTCGGCCAGGTACGCCGGATCGTTGCCCAGGAATATCGGGTTAGCCCGCCCACAGACGGGGCACTGGCGGTCCTCGTACCTGAGATTAGCGCCGCAGGCGCAGACCGTCCAGATCTGTGCCCCGCAATTAGGGCAGAACCTGGCCTTCGTCTTCCTGTGGGGGCCGCTCTCAAGCACCGGCCTGATGCTCGTCTTGCAGTAGGCGCAATGACC
>MEZG01000018.1 GCA_001775965.1 Candidatus Bathyarchaeota archaeon RBG_13_60_20 | reverse complement strand
CCTGTTGAGGGTGCCCACCTGCTTGAGGTCCCCAAGGCCGATGTTGCTGCCCAGCATGGTGACGTTTTCGTAGTCCAGCTCAGACTCCTTGCCCTCGCTGTCCAGGATGGTGTTGCCGCAGATCATGTTGCAGTTGGGGCAGCCCCGCTGGGTGACGGTGGCGGCGTGGACCGCGTCGCCGTTCACGTTGGCTACGTGTTCGAACTGGCCCTCGCTGAAGTTGCGCGTGGGTAGTGCGCTGGCCGTCTGCATCATGTCGGCGGCCATCATGGTGCCCACCTTCTTCCAGTAGGGGTAACCGTCGAACTTTGGTATCATGTTGAAGCCCACCTTACCCAGCTCCTTGAGCTTGTCCAGGTCGACCGCGGGCAGCTCCTTGCTGCCCTTGAAGACGGCGGCCTTCAGGTTCTTGCTGCCCATGACCGCGCCCATGCCTGGGCGGCCGCCCGCCCTGCCCTTCTGGCTGACCACCGTAGAGATGAGGCTCTTGTTCTCACCGCTCTGGCCTGTAAGGAGGGCCCCCACGGCCTTGCCGTGCTTCTCCTTGAGCATGTCCTCGGCCTCGTAGCTGCTCTTGCCCCACAGGTGGCCGGCGTCAAGTATCTCGGCCTTGTCATCCTCCACGTAGATGTACACGGGCCTCTCGGCCCGACCTGTGATCACTACGGCGTCCAGCCCGCATTTTCGCATGTTGGTGGAGGCCAGGGTGCCCAGGTTGCCGTCGCCGTAGCCACCCGTCAAGGGGCTCTTGGCGGCCACCACCATCTTGCCGCTGTTAGGCACAGGGAAGGCCGTGTAGGGGCCCGTGGCGAAGATGAGCATATTCTCGGGGCTCAAGGGGTCCACGCCTGGGGGGAGCTCGTCCCAGAGGAGCTTGACGGCGAGGCCCCTGCCCCCTATGAACTTCCTGGCTACCTCCTCGGGGTAGGGCGTCACCGCCGTGGTTCCCTTGGTGAGGTCCACCCTGAGAAGCTTACCGTTCCATCCCTTCATGGTTATCAGTTAACTGGAACGTGCAACGGGTTTAAGCCTTTTACCATCGACCTGTATAAGGGTTCAAGTCGATGAAAAAGGATCACCGAGCACGTGTTCTCGGTGACACTGTAAGAATAAATATTGGCTGGGCTCCGACGATAAATGCAGGTGGACCAATCCACCTGTGGGTGAGCCCGGTCAATTCCTGTTGGGGAGCTGCTCACGTATTCTCAATATGTTCAGCGAAGGTACGGTGATTTATACGCTGGGATTTTGACCTAGTTCCCCAATATGAACGCGGGTGCAAGTCCCACCTACAGCGTCTACCCGCCCACCACGAAGGGCATGATGACCACGTCGTCCTCGTCGCAGAGCCTGGTTTCGACGCCGTCCAGGAGCTGGATGTTCTTGCCGTTCACCATGACGGCCAGGTCCGCGCCCCCCACCCTGAACTCCCCGAGGTACCCCTGACGCGTCTGCCCCGCCTTGGCGGCTAGGACATTGGCCAGGTGGCGCACCGTGGCGCCCTCGACCAACTCGACGTCGTGTTTGCTGCCCACAGTGGAGGCTACGTCGCCAAAGAGGCGGACCCGGACCTTCATCCCTTCATCCTTTTGCGTAGTGGCTGATAAACAATGGGTTGAGCCATGTATGACGCTCTACCAGTCTGTGCCTACCACGTCTCTCATCGCCCTGTCCGTGGTCACCACAGTTGCACCAGCTTCAACGGCTAGGGAGGTAATTAGGGAGTCGAAGTAGTCGAGCCCCTTCTCTTGGAGAGAAATCGCATCACGCAGCGATGTTATAGTGTTAGGGACCACACGGTCAGACGTTATCCAGCCTTGGAGGGCCCGCCAGGTAAGCCTCCGCTCCTCGGCGGAGTAGCCCCTAGCCTTGAGAACGAGGTCGGTTTCCAACAATACCGTCACGGGTACTCGAGCCTCGCTGCTCTCCCCAAGCTCTTCAAGATGTTTGACGCTTTCAGTGTGGTGCCTGTTTCCTGTGTTCAGAGCCCCGATTAAAACCACAGTGTCAAGGAGCCGCATCCTTACGCCTCGTCACCTCCTCGGTGATCAGCCTAGTGGCCTCGTGGTCCTCCTCCTCCCAGCCCTGTAGCTTTACTGTAGCTATCTCCCTGGCTTTCCTAATGAGGGCTTCCAGGTCGATGAGCTCCACGTGGCCTTCCTCTTTAACATCTACCAGGAGAACCGCGTTGGCCTTTATCCGAGCCTCCTCCCTTATCTTTTTAGGTAGGACCAGCCTGCCCTTATCGTCTACTGTGACTGTCTCGCCCACACGTAGGTAAGAACATTCCCATTATTAAAAGATAGTGGGATAAACATATTATAAACCCACAATAACATTATATTGGGAAATGGTGGCTATCTAATCTTGGCCATGCTCTTCTCCAGGAAGCCCAGGTCCAACCTCTTCAGGGCTTCCTTCGTCGGGATGCCCCGCTCGTCCCATCCCAGAGTCTCGAAGTAAGCGAGGCGCCTGCGCTTCACCAGCTCACGGTCCGTGGTCCTGTCTTTATAAGGGCCCGACGGCAGCGGCTCGTAGAACCTGTCAGGGTTCTCGTCGTCCTTCACCGGCTCCCAGGTCACGTCTGGACCTCCAAGCAGCAGTAGGGCTCTCTGCAGGGTCACAATCCGGGGCCCGTTGAACATGCGCCAGCTCTCGATGGATATGTCGTAGCCTGTGACGGCCTTGGCGTAGTCGAACATGAGCTCCTGGGGGGTCCTGGCGAAGTTGCAGACGACGGCCGAGTCGGTGAACACGGAGCCCGACATCTCGTGGTACCCGTCCCTGACGATGCTTGTGTGGTCGCCGCCCTGCACGTTCACGGCGTAGCCTATGTCGTGGGCCAGGAAGTCGGCGTCGCTGCGGGTGCCGTGGGCGCCCACCTCGATGCCCTTCACGTGGACCGCGTACCTGAGAAGCTCCTCGGGCTTCATCCCCTTCATCTCCGCTATCCTCAGGGCGGCCCGGTATGTCCCCTCAGCCAGGACGTCGCCGATTCCCTCACGGTAGGCTATCATACGGGCTAGCCTGTCGAACGCCGCCGTGTCGCCCCATTCCAGCCTGAAGCCCAGGTCACCCTCATTCAGTATACCCCGCTGGTAGAGCTCAGCAGCGTACCCCATGGTGTTGGCACCGCCGATGCCCGAGTGGCCCAGGTTGTCTATGAGGGCGCTCAGGTGGATGTCGTCGGCCGGGTCGAAGACGCCGAAGTTGGCCCCGCAATACGCTTGGAGCTCGTAGTCGGGGTTGTCCGTGATGTCCCCCTTCCACGGGCCAGCCTTGACG
Organism: Candidatus Bathyarchaeota archaeon RBG_13_60_20; assembly: GCA_001775965.1. Classification (GTDB taxonomy): domain Archaea; phylum Thermoproteota; class Bathyarchaeia; order TCS64; family TCS64; genus RBG-16-57-9. Next base: position 2,820 of record MEZG01000018.1, on the reverse strand, counting down.
CAGCTCAGCTTCATGCAGCCCGTGGTGCAGTTGAAGTCGGCCCACTGCTTCTTCACCCAGAACCCGGTCTCGAAGGCCGGGCCGCCGAAGCTCCTCCTGTCGTGCCACTCGTCCTGCCAGTTCCGTATGGGCTCGCTGCTGAACTTGTTGCCCGTGGACCAGCCGCCGTACCCCGTGCCCTGGCGCCTGAAGCTGTCGTTGGCTATGAGGTGCTCGTGGGCACGCCTCCACAGGAGCTTCGCCGCCTCGGGCGCGTAGACGCCGGGCAGGGGCCCCCAACCCTTGGCGACAACGGCCTTCAGGTTCTTGCTGCCCATGACTGAGCCGTAGCCGCCGTAGCCCGCCGCGTGGCAGAGCTTGGTCATGACGCAGGCGTTCCTCACCATGTTCTCACCGGCGGGCCCGATATAGATCATGCCGGGCTCCTTCACCAGGCCTCTGGTGGGGTCGCGCCGCGACAGCTCCTCGGAGACCTCCTTGTTGAGAACTTTGATGGTCTCTTCCCCCATCAAACCCCACAGATGCTTGGCGTCTCTGATCTCGCAGCCATCCTCCGTGACCAGGATGTAGACGGGCTCATCGGCCTTGCCAGAGACTATGACGCCGTCGTAGCCCGCGGTCTTCAGCTCGTGGGCGAACTCGGTGCTGGCCGTGGAACCCACGGTACCGTTGCTGACGGGGGACTTCCCGGTGCAGCAGATGCGGCCACCCGGGTAGATGCCCGTCATGGGCCCCGTGAGGGCTAGGAACAGGTTCTCGGGGCCGAGGGGGTCGACCTCGCTCCACCCGTCGCCTATCCGCTCCCACAGTATCTTGGCCCCGAGGCCCCTGCCGCCGAAGTACTGCTCAAGGGTCTCCTCGGGGAAGGCGATGTCCCTTGTCTCCCCCTTGGTGAGGTCGACGTCCAAGTACCTTCCGGCGTAGCCTCTTGGCGTCACGCTATCACCTTCTCGCCCTTCTCGCCGAACAGCTTCACTGCCAGCATCCGGGCAACCTCCACGGGGTTCCTCGCGAAGAGTTTGCGGTTCTCGCTCATTCCCTCGTGGACCAGCCTGAGGGCGTTGTACCCGGCCTCCCCGCAAACCTTCACGCACTCAGGGTCGCCGCCGCAGAGGTCGCAGATAGCGGCCTTCCTATCCCTGGGATGGAGGAAGGGGACGGTGCCAGGGCACGCCTCGACGCACGCGCCGCAGCCCGTGCACGCCTCCCTGTCCACGATGACCGCCGTGGTCCCGGCGTCCACCGAGAGCGCCCCGGCGGGGCAGCCCTTGACGCAGGGGTAGTCGTCGCACTGGGCGCAGAGGTGAGCCACCTCAAGCCCGGGGAACGGCATGAAGACGCGCACCCTCGAAGCCTCGGGCCACATCCAACCCTCGTGGCGCATGCTACAGGCCAGCTCACAGCGCCTGCACCCCGAGCAGTTCTCAGGGTCTCTAACAATCCAGATGGAACTCATGGGGTACTCTAGGCGGGGTGGAATCAAGAAACTTTTGGTAAATAATGGGGGTGAGGGTTTACCTCAGCTTGGTCATGCTCTTCTCGAGGAAACCCAGGTCCAGCTTCTTCAGGGTCTCCTTGGTCGGGATGCCCCGCTCGTCCCAGCCCAGGGTCTCGTTGTACGCCTTGAGCTTCTCGTCCACAAGCTTCCTGTCCGTAGTCTTGCCCTTGTAGGGCCCGCTGGGCAGGGGCTCGTAGAACCTGGGCGGGTTGTCGTCGTCCTTCACCGGCTCCCACCTGAGGTCCGGACCGCCCAGCATGAGTAGCGCCCTCTGCAGGGTCACGATCCTGGGGCCCGTGACGGTGCGCCAGCTCTCCAGGGTTATGGGGAACCCAGTGACCGCCTTGGCGTAGTCCATGACCAGGCTCTGGGGGACACCGTAGAAGCAGAAGTTGCAGAATACGGCCGAGTCGGTGAAGACGGCCCCGCTCATGTCGCTATACCCGTCCGTCGAGGTGCTGGTGTGGTCGCCGCCCTGCACATTGGCCGCGTAGCTTATGTCGTGGGTGTAGTCAGCGTCGCTTCTGGTGCCGTGTGCCCCGATCTCGATGCCCTTCACGTGGACCGCGTACCTGAGCAGCTCCTCGGGCTTCATGCCCCTCATCTCGGCTATCTTCAGCGCCGCCCTGTACGTGCCCTCCGCCAGCACGTCACCGATCCTCTCCCGCTTGGCCATCAGCCTCAGTACCTTGTCGAAGGTCTCTGCGTCGCCCCACTTTGGCTTGAACCCGAAGTCGCTGTCCTTGAGGACGCCCCTCTGGTGGAGCTCCACGGCGAAGGCGGCCGTGTTGGGGCCGTTGATGCCGCTATGGCCCAGCTGGTCAGCCAGGGCCGACAGGTGTATGTTGGCCTCGGGGTCGAATATCCCGAAGTTGGTACCACAGTAGGCCTGGAGCTCGTAGTCGGGCATGTCGGTTATATCGCCCTTCCAGGGACCACTCTTGATGCAGCTGACCTTCATGCAGTTGGTAGTGCAGTTGAAGTCGGCCCACTTCTTCTTGACCCAGAACCTGTCCTCGAACCTAGGTCCAGCGTAGCTCTTCTCGTCGTGCCACTCCTCCTGCCAGTTGCGCACAGGCTCAGAGCTGGTCTCGGCGCCGACGCTGTACCCAGCGTACCCGGTTCCGTGGCGCCTGAACTGGGTGCGGCCGATGAGTATCTGGTGGGTCTTCCTCCAGAGCAGCTTCACCGCCTCCGGGGCGGACACCTTGGGCAGACCCCCGCGGCCCTTGGCGACCACGGCCTTCAGGTTCTTGCTTCCCATCAGGCTGCCGTACCCGCCGTACCCGGCCGCATGACATATCTTGGCCATCACCGCCGCG
>MEZG01000017.1:14938-21485 GCA_001775965.1 Candidatus Bathyarchaeota archaeon RBG_13_60_20 | reverse complement strand
ACAGCGCCACCATGGTGACCCTGGAGATGGAGATGAGGTACGCGGGCCCCAGGGAGGCTATACACCACGCCATCGTCAGGAAGAACTACGGGTGCAGCCACTTCATCGTCGGCAGGGACCACGCAGGCGTCGGCAGCTACTACGGGCCCTTTGAGGCTCAGGAGATATTCGAGGACTACCCGGACCTGGGGGTCACGCCCATATTCTTCCGCAACTTCTTCCACTGCAACAGGTGCGGGGGCCCCCAGAACGACAAGATATGCCCCCACGGGCCTGAGGATCACGTCAACTACAGCGGCACGAAGATGAGGAGCCTTCTGCTGGAGGGGATGAGGCCCGACGAGACCATGATGAGGCCCGAGGTTGTTGACGTGATCCTCCGCCACAAGGAGCCCTTCAACCCCTGAGCCCCACAGCATTTATCAGCATCCGGCCCCCATAGTCTCCGGTTTAATATGGCTAATAAGATTAAGGCGTCTCACATACTGGTGGAGAAGCAGAGCCAGTTACTGAAGGTGATGGAGGAGCTTAAGGCGGGGGCCGACTTCGGCGAGCTGGCGAAGAAGCACAGCACCTGCCCCAGCGGCAAGAGGGGCGGCGACCTGGGGAGCTTCGGCAGGGGACAGATGGTCAAGCCCTTCGAGGAGGCGGCCTTCGCCCTCAACATAGGCGAGACGGGCAAGGAGCCTGTGAGGACTCAGTTCGGCTACCACATCATCAAGCGAACAGGTTGAAGGACCACAGCAGGGCTCGTAGAAGCCTGGAAGGGTCCTTGGAGATGTCCCTGAAGGCGTCGCACTCAAGCCAGCACGTGGGGCACTCGAGCCTGCGCACCTTTTCCCGTGCGCCATTAGCCTCAGCGGACGACAGGATGTCCTTGAGGGGCGTATCGTAGGCGTTCCCCATCCTGTGGTTCATCACTATGCATGGGTAGACGTCCCCGGCCGCGTCTATGAATACGGACTCTTCCGCGGCGGTGCAGTCCATGGTCCTACCCTCGGCTATGAACTCCTTGACGCCCTGCAGGTAGGCTAGGTTCGTCAGGCCCTTGAGGACCCCCTTCTCGCTTACCACGGTGTGAGCCATCTGGGCGACGACGGGCCCAAGGTCCTCGGGGCTCATCTGCCTGTTCTCGCCCAGGTTCTGGTAGTAGTGCTCGCTTATGTTGACGGGTCTGACGCTGAAGTCGGCGCCGTACCTGTAGGACATCTTCTGAACTACGGGTGCCTGCTTGTAGTTGAGGGTCGTCAACGTGAACCCCGTGGAGAGCTTGAGGCGAGGGTGGCGCCGCTTCAGCTCGGAGAGCGCCTTCAGGGTGGCCATGGCCAGCTTGAAGCTGCCGTCTATGCCCCTCTGAATGTCGTGGGACACCCCCTCACCGTCAACGGACACGGTTACGCCCAGGCGGGGCTCATCGACGTTTAGCACCATGTCCCGGGTCATCTCAGCGATCCTCTCGGGCAGAAGCCCGTTGGTCGGTAACCAGATCATGCACATGGGCAGAGCCTCCTGCACCGCGGCGACCACGGCCGGAAGGTCGTCCCTGAGGAACGGCTCGCCGCCCGTGAGCTGAATGAACCTAAGGTGCCTGAGCGTGGGCCTATTGTCGTGGAGGAACCGAGTGATCTGGCTCAGCTCCGGATCCGGGCGCGGGTCCATCTTCCATATGTTGCACGTGTTGCACCGACCGTTGCACCTGTTGGTGACGGCGAAGTTGCTTATAGCGGTAAGGGGCCTGGGCATCAACCCAGTATACGTGTATACGCAGATAAAACTTGACCGCCACCTATTTAGAATGGGTGCGTCGAGGATCACCCATGAAGATCAAGGCAGTGGACCACGTACACTTCTTCGCCACGGACCTAGACAGGGCCGTAGGGTTCTACGAGGCCCTGGGGTTCACCCTAACCAGCAGGCACAGGCACGGGGGCCTGGAGGCGGCCCAGTTGGCTGCCGGGGGGCTCACAGTGGACCTGAACCAGACCAGGGCCGCGGACAATCCCGGGTACAGCCATTTCGCTGTCCAAGTGGACGACCTAGATGAGGCGCATGAGATTCTGAGGGGCAAAGGGTACAACTTGGATGGCCCTGTCTACAACCAGGACACGGAGAGGTGGATACTCACAGTGAGGGACCCAAACGGGTTCCTCATGCAGATGGTCAAGGCCGAGACCATTGCAAGGGGTGGATGACCAGATGAAGGTCTACGTCGTCTGTGACCTGGAGGGCGTCGCAGGTGTGGTGGACTTCAGGAAGCAGTGCATGGAGGACGGCGCATACTACCAGCAGGTGATAAGGCTGGCGACTCTGGAGCTCAACGCTCTGGTTGAGGGCGCCCTGGAGGGCGGCGCCACTGAGGTCTACGCGTGGCCGGGCCACGGCGACTTCCCGGGCGGCATCGACGTGGAGCTGCTCCACCCCGAGTGCAGGCTGGTGATGCACGCGGGGGACGGGGGCCCCGCGGGCGTCGACAGCTCCTTCGATGCCATGGTGCTCCACGGGCTCCACAGCATGGCGGGCACCCAGAACGGGGTTCTGTCCCACAGCTTCGTGCCGTTCCTACGGAACGTCTGGCTCAACGACTTGAAGATAGGCGAGATCGCCATGAACATGGCCATCTTCGGCGAGCGAGGCATCCCCTCGGTTCTCGTTACTGGGGACGAGGCCGCTGCTGACGAGGCGAGGGCTCTCGCCCCGGGGATCGAGGCGGCGGTTGTCAAGTGGGGCCTAGAGGAGAAGTACGTACTGGGAGCGCTCTCGGTGAGGAGGGCTGTATCTCTCTCGCCTCTGAAGGCCAGGAACCTGGTCAGGGAGAAGGCGAGACAAGCCATGGGGTTGATCGGCGTCGTTCAGCCCTTCAGGCTGGAGCCCCCCTACATAATGAGGGTCGAGTACACGGAGAGCAAGTACGCCGACGAGGCGGCCAAGAACCCTGGCGTCGAGAGGTTGGACGAGACCACGGTTACCCAGACCCGTGAAAGGCTTGGGAACCTAGTCTTCTAACCTGTTTCACGGGGGCCCCCCCGCCCTCCGGCTACGCCCAATTTTTAAACGGCTACACGAATAAGGGGCGAAGATGGGCGAGACTGCCATACACCTCTTCCTCAAGCAGGTGGGGAGGCTCTTCCTCCTGAACCAGGGGTGCCACACCGTTGAGACCGAGGTGGCGCTCAACCAGCTAGGCCTCCAGCGCCTAGACGAGCTGGATAACAAGAAGGTGGTGGATGTTCTCGGCGTGGGCCTCAGGTACAGGCCCTTCGGACGCACGGAGGAGCGGGGAGAGGGCTATGAGGGCTTCAGCCTTCCCCAGCCGGACACCTACGACGTAGGCCTCAACGTCCTGCGTGGCGTGGAGGTGAAGGTGAGCAGAAGCGACTTCAGGAACGGTTTTGTCTGCGCAGGGTGCAACTATAACTACGTCCTCACGCCCACGAGGCTGGTCGCCCCTGGCCTCCTACCCAGGGGCGTCGGCCTTGTAGAGTTCAACAAGTACAAGTTCAGCTGCGAGCCGTCCGACGATGCCGAGAGGCGACCCTACAGGCTGAACGGGCTGCGAGTCGTGCAGCACGCCACCTACAGGAAGATACCTCAGTTCCAGGTAGACCACGCCGTCGCCGCCATCGCCGAGAGGAGGCTGGCCGAGGCCCGGAGCGCGGCGCTGGAAAACGTCCTCGGCCTCCTGGATGACCCCGAGCTCGCGTACAGGGCGCCCTAGTCCCCGAGGACTCTCTCGATTCCCTTGAGCCTGGGCAACGTCCAGGAGGATAAGATGAGCGAGCTGGGCCAGACTCTCGGGGAGGAGAGGCCCAAGAACCTGCTCCTGAGGGGCTTTCCCATCGACTACAGCTCTGTGGCATGTACCTCACCGACTTCTGGTCGACACCAGCAACTGGTACAGGGCCACGTACCACCGCAGGGAGGAGAACAATATACTTCACATCAGCCACGGCCTGGGGCCCGGGTGGAGCCTCTTCTTGGAGAAGTACGTGCTTGCCTTCTTCAGGGAGGTCCTCGGGGTGACCCCCAGGACTGAAGCCCTCAGCAACTCGGTGACCTTCACGCGTCCAGTTGAAGAAGCCAAAATGAGGATACGGCGCCTCACCCACCCCCTTTATGCCTTGGGCGGCCCGAGAGAGCAACATATTCGGTAGGTTTATACTGTCTAACCTCACTTTGAGATTAAAACTACTGAAAGGTGTAATGCAATGGCATTCAGGATGGCCAGAGTCGGGGAACTAAAGGAAGGAAGCTACGCAATAATCAACGACGAGCCCAGCCAGATCGTCCAGATACAGAAGAGCAAGCCCGGCAAACACGGGAGCGCCAAGTTCAGGTGCACCGCCATCAGCCTGTTCGACGGCCGGAAGCAGAGCTTCGTCAGCAGCGTGGACGGCACGGTCCAGGTCCCGATGGTGGATAAGAGGAGCGGCCAGATCGTGAGCATGGGCCCCAGCAGCTTCCAGCTCATGGACATGGAGACCTACGACATCAGGGACGTCTCGCTGCCCACCGACGAGGAGATCGCCTCGAAGCTGGCCGCAGGCAAGGAAGTCGAGTACTGGATCATCATGGACAGGGTCAAGATCCAGCGCATCAAGAACTGAAGGCGCGCAGATGAAGCGAGTCCACCAGATGCGGCTCCGCCCCGGCATGACGGCCCTCGAGCTGGCCGAGGAGATGAAGCAGGCGGGGGTCATAGGGGCCGGCAGGGTCGGGAGAGCCGTGGACATCATCGCCGAGATGTTCAGCGACCCCGACTACACGGTCTTCCTGGCCATGTCGGGGCCCCTGGTCCCAGGCGGCCTCAGGCTCGTGTTCAGGGACCTAATACGCGACAGGTACGTGGACGCTGTCGTGACCAACGGCGCCAACATGGTCCACGACATCGTCGAGGCCATGGGACGGGGCCACCTCGTGGGCACCGTGAACGTGGACGACGAGCGGCTCTACAAGGAGGGCTACAACAGGGCCTACGACATCTTCATCGAGAGCCAGACCTTCGTGGACATCGAGGGCTTCATAGGCGCGATACTGGACGACATACCCGAGGAGAAGCGGGCTGACACAACCATACACGGGCTCCTCCACGAGATCGGGCTCAGGATCAAGGACCCTGAAAGCGTCCTCCACACAGCCGCCGAGAAGAACGTGCCCATATTCAGCCCAGGGTTCCTGGACAGCATGCTTGGCATACCACTCTGGCTTTACGGCCAGCAGAAGAAGCTAGTCATAAACCCGCTCAAGGACTTCAACCTGCTCGCCGACATGGTCTACGACGCCAAGAAGTCGGGGGCCATCATCCTCGGCGGGGGCACGCCCAAGCACCACACCCAGTACATGCACACCCTGAGGGACGGCCTGGACGCAGCGGTCCAGATAAGCAGCGCCAGAGTGGAGGACGGGAGCCTCAGCGGGGCACCCCTCTCCGAGTCCATCACCTGGGGTAAGCTCAAGGAGGGCGTCCTGGAGGAGAAGACGTCCACAATCTTCGGGGAGGTAACCACGGTGTTCCCCCTGATAGTGGCCGCCGCACTGGAAAAGATTAAGCGGCGAGGGTAGCACCTCCATTCAGGTTGCCTGAGCTACTACATGACCCTCTACCTTACCTCATGCGCCAGACCGATCCATGGGTGAGGCACGGCGTCGAGACGGACCTTCTCGGGAAATCCACCGCGAGCGCGGCATCCAGGAGCCTCAGGGAGGACACCCTGAGGGACCCGAGGATAGAGGCAATCGTCAGAGAATGCCTTGGCTGGCCCGGGGCGCCCATAAGAAGGCATAGCGACTCGGGCCACATCATCCACAAGATAGCCCTCCTAGCGGACCTGGGGCTAACCGTCGAGGAGCAGCCCGTCAGGCTGATCGCCGACAGGGTGCTGGGCCACAGGTCCGAGGAGGGGGCCCTCCAGTCCAACCTTCTGATACCAGAATCCTTCGGGGGTAGCGGCGAGGAGGGCCTGGGCTGGGCCACCTGCGACGCCCCCACCCTCATCTACTCGCTGCTGAGGCTCGGCGTCGTGGACAGCGACGTGGAGGCCGCCCTAGACCACGCCCTCTCGCTCGTGAGGGAAAGCGGGTTCCCCTGCCGCAGCAGCTTCCCCGGGTTCTACGGGCCCGGGAGGAGGGACGAGCACTGCCCCTACGCAAACCTTGTGCTGCTGAAGGCGATGGCGTTCGCCCCCGGCCACAGGGACTCCTGGGAGGCGAAGAGGTGCGTCGAGGCCCAGCTGAGGCACTGGGAGAACAGGGGCGGCAAGAAGATATTCATGTTCGGCATAGGCTCAACCTTCGCTAAGCTGAAGTACCCCCTCGTATGGTTCGACGTGCTCCACGTGGCCGATGTCCTGAGCAGGTTCGACGCGGCTCTTGACGACCCGAGGTTCACGGAGATGCTTTCGGTGCTGCCCCCGAAACAGACGGAGGGCGGCGGCTTCACGCCGGAGTCGATCTACTTGCCTTGGAAGGGCTGGAGCTGGGGCCAGAAGAAGGCGCCCTGTCCCTGGGTAACATACAAGGTCGCCTCATTATTCAAGAGGGTGCCTTAGAG
>MEZG01000017.1:0-14910 GCA_001775965.1 Candidatus Bathyarchaeota archaeon RBG_13_60_20 | reverse complement strand
GCCGGTCACGGCCCCATGATTATATCGGCCAGCTTATCGGCGTCGATGCTCCCCCCGGACAGGACGCAGACGGTCGCGCCTCTTTCACTCGGAGGCGTCTTGAGCGCCGCGGCGAGGCTCAGCGCCCCAGCGCCCTCCACGACCAGCTTGTTGTGCAAGGCCAGGCGCCTGACGGCGGCCCTTATCTCGTCCTCCGAGACCAGGACCATGCCGTCCATGACCTCCATGAGCAGGGGCAGCATTACGTCCGTCACGGGGGCCGCCACGCCGTCCCCCAATGTCGGCTTCATCTCCACCCTGACCGGCCTCCCCAGCCTCCTGCACGTCTCGACGGCCGGGAAGTTCTCAGGCTGGACGCCCACAACTCTCACCCCCGGCTTCAGGGCCTTCAAGGCCCGGCCCACCCCGTTGATGAGGCCCCCTCCCCCTACGGGGCAAAACACGGTCTCCACCTGCGGCAGGTCCTCGAATATCTCCAGGCCGATGGTGCCGTTGCCCGCCACCATGAGGGGCTCAGCGAAGGGGTGGAAGTAGCATCCCGGCCCACCCAGGTCGGGCTCAAAACCGAAGTACTCGGCTTCCGAGAGGAACTCTATCTCGACGCCGTAGCCCCTGATGGCCTCCACCTTTCCTCGGGGCGTCCTCTCGGACAGGTAGCTCCTCGCCTTGACGCCGTAGAGGTTGGCGACGTACCCCAGGGCCTGGGCCGTGTTGCCGCTACTGATGGTGTAGAGGCCCTCCACCCTCCTCTCGGGGCTGAGCGTCCTGGCCCAGTTGAGAACCCCTCTCACCTTGAAGCTGTTCACGGGTTGGAGGTTCTCGGGCTTTAGGTACACCCCGTTGTCCCCGTTGAAGCTGTGAAGCTTCACGAGGGGCGTCCTAGCGGCGACTCCCCGGATGCGCTCGGCGGCGGCCCTGAAGTCCAGTAGCGTTGGGGGTGCGAAGGGACTGGCCCCCCACCTGATGCTGCATGGCTCTAGGCCGTTCAAGGCGTTCGCCTCCCGTGGTAGAAAGCGTCTAAGGTTACAGTGTAGCCGGGTTCGGTACTCTCATCTGAGGATCTCTGAGGCCGTAATAAAGCAATACCTCATCTTGTTCACTCTCACGATGTGTAACACACAGTGGGATGCATGTAGTTTAAAAAAGTTGGGTTCACGTGGATGTCTGGTAGTGCTCGGGGCCTACCTTCCCCCGCGTTTGGTCCTTGAACTCTCCGCCGCAGAGCTCGGCCACGAAGTCCCCGTCCCACCATTCGAATGTGGTTATGTCATCGTCCACCACCATCACGTGGGGGACGCCGGCCTCAACGGTGGCCACCTCGCCCACTCTCAGGGGCACCTCACGGTACTCCCCTCCCTCCAGCAGGACGTACCTGGCCCTGCCCGAGACGAGGAGCGTGTACTGCCTGTACGGGTGCGTGTGGTTGCCCCGGTAGGCGCCCCTCTTGGTCTCCAAGAGCGAGTAAAACCTCCCATCCCTGTCGAAGGCGTAGCCCTGGCCCACGCCTTCGAATGTTCCCCAGTCCTCAAGTTTCAGTGTGAGTCCGATTCACTCCTTCACAGGTTAACCACATAGAACTATTCCATTATTTATCGGTTTTTGCGTCTCCGATTCCGCCAGGAATATGTGGTGGAGGGCGGTGATGCCCCAGCTAATACGACTTGGCCGAAAAAATGACGAAAAGAATATATTTGGTGAGTCAGCCACCTATTGCCATGCTGCCCGCCATCGATATAATCCCGGATCGACGCAGAAAACTCGGCCTCACCCAGAACCAGCTCGCGGACCTCGCAGGCGTGAGCCAGAGCTACATAGCTAAACTGGAGGCGGGCAAGATCGAACCCAGCTACCTCAAGGTCAAGGCCATATTCGAGGCCCTGGACAAGATCGAGAGGAGGAAGGAGGTCTCAGCGGCGGAGATTATGACCACGGACGTGATCAGCGTCCAAGCTAGCGCCACAATCCAGGAGGCGATCGAGACGATGCGCAGTCACGGGTTCAGCCAGTTGCCCGTGATGGACGGGGACAAGCACGTTGGCGGCGTCTCCGAGAGAACGCTTCTAGACCAGGTGCTGTACCCGGACGACGACACGCCCCCCGGCAGGAAGAGGGTGAGGGAGATCATGGAGGAGGGCTTCCCCCAGGTATCCGAGGACGCCCCGCTGAGCCTGCTCTCAAGCCTCCTCAAGTACTACCCGGCGGTGCTCGTACAGAAGAAGGGCAAGGTCGTGGGTATCGTGACAAAGGCCGACCTACTGGGTACCATAGGCTAGGCCGAAGATTAAATAACTTTTAAGAGTCACCCAGGTGCCTCATGTACCCGTGAAGTTCACCAGGAAAAACGTTATGATTGCGGTGGTGCTGTTCCTGTTCTCAGGCTCGATTCTTATGAGCGTGGCGGACATACTTTTCAAGGGGCCTGAGGTGAGCGAGATAGCGGTGCTGGAGACCAGCCTCGGCATGATCGAGGTGGGGCTTGACAGGGCCAAGGCGCCCAAGACGGTGGAGAACTTCGTGGCGTATGTGGAGCAGGGCTTCTACGACGGCCTCGTTTTCCACAGGGTCATGGCGGGATTCGTGGTCCAGGGGGGAGGATTCCAGCCGGACGGGACGTGGAAGAGCCCGACCAGGGACCCTGTGGAGACCGAGGCCAAGAACGGTTTGAAGAACCTCAAGGGCACCGTCGCCATGGCCCGCTCGTCGAACCCAGACTCGGCGACCAGCCAGTTCTACATAAACACCGTCGATAACCCCAGCCTCGACTACCCCAACCCCGATGGGTACGGTTACACGGTGTTCGGGAAGGTCGTGAAAGGCATGGACGTCGTGGACGTGATTGAGGCGTCCCAGACGGGCTCCAAGGGGACGCCCTACGGTGCCATGGAAGACTGGCCCGTGGAGAACGTCGTGATTGTGAGAGCCTACATGAAGGAGAGCTGACCCGACCAGCCGCCATCTCTCTAAAGAATAAAAGTTGGGGGGATTAACGGCTGTGGGCCAGTTCGCCGTCTATGATGACCTTCTCAACCTTGGTGGCGTACTCCAGGGGGTCCCCGCTGAGGAGCCTCAAGTCGGCGTCCTTCCCCTTCTCGATGCTCCCCACCCTGTCGGCGACGCCGATGATCTCGGCAGGCACTATGGTGATGGCCTTTAACGCGTAGTCGTAGGGTAGGCCCTCCTTAACGCTCAGGGCCGCGCAGATGGGCAGGAACCTGACAGTGCTGCCCACGGCGTCGGTCTGGATGGCGAACTTGACCCCCGCGTCGTACATCACCTTGGGGGTGTCGTAGCCCAGCTCCCGCATCTCCCACTTGCCCCGGTTGCTGAGGCTGGGCCCCCACACCGCAGGTATTCCCTTCTCTGCTATCCACTTGGCGATCCTGTGGCCCTCGGTGGCGTGCTCCCAGCTCATGTCCAGGCCGAACTCTTCGCAGATGCGGACCGCCGTGGCCACGTCGTCGGCCCTGTGGGCGTGGGCCCTCAGCGGTATCACCCTTTTGAGCACGGGGACCAGGGGCTCCAGTCTGATATCGTACTCCGGCTGCTTCTCCGGCTCGTCCGCGAACTTCTCCTTCTTCTCCATGTAGTTCTTGGCCCTCTGGAGCCACTCCCTGAGCACGCCGCGACGCCCATCCTAGTGCAGGGCATCTTCTTCTGCTCCACGCCATAGACGCGTCGCGGGTTCTCGCCGAATGCAATCTTCATGCCGCTGGGGTCCTTGATTACCATCTGGTCCACGGTGGTCTTGGGGGCCGTCTTAAGGACCAGGCCCGTCCCGCCGATGACGTTGGCGCTGCCGGGGCAGCACCTGAGCCGTGGTGATGCCCTCGAAGAGGGCCGCTTCCAAGCCCCCCTCGTCGGCGTTGGCCTTGATGCCGTCGATGGCGCGTACGTGGGGCGTCGCCGGCTCCGTCATCTCGTTACCGTCGCTGTCCGCCCAGCCTACCCTCTCCTCCAGGATGCCTAACGGGGACCACGACCCTGGCCCCGACGGCCACGCAGCGCTTGGCTACGTAGTTGAGGACGCTTAGGCTAGCGATGGTCTGCGGCCCCGTCGTAGCGTCGCGGTGTGGCGATGCCGTGGCTGCAGAAGACGAGGCGACCCATCTCCACTGCACACCCAATGGACTCGTCGATAGCGTCGATGCCGGGTATACGCCGAACCTTGGGCACCTTACCTGCCTGCGCCTGTTTGATGTAGTAGGCCACTGAGGCCCATTATGAACAGTAGATACACTAACCCGAAGATTCTGCCTTGGATTAGGAAAGCCATTTTTGGTTGTCTCCTTTTCTCCGATAACTATTTGTTTTTCTTTTAATGTATCTTAACTATATGAACATCAGTTCGCTATGTTGATATATAGTTCATCTTCTGAGCTCCCAACTAAGCATTAATGATTTTTATAGGAATCGGTCTCAAATAACGTTCAGCTGTTATAAAATATTGATGTTTATGCTCCTCTGCTCTCTTTATCAAGAACTTGTGTGTAATTTTTGAAAATGATCTAAAATTTTAAATAATAAGTACCTCCATTTTTCTTCGGATAACACAAACTAGAGGAAAAAAAAACATGAGTTTCAAAATAGTACGATTAGACATACTCCTGGTTTTCTTTGCATCCTTTGTGACGCTACTGATATCATCCTTTGTTTTAAAAGGTGTGAAACTACGCCAGATTCCCACTGTGGAAGCTTCACTTGAAGCTGTCAGAGTGTCCACTGAGAAGGGGACGCCACTCTTTTTTGATACTGGGTGGACAGGTGCCAACTTCTGGGGGCACTCAAGTGGTTTGACTACTCTTGCTTTCGTACCTTCCACACTAGAACTGCTGAAGGTGATCTCTAAAGAAGCAGGATCGCTTGGAGTTAGGATCATTACGGGCACTACAAACGCCGTCTATGCCATGATGTCCCAAGACTACATGGAAGCAGGATTTGGATTGAGTGGACACCCCGAAAGATTCAATCTGGATGATATCAACTTCTACCCTGACAATACTGGTCTCGTAATGTCTGGCGTGGAAAAGATTCACAGGTTTAATATTGGGGCCGCAGTGATGGTTGGTGGACACAACCAGACTTCGAACATTGTTCTCTATGAGGCTTTAGCCACAACAGGTGCGATGCTTGTTGCGGGAGAGATTTGGCCAAACGACAACTCAATGGCAGCCCTTTGCGCTGACTATCTAAGCTTTGCAGAGGAAAACATCGCTATAGGTGCCTACCTGTCTGAAGACCCGGTTCCTAAGGCAATTCTTGCAGGTGAAGATATAATCAAAGCCTTCCTAATAGGGGTCATAACAATTGGCGGTGTGCTTTTCTATCTGGGGGTAATCTAAAAATGCAGCAAGAAAATGAAACAATGACACAACTTATCCTGGGAAATCTTCCCACGATCGTGGGCGTTATCGGTATGTTCATAATTGCCTCCCTTTACTTCATGGACCCCGGTTGGTCTTTCGCAGTGACTCTAAGAAACTCGGTTACATTATCTCTACCTTGGCCAACCGCCATTGTCTCAGTGCTATTGATTCGAAGACATGTTAGAAACATAATAAAGAAAGAGTCAACTTTACCCTACGATACCATCGTTGTAGGTTCGGCTGTCCTCATGATTCTGCTTGGATTCACCGGCGGAATCGCTGACGCCACGTATAAAACACTATACGCCAACATCAACATTATCGGGACGATGGCCGTAATTTCGGCTATCTCTATCAGCATATTCTCGCCCATGATACGAATATACCGTGCAAAAACTTGGACCATGGCACTCTTGATCGGGTTAAGTATCCTTGCGTTCATGACGTACTCGCCTATAGGCCAGATGATACACCCAGCGATTCCACAGGCGGGCGACTTCGTGCAGATATACATCTCCGGTGCCTCTGATTCAGCGTTCTGGATCAGCACATACATTGGCGCTGTCGCACTGGTAACCCGAATGATTCTACTGAAGGAAAAGATGAGGCCAAGCTAGGAGGAATTGAAATGATGAAAAGTCTAAACTTTAAAGACAAACGGTGGATCTACATAATGCTCTTCGCTGTCATCTTCATATCGTCCATAGCACCCATTACATTCCCAGTACCCATAGTAAATTGGAGTAAAGACTTCTACAGAACCCTTGATGAAGGAGTAACCGTCAGCTTCGCCGACCCTCCAAGAGTCTTTACCGGAGTCCAAAAGGGTACTAGGGTCTTTATCCTCAATAGTGGAGAGACCTCGAAGCTTTGGGGAGATATGAGTGAAGCAGTAACTAGCGTTTGGAAAGATCTAATAGCTAGGGAAGCACATATTCTCCTTTGGGCATCAAGTCCAGACAATGAGGCCACTCTCGACAAGTATCTATTACCTCTACTGTACGGTGCCCAACCAGAGAAACACCCAGACTATGGCGTAAAGTTTGTCAACCTCGGCTATGTAGCTGGAGGCAACCAACTTCTCGAACAATGGAAGGATAGTATCATGGCGATCACTCCTGTTGATGCATACGGAAACAGGCTAGAAGACCTACCAATGATAAGCAACTTCGACGAATTGAAGGTGGACGCTGATCTTATGATAGGTTTGGACGCCCGTGGCTTGGAGACAATATATGTGGTTCGGTATAACACACCAGTAATAGAGATGGGAGGAACAGATTCTGCTTCATACCTGGCGCTAAGCTATACTGCAGGGTACTTCAAAGGTATGATAATGGGTCAGAGAGGAGGGGCCGAGTACGAGATCCTATCCGGCATCAAAGGCAAGGCTTTCTCCTATCTACAAAACACGTTCACGATATCAGCCATAATGATCATAATAATGGTCATAGCCAACATTCAGTATGTATTAAAGAAACCGGCGCTAGCCACAGAGGAGGTAAAGTAATTGGCATCACCTATTGAACCATTTATGCCCTACCTGAACACCTTCATATTCTTCGCAGCCTACACTGTACTATACAAGAATAATCCAGTATACCGTATAGCTCAGAGCCTAGTTGTAGGAATCGGTGCTGGCTACCTTATCGTAGCGCAAATCGATGCTTACCAAAGAGGAGTAATATCGCAGATGTTCGTCAATGGGAACTTTAACGTTGCGATGCTTCTCCCATGGATCTTAGGCTTAGGGTATCTTTGCATCTTCGTACCCAAGTTGATCAACGTCTATAGAGCAGTATCTATCCTAACATTGACGGTTGGCATGGGCGTGGTGTTACCCTATGGTCCTGCGTTATTCTGGACGGTAACCTATGGCTATGCCAAAAACGCATTGAACATCCTGGGCCAAGGAATCTCTGTAGCGACAGTGGGAACACTAGTCACGGCAGTAGCCTATGCATTAGGTCTTAGCTACTTCTTCTTCACGGACTACGCTTCAAAGCCTACGACTACTTTCAGACAATTAGGACGTCTAGTGCTACTGATCTATACAGCCATGACCATCACAACGACGGCATTGGGTAAGATCAACCTTATACAGTGGAAGGTGCTCGATACCATTCAAACTCCCCCAACGACGTGGTGGATCCCCGCGCTAATGTTCATAGCAATGCTCATTGATCACTTCTACCCGCTGAAGAAACTGCTTTCACGAGCTCCTGAAGACGTAAGTTAACCCCCCTAGACACTTTTAATGTGTCTATTTTTTCACAAGCCACTGATTTTATTATCTTGTTAATGTCTTTCTACCTTTGAGCTAGGACCATCGTCCCCCCAAAGAGCTGATGAAGCATGAAAACCGTCTGGAAAACAAACGATACACATGCGCGCAAGGTTTTAAAAAGTCTGGATAAGGAGAGAAAATTATGAGAATCCAGGTTTCCACGAGCATAAAACTTGCGGCAAATCAAGGAGAAAAAAAGTCCATCCGGGTGGGCGACCTTCTGATAGGGGGAGAGAAGGTAGTGGTCATCGCCGGACCCTGCTCAGTCGAGTCTAGGGAGCAAATAATAGAAGTTGCCCGCAGCGTCAAGGAGTCGGGGGCACAGATGCTCCGAGGGGGCGCATTTAAATCCCGCACACTCCCATACAGCTTCCAGGGTCTGGGCATTGAGGGTCTCAAAATGCTGGCTGAAGCAAGAGAGGAGACTGGGCTCCCTGTAGTGACCGAGGTCGTATCGCCTAAGACCGTGGGTATCGTGGAAGAGTATGCTGACATCCTCCAGATCGGAGCGAGAAGCATGCAGAACTATCCATTGCTAAGACGGATCGGAGCGGCTAGAAAGCCGGTTCTTCTGAAGAGAGGTTTCTCGTCGACAATCGAGGAATGGCTTAGCTCTGCCGAGTATATCCTAGCTGGAGGAAACGATGATGTGATCCTTTGCGAACGTGGCATCCGAACATACCAGAATCTTACAAGGTTCACCCTCGATCTGTCGGCTGTACCTATTCTAAACGAGGTTAGCCGCCTCCCGGTGGTGGTCGACCCCAGCCACGGGACGGGCGTCAGATCCTTGGTGTCACCCATGGCTAAAGCAGCAGTAGCCGCAGGGGCAGATGGGCTGTTGATTGAGGTCCATCCCAGACCTGAGGAGGCGAAAAGCGACGGTGATCAGTCTCTGAGGCCGGAGGAGTTCCAGGAACTCATGAGGATTATTAAGCCGGTGGCACAAGCAGTCGGAAGAAGTATGTAAAAGGCGAGGAGAAGATGAAAAAAAACGAACATAGTCCCGTCCCTCAGCCGTATGTGGTTGAGCTGGGGGAACGGAGCTATCCAGTGCACGTGAGCCCGGGGTTGATAGGGAACGTAGGCACGCTGATCAAGGAACACATCTCCTCATTTGAGAAGTGCGCGATTGTCACCACCGACTTGATCTGGGAGGTTCACGGAAGGAGTCTCTTGGAATCTCTGGAGAAAAAAGGAATCAATGTAATGAAAGCCCTAGTGCCTGATGGCGAAGAGGCAAAATCTTGGTCCGTAGCAGAGAAACTCATAGGAGATCTATTGGAATACGGCATCGATAAGCAGTCAATAGTAATAGCATTTGGAGGAGGAGCAGTTGGCGATCTTACTGGCTTTGTTGCCTCCATCTATCTCAGAGGGGTGAGTCTAATCCAGGTTCCTACCACACTTCTGGCCCAGGCGGACAGCGGTCTCGGCGGGAAGACCGCGGTCAACCACCCAAAGGGTAAGAATCTCATCGGCTCGTTTCACCAGCCCTCCATGGTCTTCTCTGACACCAACCTCCTCCACACCCTCCCCAGAAAGGAGATTCTGTCGGGACTGGGAGAGGTGGTGAAACACGGCGTCATCGCTGACCAGACTCTTTTCAATTTCATTGAGGGCAACACAGGTAAACTAGTTGATGCCGATCCTGACGCACTCGCCTACGTCGTGAACCGGTCTGTGGCCATCAAGGGCGCACTTGTAGCCCTCGACGAGAGGGATTCCAGAGGTGTACGAGCAGTTCTCAACTACGGTCACACGACAGGCCACGCCTTGGAGATACTTTCCAAGCTAGAGATAAAGCATGGAGAAGCCGTCGCCTTGGGAATGATAGTGGCCTCTCGGATATCGGAGAGTCTGAGACTCACAACGAGCGCAGACACAGAGAGACTGAGGAGATTATTGACTGCACTGGGATTCGACTTGAAGCCTCCGCAGTTTGCTCCCATTGAGATCGTGGAGGTAATGCACAGAGACAAGAAGGCTATGAAGGGTTCGATAAGATTTGTCATCCCTACTGGGATTGGTAGCCCTCCTGTCATTAGAGCTGTATCCGAACACCTACTTATCCAAACCTTGGAGAGCGAAGGATATGGATAAGCCAAGGATCTGCGCTGTGATTACATCCTCGGACTTAGAACGGGTTGTCGAAGCCATCAACAAGGCACTCGTACAGGTGCCCGATCTCATCGAGGTTAGGTTCGACTACATGGAAAATCCGGGTTGCCTGACACGAATTAGGGAGGCCACTGTCCTTCCCCTTATAGCTACTAACCGGCTTCGAGAACAGGGGGGATTATGGAACGGAAAGGAGACTGACCGGATCCAGGTGCTCCTATCCGCGTGCGATGCAGGTTTCGATTACGTCGACCTAGAGTTGAGTACGTATTCCGTCGTTGAAGTTGGTGAGAGTGTAAAAGCCTTGGGAGCCGGACTTATAGTTTCCCACCATGATTTCGAGAACACGCCTGGGATACAGGCTCTCAGAAGCATTATGCGAGAGGAGCTCGGCGCCGGAGCCAATGTGTGTAAGATAGTGGGAACGGCGAGAGACCGAAACGACAGTTTGACCTACCTGAGATTCCTCCACGAGAATCCGGGTATCGACCTGGTCAGCTTCGGCATGGGAGCGGCGGGGGTCATGTCTAGGATCTTCTCTCCCATCTTTGGGGGCGCTTACACTTACGCCTCCACTAATATGGGGGAGGAAAGCGCCCCGGGGCAACTTACGATATCAGATCTGAGGACGATCTACAAGATACTGAGAGTGTGAAGCGGTGCTCTGTTATTTATTAGGTTATCCTGTTGGCCACTCCATGAGCGCCGTGATGCAAAACGCGGCGTTCAGGGAGATCGGGCTAGACTTCAGCTACGAACTCTTAGAGGTAAAGCCTGAGGATCTGAGGAGAAAGGCTTTGGACGAGCTCACAGACCCACGAGTACGCGGGGCGAACGTAACCATCCCATATAAGGTAGCAATAATGCAGTACCTCGACGAGATCGACTTGGAGGCCTCCAGGATCGGTGCCGTTAACGCCGTTGTGAACGACGGGGGAATCCTGAAAGGCTATAACACGGACGGGGTCGCCGCTCTGAGAGCCGTAGTTGAAACATATGGGAGTCTCAGAGACGCAAGGATTCTCGTTCTTGGAGCTGGGGGGGCTGCAAGGGCTATCTGCTACAAGCTTGCGGGGAATGCCTCCGAAATCATGATACTCAACAGGACCATCAAGCACGCGGTGGCCCTCTCCGACTATCTCTCATCTCTCCCAGAGTGTAGAGCTGATGTTACAGCAGATAGCCTCCGGTACGAGAGCCTAAGTAACTCTCTAAGGGAAGCCGATATATTAGTAAACACGACCCCCGTGGGAATGTACCCTGAGACAGAATCGTCCCCCGTAGAATCGAAACTCCTAAGATCTGGCCTCCTCGTCTTCGATACAGTCTATAATCCCCTTATGACTAAGCTACTACTGGATGCCAAGGAAGCGGGGGCGAAAATCCTCACCGGGGTTCGCATGCTGGTCTACCAGGGGGCAGCGACTTTTGAACTCTGGACAGGGAGAAAGGCGCCTGAAGCCGTTATGATGGATGCTGTCATGAAAATCCTTAAGAGGAAGGCAGATTGAACATAGCGCTTTTGGGGTTCATGGGTGTGGGTAAGACAGCGGTTGGGAAAGTCCTCGCTAAGATGACCGGGATGAACTACGTGGACATTGACGAGATCATTGTAGATAGGGCAGGAAAAACTATACCCAAGATCTTTGAAGAGGAGGGTGAACTGGTCTTCAGGGAGATCGAGAGAGCGGTAACCCATGAAATAGCCGGGCTAGACGGACAGATAATCGCATGCGGAGGGGGGACAGTCTTGGACGATGAGAACCTGGCTAGCCTGAGACGTGCCTCCAAGATGGTTCTACTTAACGCTGAACCTGAGATCATCCTTGAGAGGGTCGAAAAAGACGAGGATAAACGACCACTTCTCATGGCGGATGACAAGCTCGGGCGAATCCAGAGCCTTCTTAAAGCCCGTGAATCCGGATATATGCGAGCAGCAGACATAGTGGTGAGCACCTCAAAGAAGACGCCGGAGCAGGTAGCCGAGGAGATCTTAGAACAGCTAGGGAGGTACGTTTGAGGATAATAGTCGAAATACGTAGGAGCAAAATAGCCGGAAATGTGACCGCCCCTCCGTCGAAAAGTATGACACATAGAGCCTTGATGTGTTCTGCATTGGCTTCCGGCAAGAGCTTGATCCGTTCACCCCTAATATCAGATGACACAGAGGCCACCAGCAGGGTCTTACAAGAACTCGGTATTAGAATATTAGATGGATCAGACCCATTGGAGGTCCACGGAGGGACCCTAAAGGCTCCGAGGTCGGACCTGTTCTGCGGCGAGTCAGGGACAACCCTAAGGTTTATGACAGCTCTGTGCTCGCTCATAGAAGGGGAGTGCACGCTCACAGGAGGTCCTTCTCTTTCCAAGAGACCGGTCGAACCCCTCCTTGAGGCCCTCAGACAGATCGGCGTGGACTCTGAGAGTAAAGGGGGGTATCCGCCCATAAAGGTTAAGGGGAGAGGGCGGATAGGGGACAGCGACGTTCATATCCGAGGCGACATAAGCTCCCAGTTTGTCTCGGCCCTTCTCCTGATCGCACCTCTCAGTAACGGGATGCGGATTAATCTGACAACCCCTTTAGAGTCAAAGCCTTACGTTAAGATGACAATGGATGCCCTGAGGACTTTCGGAGTGACCGTTCAGGCCTCGAACGATATGCTAAGCTACCTGATTAAAAAACAGGCCTATCGACCAGTCAACATGATGGTCGAAGGCGACTGGTCCTCAGCTGCTAACATCCTTGCTGCAGGAACACTGGCGGGGAAGGTAACCGTTGAAAACCTGAGCCCGAAAAGCGG
Source organism: Candidatus Bathyarchaeota archaeon RBG_13_60_20 (assembly GCA_001775965.1). GTDB lineage: Archaea > Thermoproteota > Bathyarchaeia > TCS64 > TCS64 > RBG-16-57-9. The sequence goes on along the minus strand of MEZG01000017.1, from coordinate 2,338 downwards.
TCAGGCAGACACCGCGATCATTGATATATTAAAGACCTTGGGGGCGAGGATCCAGATGGCCGGCCGAAGAATATCCGTAGAGAAATCCGATCTCAGAGCTATCGAGGTGGATCTCTCCAATTCTCCAGACATTTTCACCGTCACAGCGAGCCTGTGTGCCACCGCATCCGGGGTTAGCGTTCTACGAGGCCTTAGGAGGCTACGCTACAAGGAGTCTGACAGAGTTGCAGCCATGATGGAGGGGCTACAGAAAATGGGGGTCAATGTGAAACAAGAGGAGGATGTATTGAAGATCGAAGGCTGTAGACCGAAGGGAGACACGATCGATCCCCATAATGACCATAGGATAGCGATGGCGTTTTCTGTTCTAGGTCTCGTTTCTGAAGGGGAGACCACGATCCTCGACGCTGGCTGCGTATCTAAATCGTACCCCCGATTCTGGGAGGACATGGAGATTATTGGAGCGGACATAAAGAGGAGTGAAAATGACTAACAGTCTGGGATTAATGTTCAGGGTGACGATCTTCGGTGAGAGCCACGGACGCTGTGTGGGAGTAATCGTGGAGGGTTGCCCCGCGGGGATGGCGCTCACCTCGTCCCATATCCAGATGGAGCTCGACAGGAGGCGCCCTGGCCAGAACAGTCTTACAACTAGCAGAGGAGAGGAGGATCAGGTCGAAATCCTGTCCGGGGTTTTCAACGGTCTCACCACAGGGGCTCCCATCTGTATGCTGGTGTGGAACAGGGACAAGGACTCCTCTGACTACGAGAGAAGGAGATGGATGCCTAGACCCGGCCACGCGGACTGGACGACCCATGTCCGTTACGGCGGGTTCAATGACTACAGGGGCGGAGGGATGTTCTCTGGGAGGATCACAGCTGGATTCGTCATGGCCGGAGCTATCGCCAAGAGGCTGCTTATGGGGTCGCTGGGCGTGGAGGTCCTCGCCCACTCGAAGGAGATAGGTGGAGTTGTATCCCCCGATGTGAGCGTCGACAAGATCAGGGCTAACGTCGAGAGCAATCCCGTGAGGTGTGGGAGCCCTGAGGTCGCGGAGAAAATGGCGGAGAGGATCAGGGAAGCAGCCGCGGAAGGAGACAGTGTGGGGGGCGTCGTGGAGTGCCTGGCGTTGAACCTGCCTGCCGGAGTCGGGGAACCAGTGTTCGGCACCCTTGAGGGAGACTTGGCGAGAGCCCTGTACTCGATCCCCGCAGTGAAAGCGGTAGAGTTCGGCCTGGGCCGAGGCTTCTCATCCTTGAAGGGATCGGAGAGCAACGACGCTTATACCTTGAAGGACGGGAAAATTGAGACAGAGACTAATAACGCAGGAGGCATCTTGGGAGGCCTGAGCACCGGGATGCCCATAAGGTGCACCGTGACTTTTAAGCCCACGCCCTCCATTAGAAAGAAGCAGAAGACTGTTAACTTATCAACGATGAAGGAGACGACCATCGAGATAAAGGGAAGACACGACCCCTGTATTGTGCCTCGGGCCGTACCGGTTGTGGAGGGGATGGTAGCGGTGGTTCTGGCGGATCAAGCCATCAGGGCGGGCTTGATACAGAGGGTTATGGAGAAGAGAGGATGAGTTCCTACGAGGAAGAGATTGGAGAGCTGAGGAAAGAGATCAACAGGCTAAACGCGGAGATCGTGAAGAAGCTTTCTGAGAGGGTCGATGTAGCTCTGAGGATAGGCGAGGTGAAGAAGAAGCATGGACGCCCCATCGTGGACAAGGACCGTGAGGCTAAAGTGTATGAGCAGGTTAGGAAGCTAGCGTCAGATCACAAGATTGACCCCAGGAGCGTTGGGAAGGTGTTTAGGGAGATCATCAGGCTCTGCACCGAAGCGGAGCTGAAGGAAGAGGTAATAGGTTCTCCTTCCAAGGAGATAAAGGCGCCTACCGTGGGGAAGCGATCATCCATAACCTCAGCCTAGGCGTCGAGTCATGCCGAGGCTCTAGATGAAAGGAAAACCATTCTTTGATTTTCCTATTTACGAACAGAAGATATGAGCCTCAGAGAAACATCGTTAATTATTGAATCGGTCCACCGCGATTATCGGTTTAATAAAACTGTTATTTCCAACTTTCAGCGAGGAACTGCCGGACTGATTTAACTCATGTGAGAGTTTAATTGGTCGCAAGAACATTGCTTTGAATAACCACTTATATTACAGTGGTCTATTATGGTTTGAATCATTGCAATGGTTAAGACCACTGTATCTCTCATCAAGGCGGACATCGGCAGCATACCCGGCCACGTCACCGTGCCCCAGCCGCTGCTGAGCCTCGCCGAGAAGAAGATGGCTGAGGCCCAGAAGGCCGGGATCATCAACAGC
>MEZG01000016.1:10002-15806 GCA_001775965.1 Candidatus Bathyarchaeota archaeon RBG_13_60_20 | reverse complement strand
GGGGCTCGACCCCCGTGACCAGTCTGACATGGCCCTCGAGGCCCTGGTGAAGGTGGGGCTGCGGGACAGGGCGAGGCACAAGCCCAGCGAGCTCAGCGGCGGCGAGCAGCAGAGGGTCTCGATAGCCAGAGGCGTCGTGAACAAGCCGGGCATACTGCTGGCGGACGAGCCAACAGGGAACCTGGACCAGAAGACAGGAGAAGGGATAATGAGCCTCCTCGCCAAGCTAAACAAAGCCGAGGGACAGACGATCATCTTCGTGACCCACAGCCAGGCAATGGCGAGAATGGCGGAGAAATCCATCGTGATGATGGATGGGCGGATCGTGACAAGAAGCTATTAGAGGAGATACAATGACAAAGAGGAAACAAGAAGACAGGAACGTGAAGAAGAGTCGGACCGGCGCCAACAGGAACACCCTGATACTCGCCGCGTTGCTCATCGGCCTCGTCGGGTACTGGGCCATCACGCAGATAGGCGATGGCGCGGGCGGATACCCGGGGCTGGTCGAGGGCGTGTTCTACCCTGACCCCGCGGTTTCCACGGACGGCGGGAGGGTGACGGTGCCAAAGCAGTTCATCGAGGAGAACAGGCTGGTGTTCATCGACGTGAAGCTGAAGGAGCCGACGGAGGAGCTTGTGTATCAGGGGAGAACGATACCCCTGTCCCTGTATGGGGAGGGGGAGTACCTGCCACTGATCATCATATCCACCCCGAAGGGCAAGGTCCTCACAGGCATAAGGGTCTGCGAGCCCTGCGGCTCATTCAGCTTCCACGTCGTAGAGAGGAAGTACCTCCAGTGCGACGCCTGCGGGACCCGTTGGAACATAGAGACGCTGCAGGGGGTCTCAGGCGGGTGCACAAGATACCCGCCGCCTGCCCTGGCGGCCTCCACCTCCGACGTGGTCGAGATCAGCATCGCACCGACGGGCCTGAAGGCGCAGGCCTAGGCCCGGGGCGCCTCCACCATTTTTTTTAATCCACCGCGAATCGAACCCTTACTTTTACTGGCAAGAGGTTTTTAACGTGGTAACATTATCGTATCCCTACTGGTGAGCCGACTGTCTGAAGACGAGCAAATAAAACAGATGAGAAACATGGCCTGCATGCTGCACAGCACATACTTCGGCGTGCTACAGGCCCTACGGAAGGAAAAGGGGTTATTCGCGATCTGCGAGCTGTCAATTAAAGGCATCGACGAGATGCTGAAGGCTTACTTCAACTTCCTTGAGGACAAGAGTGTCCCGGAGATCATTGCTCAGTTGGAGAGCACCGGCATCTACCAGAACCTTGAGCTCGTGAAGAATGGCGACAGTTACATGCTGGACATCGGGAAGTGCATGTTCGCGGGAGGCAACGAGGGCGTACACAGCACCATAAAGGGCATAGATATGCCGTGCCCCATAGCCCTCTTCATAAGTTCATGCCTTGCGAAGGAGAACCCCTTGAAGCGCATCTACATATACCCCTCGGTGTACGACGAGGACGGCGTCACAACCCAGATCGACCTGGTCTCGCCTGAGGAGTACGAGAAGAGGATGAATGAGCTTAACAAGATCGCCAAGATCGAGAAATGACACCCAGCTTATCCCACACCCCGTTTCAAGAAACCTTTTCCATAATGTAAACACACTGATTCTTTTCATTTAGATAGGAATACACGGGGTGCGCTTAACAAATTATTAAAATAATAGATACCATTGAAATAATGGAGTGTATAGGCTATGAGCAGCCGGGGAGCCCTGAAGCAGAAGAGGTCTTTCGAAAGCCTTCTCTCGGAGTCCATAAACGAGAGCTTCACGATTCTTCTGGATGCCTCCTCTCTGAAATCCTTTCTATCATACCTGCAGATGAACCACAAGATCCAGGAAAAGGAGATAGGGCAGAACCTCGACATTTTCTCGTCCGAGCTCAAGAAGCTCTTCGGCGTCAACGCCTCAAAGATCGAGAAGCTGGTTGTCGCGCTGCTATTCTCTAAGCTGGGGTTAGAGTACGAGGAGAAGGATGAATTCAGGTTAGAGGACTACCTCAGGGCGGCCCGCGCGCATGGCGTGGTCCACAACGACTTCAACAAGGCCCCGCCCGTCCTAGGCGAGAGGGACCTTCGCTTGGTCCACGCCTTGGGTGAGGACGCGAGGAAGACCGTGACGCAGATAGCCAAGGAAACGGGCTTCTCCCGGCCCACCGTCACGAGCATGATTGACCGGTTGGTGAAGCAGAACGTGCTCCACATCAAGGCCGGCTTGAACATACGGGAGCTAGGGTTCCCCACGGCCTGCATCGCGCTGGAGTGCAAGCTCATGGATCAGAGAAAGGAGCTTGTCAGAAGCCTGGCAAGGTGTCCACGCATACTCATGATCCTTGAGCCATCCGAGAAGGTTAACATGATGGTGTTCCTATACGGCGAAGATCAGATCACCCTCAAGTCCACCATCGAGTCGTTCCGCCACTTCTCGGGCGTCAGCCTGGTCGACATATTCCACTCCGGGCCTCCTCAGGTCCCAGCCTCCTTCAACCTGCCCCTCTTCGTAGAGAAGAGTTCCACGACGCCATGCGGCAGGGCCTGCGTCGACTGCGTCAACTACAGAACCAACGAGTGCATGGGGTGCCCGGCTGTCAGAGAGTACAGGGGCCCGCTGTAGCTCCTAGGACAGCATGTGGGGCTCATCTCCTGTCTATGGGCTCCGTTTAAGAAGCCTTCACAGGAGGGACGACGCACGTTGTTCAGCCCGTTTAAGAAAAGGACGGGTCTCCGGCCTCCAAGGTTAGTAGAAGATGCCCAGCAGGTAGCTCAGGAAGAACACGGCCCCTATGAAGGCGCCGAACATCACGAAGACCCACCCCAGGAAGAGGCCCGTAATCTTGGGGGACCTGGGCTTCCCTATGAGCGCAGCCAGCAAGAGGACCACGACCGGGGCCTCGATGATGCCCACCACGATGAGCCCCAGGGGCCTCCCCAGGGGGTTCACCGTGCTCTCCATGGCTGACGCCACGCTCTGGGCCGCCAGCGCCAGGTACACCAACATCTCATGCATCGTGCTCTACCTCCAGCTCCATGAGTGGGACAACCTTCGTCAGGACCGTGTACAGTAGCAGCGGCAACGCGAAGGAGCCCAGCAGTATGGCTATCTCGGTCCACGTGGGCGAGTATATTCCCACCTGCTGCACTCCTATCGAGAGGGTCGGAACGATTATCATGTACCTCTTGAACCAGAAGGCGATCACCAGCATGAGGGACATCGCGGCCGTCCACTCAATGTTGACGTAGTCCTTTCTGAAGGCCTGCACGAGCATATAGAGGAACGGGATGACCAGGCCGAGTGTCGTCATGAGCCAGAAGAGGGCCGCGAAGCTGCCGAAGAGCCACTCCTCCGAGACGAAGACCTCCCCCGACGGCCCTGCGAAGAGGGCCGCCAACTGCTCGGCCATCATCATGTACAGGTAGACGAGGGTCGTCATGGCCGTGAAGTTGCTGAGCCCCCTGAAGAGATCGGGCTTGATAATGTCCTCCCAGTGGTAAATCTTCCTCACGACGGCCGCTATTACCATCACGGACGCGATCCCCGAGGCGACGGCCGCGACTATGTAGTAGGGCCCGGCGAACGCGTTGAACCAGAGGGGCCTGGAGCTCAGCAGGCTGAATATCCACGCCACCGTGGTGTGAACCATGACCATCACGGGTAGTATGGTGACGGCCAGCCAGAAGGAGAGCCTGTCGATGGTCGCCTCCTCCCCCTCCTCGTAGAGAGGCAGCATGTACTTGAACAGCCTCGCCCTCCACCCCGTGGACCTCTCCATAGCCACCTTGATGTCCCTGCGCATGGGCAGGTACAGGTACGTGGTGCTGAGGACGAGGTACGTAGCGACGGCGGTGATGTCCCAGACCAGGGGGGAGTACATGAAACGGTTGGCGTATTCCAGTATGAGCAGCATGGCCCTGTCGGGCCTGCCTAGGTCTATCACGATGCTCATGCCGGCCATTATCAGGCTGACGATGGTGAGCAGCTCGGCGATTCTGGCGATGGGCTTGTACCTGTGGGCGTTCAGGAGCCTGACGGCTGCTGATACGGCTATGCCCGCGTGGCTTATCCCTATGAAGAAGATGAAGTTGGCTATGTAGACGCCCCAGATGGTCACATCGTTGAGGCCGGTGACCCCCATCCCATACACCAGCTGCTGCTGGTACGCGTACACCGATACGACGAACACCAGCCCGAGAATGGCGACGAAGGGATAGAACTCCCTCGAGGTGTGCATCAGGGGCCTCAGCATCCTGTCCACGTTGTCTGTCACAGCTTCTCACCGTCCTTGGACCACTTGACCCCGCGCGTGAAGTAGTAGAGCTTGGGGCTTGTCCCCAGGTTCTCCCTGATCCTGAGGGTCCTCTCGGTCTTGAGCAGCCTGGACACCTCGCTGTTGGGGTCGTTGAAGTCGCCGAAGTGCCTTGCCCTGACCGGGCAGACCTCCACGCACCTGGGCACCGGGTTACCGTTCCTTATTCTGTGGACGCAGAAGGTGCATTTCTCGTTCACGCCCCTCACCCTAAGGGGCACGGCCTCGTTGAGCGGCTCCACCGAGCCGTCGATGGGGTTGACCCTGCTGGGGGGCAGCTCCGGGTTCCACCAGTTGAAGCGCCTTGCGTTGTACGGGCACGCCGCCATGCAGTACCTGCATCCGATGCATATGTCGTAGTTGATAAGCACCAGGCCGTCCTCATCCTTGTACGTTGCCCCCGTGGGGCAGACCTTCGTGCAGGGCGGGTTATCGCAGTGGAAGCAGTTGAAGGTGAAGTACCAGTGGTCGGGCTTAGGTGAATCCGTGTAGTCGATGACGGCCCCCACGGGGGGTATGTTCTCGACCTCCGTCACGGGGCTACGGTTTTCCATCTCGAAGAGGTCTATCCAGTGCATGTTCCCGGGCGCGTCGGGCACGTTGTTCTCCAGCTTGCACGCGTGTAGGCACCGCCTGCAGCCTATGCATGCCCCGACGTCGATCATCATCCCGAAGCTGGCGCCCTTGACGGCCTTAGGATACACCGTGCCCACGATGTTCCGTATTATGGGGGTGCTCACGTTCCTCATCTTGGTCGCCACGTTGCTAAGGGCGATGAAGATGCCTGCGGCGCCTGCCTTCTTGAAGAAGTCTCTTCTGCTTGAATTAGACACTTGACTGCCTCCTCAGAATGTAAACCGCGAACACTAGTACCTCGGCCACGACGATCACCATTATCAACGGTATGATGGGGGTCGGCTCAGCCTCCTCCCTCTGCGGTATCGAAGGGAGCGTGGCAAAGCCGCTTATCACCGGGTCATGGGGGTCATGGCACTCCGCACACTGGGCCTCGGGGTCGTCAAAGCTGCCGTGGGTCCCCTGCTTCCAGGCCGTGTACCTCTCGTTGTGGCACTGGGCGCACAGGGGCACGGAGTTGTCCAGGGGGTACACGCCCCTGTTCACCAGCTCAAGCTTCAGCTCGTGGATGTCTCCGTGGCACGACAGGCACGCATAGGACATCTCACCCAGCGCGTCGTGCTTAGAAAGAGGCCTGTCGTGGCAGCTCTGGCAGTCCAGCTCCTGGTCGCTGAGGCTGAAGCTGTGGCCGGTCTTCGCGGGCGTGCCGTTGATGAAGTCCGCCGGTCTCTGGATCATGTGGCAGTCCGAGCACTCCACGCCTTCCTCCCCGTGTAGGGTGCCCTGCACCTGTTCGACGTGGGTGTCGTGGCACTGGCCGCACGTGCCCGTCGGGGTCTCGAAGGTGAGCTCGGACGTGTGCTGGTCGTGGCACTTTAAACAGTCCGCGGCGCCGT
>MEZG01000016.1:0-9986 GCA_001775965.1 Candidatus Bathyarchaeota archaeon RBG_13_60_20 | reverse complement strand
CAGCCACTCCTCGTAGGTGGGGTAAGGGCCCGAGTGGCAGCTGGCGCACAGCTCCACGGACGTGTCGCGCCTCATGGTATCGCCAGGCCCGTGGCACGCCTCACACCCTACACCGGGTGAATGGTACACCCCTGTGTTTTCGTCGAAGCCCGTCGTATGGCAGCTGAGGCACGAAGCGGGGGACCCCAAAGCCTTCCACTCCGACTGAAACTCAACGTTGGAGGTGGCCTGTGTGTGAGGTGTTCCCGCCCATTCCTCCATTTCACTAGGGTGGCATTCAACACAATACGCGGCCCCTTTATACTCAGAATCGCTGGGTTGTGCTTGAGCGATTCCGCTTCCCAGCGCAATAGCTGTGAAGACGGCGAAGGTCAACATTAATAGTATTTTTTGGAGCTTGATGTTCTCACAATATTGGGACAACCCTGTTTTCTTCAATTTGAAGCTCATAAGATTATAGTATTTCAAAATATTTATACCACACGAGTCTAATCTAGATCGATTTTCATAATATAAATATTTTCTTCATTTATTTTATATAATGTTTAAGTATTAATGTATATTTTATCAAATTGTAAACAATAATTGATGTTCGTGCATGAAAATATTACTGGCGTCATGGACCGAGTACGTAAAACCCGAAAACCCATCGACAAGTAGATACTTAAAGGGGGTTGAATCTTCCATTATGAATAAATTTAAATGCTTTTTTTATCATATTCTCATGCTATATACAATATATAAAGCAAAATGAAAATTTTATATAATTAAAACGTGTCGTTAATTCGACTACAAATGATCAACGAAAAGCAATCAATGTACTTGGCTTTCATAGCAATCATCCTCGCAACAATCGCCATCGGATTGTCATATTACAAAACACCGGGCCCCGAAGGCCCTACGGGCCTAGCAGGGCCCACGGGTCCAGCTGGTCCAGCAGGACCCGCTGGACCACAGGGACCCGCGGCCACACTCGCTGCTGAACCAGAGTCCTGTGCTACTTGCCATAAGGAGGCTGGTGCAGTACACCAGGCTTCCTACGATGAGCTGTATCAGGATGGTGTAATAGCCATCACAGACTTAGCCTACCAATTCACCTCCCCAAACACACACGTAGTAACCTTCAAAATGACCAAGGATGGTGAGCCTTTTGACGCCAGAGACGCAGACTCGCTGAACATCTACTTTGCACCGTACACAGGCACGGAATTCCAGTTCGAGCCGGCTGCCGCCAGACTGTCAATAAAAGGAACCCTAACCTATAATGGCGCCGGAGGAATAACGAGCACACTGACGAGTACAAACCCCGCTTACGCGACCAACTTAGGAAACGTGAACGGACTAATAGTGGTTTACGGCAGAGATGAGACCGTCGGCAGAATACCCGGGACTCGCCTCGACCAAAACAAGTACCCGTTCGCGGCCCTAGCTGAGACAGGGGCCGGCGTTGACTACGTCTCGGCCGCCAACGTCGCAAGCTGCGAGAAATGCCACACGGACCCCTACCTCAAGCACGCCTACATCTACGGCCAAGTCAACAACGACGCCTCGACCGACTTCTACACCTGCAAGGCCTGCCACCTGGATAACGCTGAGGGCGGCCACTACGAGTGGCAGCTTCTAGTTGATGACCCGGTGCTGGCCGCAGCGTACCTTGCAGGCACCACGGAGCTTACTCCTGAGCAGGAGGAACAGTACGCGTACACGATGTCAGTCATGAACGACGTGCACATGTCGCACGCCATGGAGTTCCCCTACCCTCAGTCCATATCAAGCTGTGTGACGTGCCACGAGGGCAAACTCGACGTCGTGTTGTCGGCTGCTAATTTCAAGGCGGAGGCCTGTAAGAGCTGCCACCCCGTGACCGGCTCCGAGGAATACGGGACTGCCGGGCTCGCATTGAAAACAATACTGCCACAGGAAATTCACGGCACGATGGACCTTGACACCGTGGACTGTGCAACCTGCCACGGCGCAGGAAGCACCTTCGGCGAGTTCAAGGACATTCACAGCGGCTACGACGAGATGATCTACACTGATTCAGGCGTCAGGTACTCCGAGGCGGTCACTGTCACCGTCGATGACGCATCTATAACCAACAATATGCTTACCATCCAGTTCAGCGCCACCGAAAGCACTAACATCGCGGGGATCGATGTATCAGACATCGAGCCAACCGTCCTGGTGGGGTTGTACGGCTACGACACGAAGGACTACGTCGTAGGTCCACACGAAAGAGACGCGAACAATGTGAGACTACTAGAATACGAGGTAGGCGGGGAGCACCCCCGCTTCACGACGGTGTCGGCGGCAGGCGGCTCCTGGACGGTCACGGCTGACCTCTCTGGTTGGGCTGACTTGATCACTAATGAGACTGTTAAGAGAGCGGAGATTGCTGTCATACCGACTCTGGAAAACGCTGATGGGGTCATCCTTGCACTCAACGCTCCCTCCAGAACCTTCGACCTCGGTGCCAACGACTTCGATGACGACTTCTACAGCCCCATCGTGAAGGTGGCGGATGGATGTAACAACTGCCACGACGCGCTCGCGACAAACTACCATTCGCCCGATAGAGGTGGAAACATCGTCGTTTGCAGACTGTGCCACATTACGAAGAGCGGCGGTTCCCACCTGGAGATGCAGTCTAGGTCCATCGACTCCTACGCCCACGCGATCCACTCTTCCCAGGCATTCGATATAGGCGACATCAACTTCGCCGACCCAGTGGAAGCCATGCACTACGAGCATCACATCGAGTTCCCGTACCCCACACATGGGATCACCAACTGCGAGTCCTGCCACTATGAAGGCGCGTACAATGTACCGGATCAGTCCAAGTCGCTACCAGGCGTGTTGTCGGCGTCCGACTCACCACTTGAAGGCAGGGACAGGAACATCGGCGAGGTGCCGGTGTACGTCACCGGACCAGCCTCAAGGGCCTGTGGTGGGTGTCACAGAGCGACACTGATAAACGAAGACGAAGCCAGTGAACTCGTGTCCTTCTACCAGCATACTAAGCAGGGTGGTTACCTTATAGAGGGAGGGGACGATGTCCTCGCAACTCTCGATATGGTAATCGACGATATCATGGCGTTCTTTAACTAAGTGTTTACTACCACTATCTTTCTTTTTGACACAATCATAAGCGTAAGAGGATAACCCTTTTTTTCCTTATTTTTTTGGGTTCAATCTATGCCCTAGCTGCTTGGCTATATTACAAAAATTAGGGTGGCTGACTTCTTTAGCTTTAATTCGATCTAATTCCGGCCTGATATTTTACACTATGTTAACAATTTTCATATTGTTTTTACAATATGATCATAAAGATTATTAATGGACTGGAAGGAGGCTTAAGGATTCAGATGAAGCTCCCCGAGTTGACACGCAGGAACCAAGTCCTACTAGTGATAGCCCTCTTCGTCGTACTCATCCCCTCCGTCTACGCTTATGACTACACGCAGAACAACCCGCGGTTCTGTACCACCTGCCACCTGATGAACCCCGCCTACGAGACTTGGGAGGTGAGCGCCATGCACGACCTAACTTGCCACAGCTGCCACGAGACCGACATGGTGGAGAGCCTTGGCCACGTCGTCGAGGTGCTGACCAAGAACCCTGACGAGGTGACCAAGGAGACGAACATAGACAACTCGCTGTGCGAGACCTGCCACGCTAGCAACGATTCCCAGTGGCTCCAGGTTGCCGGCACGGCTGGCCATGAGGTCCACATCTTCGATGGCGTAGACCTGGCCGACTGCATCGACTGCCACGGTCAGAGGCTTCACGTTTTCGAGCCGCCTGAGGACACGTGCATCCAGTGCCACGACGTTGAGACAACTCAGGTGGAGGTCTTAATGGGCACGCACTGTGTTTCGTGCCACGACTTCACGGCCACTGATCATGAGCTCATCCCCATTGACCAGACGTGCCTCCAGTGCCACGAGGAGCAGGACTCTATGGGGGCCTCGTTCCCAGCTGACGCCCACACGGACACCGCATGCAAGAACTGCCACAACCCCCACGAGGAGGACCCGTTCCCTGACTGCGCCTCCTGCCACACCGAGGTGTCTGGGCTTCACACTGTTGACAGCCACACGGACTGTACGTCATGCCACATCCCGCACAGCGAGGAGACGCTAAGGGAGAATTGTGTGTCGTGTCACGTCGATAAGGTCGACCACTACGTCCCGGTGACGTGCTCGGCGTGCCACGGCTTCAGCTAGCTCTCCGGGGCACATCAATTTCTTCTTCAACCTTTGTGGTAGGTTCTGTGAGTTATCATCGAGGGGCTTGTTACTATACAGCTATAACGGTTTTCACGGATCGGAAACCTGACCGGGGCTCATGCACAATCCCGGTTTGGCACCCAGGGCAACGATTATGGCTCCGAGTATGAACTCGCGCATCTCCACCTTCCCCCAGAGCCTCGATATAAGGCCCCTCAGGGCATCGTTGCTGGGCAGAAGCTCATATGTTGAATACAGCATGCTCCAGGGGTTACGGTAGCCGTACCCCGCCACCAATCCGCCCATGACGGGCACTATGAACCGCATGTAGAGGCCCATGAACCCCTGGAACACCGGGTTATCGGGCTTTCCTATATCTATGAGTAGGAGCCTGCCCCCGGGGGCCGCGACGGTGCACGCCTCGCCGATGGCCCTGGGCTTGTCCAGGGTGTCCCTGAGGGCGTACGAGGCCGTCACGAGGCTGAACACACCGCCCCTGAAGGGCAGGGCTTCGAAAACTGCTCTAACGTAGCTGAAGCCCAGGGTGCTGTTCCTGGCCCTGCCCGTCCGGAGCATCCTGTCCGAGTAGTCGAGGCAGACGAGGGGGCCCTTGTGGGTTGCAGCCACCAGCCTGCTGAAGTTGCCTGGGCCTGAGCCCAGCTCGAGGCCGACACCGCGGCTGCCACTGACCAGCCTCAGGCCTAGGCGGCGCACCTTGTCGTCCTGGTAGAGTGATATGACGTGGTTGACCTTCTCGTACTCGCTGATGATCGCCTCCAGCGCGTCCTCGACTTCAGGCCAGACCGTCACGACCGCTTTCCGCCTCGCCCCTTGAATAGGTGGCAACCTGCATATGAATCCTCATCAGCCGAGACGCCTCAGCCCAAGGGGAGCGTCCCCCGCGCTAGAAGCCGGGGCTCTGCGCGGCCGTCGGGCGCCCCGCAGGGGGAGCCCGCCTCGTCGCATAGATGGGGACGATGATGCCTATGCACATGAGGAGCGTCCCAGCCCAGATCAGGTTCATCAATGGAAACTCCATGACACTCATCACGAACTCGGGGGGCGCCGTCGGCGTGCCCGTGAGGGTGTGGCCCAGGGCCATGTAAACGGTCTGAGACTGATGGAGCACCAAGTAGAAGTCGTAGCCTAGACTCCTCACAACTGTAGGCCGGGATACCACGCCGTGAATTGTGTATAGCGATATGTAGACGTCGCCCGTTGACTGGTCCCCGCCCCGGCGGACGGTGACGGGAATCATGAGCCCGGCCCACTCGGGGCCTGTTCTCTGGGGGGCAGTCGAGGTAAGCACCGTGGTGGAGGGCTCGATAACCGTGAACTCGCCGAACTCCAGAGTCAGGTCGCCGACGGTCATGCTTGAGCCCGGCGAGCCTATGAGCTCGCCGTAGTCTGTGACCGAGGATGAGCCCACGAGTATCCCCGCCATGATAAACGCTACGCCGAGGTGGATGAGACCCCTGCTGAGCAAGAGCGGGGACCGCCCCCTGGCAAGGTTCAGCGCCAGGCTGTAAGTGACCGCAGCTATTGCCATCAGCGTCATTGGTATGCCCAGGTCGGTAAGCATGTTGCCCATGGGGAACCCGGAGAAAGCGAAGACCAGCCCTAGGCCCACCAAGCCACCCATTATGGCCGTATAGGATCTCAGCGTGAGCCTCTCGTGGAGGTGGCAGCCCACCATCGAGGCTAGGAATAGTAGCGCGAAGGGGTACGTCCACCTGTTGAAGAACTCGGGGTCCATGCTCACGTCGCTCCCGGTGGTGGCGCTGTTGATGATTGGAAACACGATGCCCCAAACGCAGACGAGGCTTATCATGATCAGCGAAAGGAAGCTTAGGGACATGGACGCGTTGTACACGTTGTCAGTGTTCACGTCGAATCGGAACAGGGCGTGGCCCTTCTTCCTCTTGGCGAACACGAAGTAGACCGCGACTATGCCCATCAGGGTTAGGAGGACGTACCCGACTGGTGATCTGCCGAAGGCGTGGACGGACACGGCGAGGCCGCCCCGCGTGATGGCGGAGGCGAAGATTATGAGCGCCGAGGTGACCATGAGCATGAAGCCCCGCGAGCTCGTCTTCTCGCCCGTAAGCTGGGTGGTGAGGTGGAAGTAGGCTGTGAGGGTGATCCAGGGGACCAGGGAAGACGTCTCTACGGGGTCCCATCCCCAGTAACCTCCCCAGCCCAGCACCTCGTAGGCCCAGAGGCCCCCGATGGCTATTCCAAGGGTTAGAAACAGCCACGCGGTGGCCGCGAGCCCCCTACTGAGGCGAGGTGACGCCTCGGCGGACCCGAATACAAAGGAGAGGCTGAACAGCGCCAGCACGTATCCGAGGAACACTATGGGGGGGTGCACCAGCATCCACGGGGTCTTCAGTAGCGGGTTCAGGCCCCTGCCCTCGATGGGGGTGAAGCCTAAGGTCCTGAAGGGGCTCTGGATTAGCACAACGACCAGTATGAAGATGAGGAGGACGTCAAGGAACTCGTAGGTCCCTTTGTGCTCCTTTCTCTCCCCCAGCGCCATCCTTATCACGAGGTACCCCGACGCGAACATGAAACTGAGGAACAGCCATGAGCCGCCGCTGCTGGCCCACGACGCGTACAACCTCTCTGTCAAGCCGAGGCCCGAAGAGCTGTATTGGTAGACCTCATCGAACCTGAAGCTGTTGGTCGCGAAGGCCCAAGCCAAGTAGAGATAGCTCAAGATTACCGCTGTGCAAGCGACGGCGACCATGGGCAGGCGGTTGTCGAGGAACCTAGTCTCCCGCTTCCCCCTGAGGTTCACGATGTCCAGAGCCGCGATGAAGGCTGAGGCCAGCAGCAGTATTTCGGCAATCTCCATATCCCGAGACATGACGTATTGATCACTTTTAAGCTAAACCCTTTACAAAATTTAGTTTAAATACTGCCCTAATGGGATTAATTGGAGAGAATGGAATTCCGCGAAGACATATACCTGGGATTCACTGCGGTATTGAGTGTTTTGGCCTCCTACAACGCGCTGTTCCTGTCCCCCGCCGATGTGGAGATGGGTGATCTCGTTAGGATATTCTACTTCCACCTGCCCCCCGCAATAATATGCTACGCTGCGCTCCTTGTATCCGTGGCCACTGGCCTCATCTACATCAGGACCAAGGACCAAAGGTACGACGCCGTATCAGAGTCCGGGGCCATCATCGGTTTGGTCTACGGGCTCGTCACCCTTATAGGAGGAGCAGTGTGGGCGAACGCAACATGGGGGGTCTACTGGAACTGGGACCCTCGCGAGACTACCACGCTGATCCTCTGGTTCGCGTATGTAGGCTACTTCTTGCTGCGTATGTCTGTAGAGAACCCTGAGAGGCGGGCCTCATCCGCTGCTGTGTTCAACGTGCTGGCTTTCCTCACGGTTCCCCTGAGCTACGCCTCGTTCATACTGTGGCCCTCGCTGCACCCGAGGCTAGGTGAGGGCGGCGGCTTAGGCCTGACGACTAGCATGGTGCAGGCCCTGGTAATGAACATCGTGGCGGGCCTGTTTATATTCGGGTACCTGCTCAAGAAGACCTATGAGAGGAGGCTGAGGATGGACAGCCTCGAAAGCCAGCTGGCGGAGGGCGCATGATGCCTACGGAGGTGCTGTACGTCTTCGCACTGTACTGGTTGGCGACCATCGGATTTACAGCGTGGGTGGTTAGGGTTAACATGGGCCTTGAGAAGAAGCTGAACAAGGAGGGAGAGTAGAGCTGCGGATAAGTGGCAAGCACATCTTCGTAATCGTCCTACTCGCCCTAAGCGCCGGGCTCGCCTACGACAGCCTCTCCAATTACATGAACCCGTACATCTCGGTCGCGGAGGTCACCTCCCAGGGCAGCCTGTACAGGGGCAGAAGCTTGCAGGTGATGGGGATTATCGAGGCCGACTCGCTTCAGAGGAGCGACGACGGAAGCATCGGGTTCACACTGACCGACGGGTCAGCCAGCATAGAGGTAACCTACAGGGGGGTCCCACCTCAGAGCCTGGAGCAGGGAGGCGATGTTGTCGTGGTGGGCTCGCTCACCGAGGCTGGGGCCATTGAGGCCTCCCAGATAATGGTTAAGTGCCCGTCAAAGTACGAGGGCGAGGACCAGCCCGGGGTCTCCCATGTGTTCTTGGCGGCCATGGCTGTGGCGGCCCTGGGCGCAGGCTACCTGGTCTACACAATGGTCCTGAGAAAAAGCTGAGTGATTGTGTGATGGCTGCTGCCGTTGAGCTCAGCGGGGTCACCAAGGACTTCGGGCACATGAAGGCTCTGAGGGGGGTGACCCTCAGCTTCGGGAGAGGTGAGAAGACCAGCCTTCTGGGGCCCAACGGCGCGGGCAAGAGCACCCTGCTCAGGATCGTGGCAGCTCAGATGGTGCCCTCATCGGGCTCTGTCAGGGTCCTCGGCTACGACGCGCAGAGGCAGAGGGAGGACGTGAAGAGGAGGATCGGCGTCGTGGGCCACAGGAGCTTCCTCTACGACGAGCTGACCGTCCTGGAGAACCTGAGGTTCTATGGCTCCTTTCACGGCTCCACGCAGGAGGACTATGATCGCGTCATCGCCTTGACCGGGCTCGACAGGTGGAGGGACGTGAAGGCGGGCGTCCTCAGCTACGGGCTGAGGAAGAGGGGCGACATATCGAGGGCTCTTCTGGGGGATCCTGACCTGCTGCTCCTCGACGAGTTCTTCTCAGGACTCGACGTAGAAACCTCCTCCTCCCTGGCCCAGCACCTCAAGCGGCTGGACGATAAAACCATCATAGTCTCATCTCACTCGCCTGAGCATGTTCAGAGCTTCTGCACCAGGACCGTTTACCTCAGGGGGGGCATGGTGGAGAGGGACGTGGGGCCCACATGAGGACGGAGAGCGCATTGAGCGTGGCCGTGAGGCTCGCCGTCAAGGACCTGACCGTGGAACTGAGGAGGCCGCACGAGCTCCTCTCCATAATCGCCTTCACCCTGTCCTCGGTCGTCGTGAGCAGCTTCTCGTGGAAGGCCGTATTGGGCCTGGACCCCGTGGTTATCTCGGCCACCCTGTGGGTCATAGTGTACTTCGCCAGCATACTGGCGCTGACCACCAGCTTCGCCCGGGAGGTGGACCGGGGGACCATCGACGGGCTCAGGAGCCTCCCTTGTCCGCCCTACGCCGTTCTGGTGGGGAAGATGGTTTACGGGGTCGTGACCCTGTTCATCGTGTTGGCCTCCCTGCTGGCCTCCTCCCTCTTCTTCATGAACCTGGACGCCTCGGCCCTGCCCGCTCTGCTCGTCGTGTTCGCGCTGGGGGCCGTGGACTTCGCCCTCATGGGGTCCATCATGTCCGCGGTGCTCATGTACTCTGAGGGCAAGAACCTGCTGCTGGCCTTCCTGTTCTTCCCCGTCAGTGTCCCGGTGCTCCTCCCGGGTATCCAGGCTGGGGCGAAGGTGCTGTCGGGCGCGGGGCTGGCCTCGGTGGTCCCGGAGCTGAGGCTTCTCCTCGCCTTCATGCTGGCGGTGGTGGCTGTCTCGGTGACCCTGTTCAAGGAGATATTCCTGGAGTAGCCCCTGGGACAGCCGTAACTGGGATTCTGACCGCGAATCCCTCGCTCAGACGACTACTAGAGCAGCACGCTGTAGGCCACGCTAATCGCCTCCCCCAGCGTGAGGAGGACCCCGAAGTGGAGGGCGAGCTGAGCTGTTATCATGTCTGAGGTGAGGGGCACCTTCTCGCTGAACGTCTTCGCTATCCTGTAGGCTTCGGGGACGGTC
>MEZG01000015.1 GCA_001775965.1 Candidatus Bathyarchaeota archaeon RBG_13_60_20 | reverse complement strand
GTCGAGTAGCTGAACAGGAGCATGCCCGAGAAGAGGAGCAGTGCGGCCAGGGAGACGCTCCTGCGGGTGCCCCAGGCGACGAAGCGCTCCACGTTGACGAAGGTGAGGCCCCTCACAGTGTTGGTCATGGTGACGAGGAGGCCCACCGTGGAGGCGGTTAGCCCCTCCAGGCTGAGGTGGCCGGGGACGATTGCCATGTAGATGCCCAGCACCAGGGTGAAGGGCAGGAGCGTCAGGTACGCCGCGGAGAGCCTCCTGAAGGGGGCCATGCTGAGGCCCTCGGGGCCGGATCTGTTCCTGAGGCTCAGCCGGGGCCTGAGCAGCAGCTGGCTCAGGAGTCCGCTGGCCACCAGCAGGGACGCGGTGCACGCGAACAGGGCGCCGAAACCCAGGCTGCTGGACACGAGTCCGCCCAGGTAGGGGCCGACCACGAAGCCCGTGATCCAGCTCAGGTTGTACCTGCCCATGCTCTGAGTGAGCCTCTCCGGGGGCGAGATGTCAGCGGTGAGGGTGCTGGCCGAGACCCAGAAGGACGCCGAGGCCACCCCCATGAGGGCCCTGGCCACGAGGAGGCGGGGGATGTCCACGGCCAGCGTGAACGACGCCAGTATGAGGGCGCCCATGAACCCGTATCCAGTGTAGAGCCTGAGCCTCTCGTACCTGTCCAGCAGCACGCCGGTGAGCAGGGTGAAGACCATGTACACCACGTTGCCCACCGCGCCCATGAGCCCCAGGTCAACGTAGCTGGCCCCTATGCTCGCCGCGTACACGGGCAGCAGGAACGTGGTGGTGCCCAGCCCCGTGGAGCTCAGGAATATGGTGGCGTAGAGCACCCTCAGGTGCCTCAGCCTCTCGTCGCTCAAAGTGCCTCCGCATCAAGTTGCGGGACCCTGGATTTAACTCACGCGTGCGCCCCCAGCCTCTAAATACGTGGTTCGCCGAGCCTTATTGTGTGGAACCATTGAAGCTGAAGGTGATTGTCGGGGGAACGCTCATCGACGGCACCGGCGCCGAGCCGGTGGAGGACTCCGTCGTGCTCATCGAGAGGAAGCTGGTCAAGGCCGCTGGTCCGAGGGGGGCCGTGAGGGTGCCCTCCGGGGCCGAGGCCGTGGACGCTGGAGGTAGGACGGTGATGCCGGGGCTCATCGAGGGCCACAACCACCCGCTGGGGGAGAGGGACTTCCTCGACCCCGGGTTCAAGAAGTACTACGACAACATGGTGCAGAGCCCCGCCCTGGGGCTGCTGAAGGGCGTCCAGGTTATCCAGGGGATGCTCGCCCACGGGGTCACCACGGTTAGGATACCCCACCCGACGATAGCCAACGCCCCGGAGCTCAGGGGCGAGTGGCTGGTGGCGCTTAGGACAGCCGTTGAGCGGGGCTACGTGAACGCCCCGAGAGTCGTGGCGGGGGGCTGCGTCCTGCCCACCGGCGGCCACCTCAACAGCCTGGCGCCACCCTTCGTCCTCAACCAGGGGTGGAGGGGGGCGGACGGGCCCTGGGAGGTCCGGAGGCAGGCCAGGGAGTGCCTCCAGTACGAGGTGGACTTCATCAAGCTCATCGGCCCCGGCCACAAGAGGTTCAAGCCCGGGGACGGCCCCGAGCACACCTGCATGACCAGGGAGGAGATCGCGGCCGCGGTGGAGGAGGCCCACTGGAAGGGCGTGCCCGCGGCGGCCCACGCCAAGAACGGGCCCGGCCTACGGTTCGCTGTGGAGGAGGGCGTGGACAGCATAGAGCACGGCACCCACCTCATCGAGCAGCCCGACCTCATAACCCGCATGGCCGAGCACGGCCAGTTCCTGGTGCCCACCATAGGCATGTTCTTCATGGAGCCCCTCATGGACGCCTACGACGCCGCGGAGCCCGGCACCAAGGAGAGCTTCAAGCGGCAGCAGCCCAGCCTGATAAGAAACCTCAAGGCGTGCAGGGAGGCAGGCGTCAAGATAGCTGCTGGCACCGACAACACCTACTGGGACGAGCCTGGACTCGCCTGGGAGCTCCACACCTACGTCAGGCACGCCGGCATGACCCCCATGGAGGCACTGGTCTCGGGGACCAAGACGTGTGCCGAGCTGTGCCGCGTGAACGCCGGCACCGTCGAGCCCGGTAGGTACGCGGACCTTCTCATCTTGGACGGCGACCCCCTGAAAGACATAGGCGTCCTGCAGAACTCGGACAGGGTGACGGCCGTCTACAGGGAGGGGCGGCTGGCGGCCGGTGAGGGCAGGCTCCTCTAGGCCGCCTTCACGGCCTTGGCCACAGCCGAGCCGAACTGCTCAGTGGAGCTGGAGCCTCCCAGGTCGGGGGTGCGCACCTTCCGGGCCGCGAGCACCGCGTCCACGGCCCTGTCGATGCCCCTCCACGCGTCCATGAGCCTCTGGTCTTTCCGTTTCTCGCCGAGCCAGTTGAGCATCATGCCGACGCTGAGGATCATGCTGGTCGGGTTGGAGACGCCCCTGCCAGCTATGTCGGGCGCGGAGCCGTGGGTGGCCTCCGCGAAGCAGTGCCGCTCACCGGCGTTGATGCTGCCGGCGAGGCCGAGGCTGCCCTGGACGGCGCCGCTCATGTCGCTCATGATGTCCCCGTACTGGTTGGGCATCACCACCACGTCGTAGAAGCCGGGCCGCATCAGGGCGTAGTAGCTCCAGGAGTCGATCCAGGTGCTGTCGGGCTCCACGTCCGGGTACTCGCCCGTCATCCCGTCGTAGATGTCCTTGAAGAGGTCGTCGCCCTTGCAGAGGCCCCACTTGCAGGAGCAGGTGAGGCGCCGCTTGCCGTCCGCGGGGGCCCCCGGCCTCCCCTTGTAGGCGCCGCTCCGCGCCATCTCGAAGCCGAGCCTGATGATTCTCTCGCAGCCCTTCCGGGTCTGAACGTAGTTGTCTATGGCCAGCTCCCTCTCCCCGCCCCGCCTCAGGAAGCCGCCGATGCCCACGTACATGTGCTCCGTGTTCTCCCTCAGCACGATGAAGTCGATGTCCCCGGGCTCCCTGCCCCTGAGGACGCTCTCCACGCCGGGCCTGAGCCTGCAGGGGCGGACGTTGGCATAGAGGTCCAGGTCCAGACGCATGTTCACCGGCAGGTAGGGGCCCGGCAGCCGGCCCACCAGGTCGGGGAGCCCCGTGGGGCCCTTGTAGATGCCGTCGGCCTCGTAGAACAGCTCGCTGGTCACCTCCTCGGGCCAGCCGCGCATCATCTGGTGGCTGACCCAGTAGTGGGCCCCGCATGGGTAGGGGCCCAGGTGCTCCACGTCGAAGCCGTAGGCGTCGGCTGCGGCGTTCAGCACCTTCACGGCCTCGGGGACGATCTCGGCCCCGATCCCGTCGCCGATGAAGCCCAGAATCTTGTACCCTGACATGGTAAAGCAGTGGCCGAGGACGCCTTAACTCTTTCCGGCCACGGCTGGGTGAGGGCGTACTCCCCTAGCCAGGCTCCGCGGGCTCCCTCCAGGCCACATGGCCCTCCTTCACGGGCACGTAAAGGATGGACCCCTCCTCGCCTACGCTGAGAAACACCAGCTTCCGGTCCTCGGCTGCGTCCATGAACTCAGTTTGGCCCAGGTAAACGAGCCTGTTGGGGTCCAGGTTATCGGGCTCCCCTTCAACGACGGCGCAGCCCCTCTCCCTGAGGGCCGCCAGGGTCTGGTTGAGCGTCAGCACCGGCTCCTCCTTATCGGGGGGAGCGGCCTGCCCGCCCCCGGGCTTCGTGAACGTGAAGGGGTTATCCGGGTTCGTGATATCGTAGGCGATGCCAAAGTCGGGTTTGAGAATGACCCAGAAGACCAGCCCCATGAAGAACGCTGCACCCAGTATCAGCCCCAGCACCGCTATGGCACCGGCGCGCCCCGGTCGAACCCGCACCTAGGACACCCCGATAGGCAGGCGGCACCCGGCATTAAAGGGGATTAGGGAGACGAGGTTAGGATGCTGAAACCTAACCCGCGGATCATACCCGGCGTATATATTAAGAATTATTGGATCGTCGGGTGGATCCCTAAGCCTTCCGCTGCCTCTCCCACCTGGCGTAGGACTGGAACCCCACGAGGCTCTGGTAGACGCTGCTCCTCAGCTCCGCGTCGGAGGCTACTAGGAGCCCCACGGAGGGGTCCTTGGCCTCCACCAGCCCGTAGAGGCCTTTCAGGTCCAGACCCTCGTCCACGGCCCTGAACGCGAGCCTCGTCCACAGGGCCACCTGGTCTCTGAAGCCGCGCAGCCGGTCCCCGGCGTCCGGGTGGACCCCGAAGTGGCTGATGCACAGGGTCTCGGGCCGTAGCTCCAGGAGTCTGTCCAGGCTCTCCATGGCCTGCGCCGGGTTGTAGGGGGGCGGGCTCGCCGGCACCCAGACGCCCAGGTTGCCCGGGGTGTGACCCACGGCGTCGCCCACGAAGAGGACCCGGCTGTCCGGCTCGTAGTAGCTCTGGCTGTGGGTGCTGTGGCCGGGCGTCCAGACGACCCTGAGTTCCACGCCCCCCAGGTCTAGGGGCTCGCCGTCAACGGACTCCCTGATCCTACTCTGGGGGAGGCCCCTGATCTCCCCGTAGAGGCTCACCTTGTCCCCGAAGACCTCCTCCGCGGCGGCCACGATCTTGGAGGGATCCACCATGTGCTGGGCGCCTCGGGGGTGGCAGTGGACGAAAGCGTCGGGGTACGCGTCCAGGAGCATCCAGGAGCCGGCGGCGTGGTCCAGGTGGATGTGGGTCAGGGCGACGGCCTTCAATCCGGATACGCGCAGCCTTTCCAGCGCCTCCATGACGCCGACGGCCTGGGTCGCGGGTCCCGGGTCTATGAGGGCTGACTCCTCGCCCCGGACCATGTACGTGCCCAACACTCCTGCGCGGCCGTGGTACGGGGAGTCGATCATGGTCACGCTGTCCGTGACTCGACTGGTGGACATTGTGAACCTCTCAGCCCCCGCCGGATAAAGGGTTTTACCGTCCCGGCTCCACTGTACCCTGATCGAGTTGAAGACGAGCCTGGGACCCAAGACCCTCGCAGTGCCCTCACCCGTCTGGGTGGTCGGCACCTACGACAAGGACGGTAGACCCAACTTCATGACGGCGGCCTGGGGAGGCATCTGCTGCTCCCGGCCGCCCTGCGTCTACGTGAGCCTACGGGAGGCTACCTACAGCCACGGCAACATAGCGGCGCGGGGTGCGTACACCGTGAGCGTCCCCGGTGAGGAGTACTGGAGAGAGGCCGACTACATGGGCGTAGCGTCGGGCAGGGACACGAATAAGGTGGCGGACACGGGGCTCACAGCCGCGGAGAGCGCGGTGGTGGACGCCCCCTACGTGGAGGAGTTCCCGCTGGTGCTGGAGTGCAGGGTAAAGGAGACGGTCAACCTGGGGCTCCACACCATGTTCGTGGGCGAGATATTGGACGTAAAGGCTGACGAGGACGTGCTGACCGACGGGGCCCCCGACACCCAGAAGATAAGGCCCCTGCTGTTCGGGTCGGGGGATGACGGCTACCACACGGTGGGTGTAAGGATCGGGGACGCCTTCACCAACAGGAAGCCGCCCGCGGACGAGTAGGGATCACCGCCCCGCGAAGTGGTAGAGGAAGCTGACGTTGCTCTTCTCCACCTCGCGCACGCCGTGGACCCTGGCGTGCTTACCCTGGTACCCGTCCACCACGTAGTACTCCTGGGGCGTGTGGGCCAGGGCGCCGTGGCCCAGGCTACCGCCCACTATGGGGAGCCGCAGAGGCGGGTCGAGGAACACGTATGCGGGCCAGGCGGGGCTGGTGAGCTGGAATGCGCCTATGGGCGGGCTGATGCTGTAGGGCACCCCGAACTCCTCGTACATATCGTACATGGCCTCGGCCGCGGGTGACCTGTACTTGCCTACGCCCCAGCTGTAGCCGCCCAGGAACCTCATCTCCACGTCTGTGTAGCCGTGCCTGTCCAAGTGGCTCCTGATCTTCCGCTGCAGGTCCTCCGACCTCTGGTTGGGTACGAACCTTATGTTGTGCTTGCTGGTCACCTTGTGGGGCAGGAAGGTCTTGGTGCCGGGCCCCGTGTATCCGCCCCAGATGCCGTCCAGGTTGAGGCTGGTGCCGAAGTTGAGGGCGTAGAAGATGTCCTCGGGGTCGGTCATGTCGTCCACGTAGTGGTCGAACTTGTAGAACCTCTTGTACAGCTCAGGGTCGAAGACGTCCAGCGCAGGAACGCTCTTCCTGTAGCCCTCCTCGATGATCCTCTTGTCCTCGTCGCTGGGCACCGCTATGCCGTCGTACCAGCCCTCCACCGCTATCTTGTTGCCGTCGTCCTCCACCAGGGTGCCTATGGCCTTCACGTGCCTCCAC
>MEZG01000014.1 GCA_001775965.1 Candidatus Bathyarchaeota archaeon RBG_13_60_20 | reverse complement strand
CCTTCTTCACGGCCAGGAACCTGGCGCCGCCCCTGGGGCTTGCCTTGGCCAACATCCTGCTCGCCGCAGCGGCCTACGGCTCGCTCCCCGAGAGGATCATCATCCACTGGAACGCGGCCGGGTCCCCGGACGGCTACTCCGGGAGGATAGGGATCGTGTTGATGCCCCTGGCCTCACTGATGTTCCTAGGCCTGTTCCTCCTCATCCCCAGGATCGACCCTACCGGAAACATCGGCCGGTTCGGGGGCACATACGTGGGGCTCATGAGCATGCTGCAGCTCTACGTGCTGTTCCTGAGCGGCGTCTTCATAGCCCAGAACCTGGGCTACACGTTCAACGTTGTCGCGGCGCTCGCCCTGGCCATCGGCCCCTTGCTCTACTACATCGGGATGGTGCTCGGGAAGGCTGAGCTGAACTGGTTCGTAGGGATACGCACCCCCTGGACGCTCAGCGACGAGGAGGTCTGGGGCAAGACCCACCAGATGGGTGGACGCCTCTTCAAGGCGTGCGGAGCCGTGGCGCTGCTCGGGGCCCTCCTCCCGGACATCGGCATCTGGCTCATGATCCTGCCCCTGGGCCTCTCCTGCCTGTACCTCGTCTGGTACTCCTACGCCGAGTACCAGAGGAAGAGGCGGTGAAGGGGCAGCTGAAGCTCGCGCCCCGCGGGGTTCAAATGATTTTTTTCCGGCCACGCGTCCACCCATACTGCATGAGGCTGAAGGAACCCGCCGCGTACGTACTCGTGCTCATTGTGCTCGCAGCCGCTCACCCGCAGGCATGGGGCCACACCCCCAGCATAGGGGAAACCGTCCTCGTGGACCCCATGGGCCGCATCACCGCGTACATCTACAACGCCACACAGGTCACCGACGACGACCTCACCCGGGTAGCCGCCGCCCTATTGGAAGGGCTCCCCGTGGTGTTCGTCGGCGGGGGCGCTGAGAGGCTGCTGGATGAGGCGGAGCCCCCGATAACCCTGGGGAACCTGGACGACGTGAAGGCGGCAGGCGTGTGGCGGCACCTCGACCAGCCGGGAGCCCCCGTCAGCGTCCTGCTGGTGCGGGACGCCTTCTACACCTCTGAGAGCCTAGACGCAGCGTACAGGTGGCTGGACGAGCAGGTCGAGGCCCCCTCCGGGAACCTAACGGGGACGTACAGGCTCGTCGCGGTCCTCACCGAGGTGGACCGCGAGCTACCCCTGGGCGTGCTGGAGACGAGGACCGAGGTACTGAGGGTAATGGACGCGCCCGGCCCTGGACTCATCGACCTGACCGTGACCCAGAGGCTGACGCCCGGCTCGGCGGCAGGCGTCTCAGGTTGGAGGTGGAGCAGCCTGGAGTACGCCGTGGAGGGCTCCGCCCCGGGTGCCAACGTGGAGCTGTCCAGCTACGACGAGCCGCCCACCGAGCCCCCCATGGGCATCTTCACCCTCCTTTGGAGGATCGTGACACTCAGGTGGGGCGACCTCGTCCCCTGGCTGTGGGGTGACCACGGCGTAGCCTGGACCGACTTGAGCGACTACGGCAGGCATCAGTACCACGTCAGGATCGAGGCGCCCGACGACTCAGAGGAGGCAGGGGAGCCCCTTGAGGCCCGCCACCATCTCGTCTTGAAGGCGGCGGATGGCGCGGACCCTGTATTCCTCACCTGGGCCCAGGCCGGGTATGTCAAGGGAGGGTTCCTCAGCACCGAGAGGTACGCGGCACCCCCTACGGGCGGCCTCCTATCGATCCGCCCGTAAACCCTATTACCACTGGGGCGACCTGAAGGTGAAATGTCAGTCAAGGTCACACAGGTCGAGGGCATGAAGCTGAGAGCCGAGTACGAGGGTCTGCGGGTCGTCAGCGGCCGCGTAGACGAGGACACGCCCCCCGAGGGCATGAGCCCCGGGAAGCTCATGGCAGCCTCCCTGGGCCTGTGCACCGGGATGCACGTCGCGGGCTACCTGATGCGCCACGGCGTCAAGAACAGCGGATTCGAGATCACCGTGGAACAGGCCAACGCCGAGAGCCCCCGCAGATGCGGCGCCTTCAATGTCACCATAAGCGTCCAGGCCGACCTCACCGATGAGCAGAGGAAGGGCATCATGGAAGACGCCAACAGGTGCTACGTGGGCAACACCCTGCGAAGCGGCGCCGTGGTCAACGTTGCCCTGGACGCCTAGGCCTAGAGGCTCCCGCCAATCTCCCGGGCCCTCCGGAGCAGCTCCGCGTCCTTGGCCACAGGGTGGTTCCCTGTGCCGCAGGCCTTCAGCCCGTCGAGTATCCTCATCCGCCAGTAGTTCCTCATGCGGCCGTTCATCCACTCCAGGACCTCCTCATAGGCGTTGGGGTTGTCCCAGCCGCAGGTCACCACGTTGACGCACCTGACACCGTCCGGGAACCGCCTCCTGTACTCGTCCCCATGGCTCTTGCTGTAGTAGTAGAGGCGGTCCATGAACAGTTTGGTGAGGCTGCTCACGTGGTCGTAGTAGATGGGGGTGCCTATGACGATGGCCCCCATGGTCTCCAGGTGGGGCATCATGGACGAGAACCCGTCCTCAGGGTACACGTACCTCTCGCCGTCGTGGCCCAGGGGCCCCAGCTCCATCTCGGACAGGTAGAACACATGGGTCTCGTGGCCCGAGTCCCGGGCCCCCGCCAGGACCTCCTCCACGAGCCTGGCCGTGTTCCCGGTCTTCCTCGGCCCCCCCACCACGCCTAGTACCTTCATTCCTCTGAGAGTCGCAGCCACCCAATATGAACGTATTGAAGCAGGCTCGATCCGTTTATCAGCCGTCGAGGCACCCATTAAGCATGAAGCGGTTTAACGTCGTGGGCAGCTGGCCGGCCCTAGTCACCCCATTCACCGACCGCGACGAGGTGAACGTGGAGTCTCTTAGGCGGCTCGTCCAGTTCCACGTGGAGAACAGGAGCGACGGCGTCCTGCTCATGGGCTCAACTGGGGAGGCCATACTGCTGACGGCGGAGGAAAGGAACAGGGTCATCGACGCAGCCATTGATGAGGCCAGCGGCAGAGTGCCCATCATGGTGGGCGTCGCCGCCATATCCACCCGCCAAACCATAGAGAACGCCAGGTACGCCGAGGATGCGGGCGCCGATTGTGGCCTCGTGGTGCAGCCGCCCTACATCAAGCCCACCCAGGCCGGCCTCTACAACTACTTCAAGGACGTGGCCGACGCGGTGGACCTGCCCCTGGTTATCTACAACAACCCTGAGAGGTGCGGCGTCAACGTGGAGCCCGAGACCGTGGCCAGGCTGGCCCAGCACCCCAATATAGTGGCGGTCAAGGAGGCGGGCCCCAATCCGTACGGCGTCATGAGGATGATCGAGCTGACCCGGGGCGAGTTCAACGTCCTCTGCTGCGACTGCGCCTTCTACGCCCTCATACCCGTCGTGATGGCGTCGGGCGGCAAGGGCACAAGCAACGTCACGGGCTGCCTCTGCCCCAGGGAGTTCGCCGAGCTATCCAAGCCGTGGGAGAGCTATGGGGACGTGCTCGCCACCAGGGAACATCTGTACAGGCTGCTGCCCCTCATCAGGATGCTGTACAGCGAGTCCAACCCTGTCCCCCTGAAGGCGGCCCTTAACATGGTGGGCGCGGATGTGGGCAGGCCCAGGAGGCCCCTGCTAGAGTTGAGCGATGCCAACGTCAAGACCTTGAGGCAGACCATGGAGCGCTTGGGCATCCTGAATGAGGACAGCTACCAGCGGCAGTTCTTCTCCAAGAGGTAACGCCTTCACCGTGTTGGCGTTCCCGAGAGAGCTCCACCATTGATTTTTAACGAGAAGAAAAAATGGGGGCTACTTGAGGGACTTGATGAGCTTGTCGATGGGCACGGCCGGCATGCTAAGTATCTTTATGGTTCCCCTGCTGCCCAGCTCCACGCTCATTCTGAAGACCGCGTCGTTGTCCGGCGCCTCCACCACGTTGACAAAGTCGTAGGGGCCCAGGACCGCGTACTGCTCCAGCACCTTGACTCCGAAGGCCTCGATCTCCTTGTTGACCTCCCTTATGCGCTCGGGCTTCTCCTTCAGCGTCCTCTGCCCCTCAGGTGTCAGCGTTGATAGAAGTATGTACTTGGCCAAGTTTACACCAAGGTGAAGTTAAACTCCGCCCTTAAAATGGGTATCGGGTTGCTGTGGGAATTAAATGATAAGTGGGAATATATATATTAGTGGGATATTATGGTTATGTGGGAATGATTGAGATCTACAGGATGGATGAAAAAGGCCGGGTGCTCGTACCCAAGGAGATCAGAGACATAGCCGAGATACCCCCAGGGAGCTACTTCCGCTTCGAAGCGGAGAAGAAGCGGATCACCATAAAGGCAGTTGAGCCAGTATCGGAGAAATACTACGGAGCCTTCAAGGTGGACCAGTGGCCCGAGGACCTGGACGAGTACGCCAAGGAGGAGATCATGAAGCAGTGGACGAGAAAACATACCTAGATGTAAACGTCTTCGTCTACTGGCTGGGAGGCCACCCCACTTTTGGGCCCAGAGCCCTCAAATGGTTGAGTGAGGCGGAGGAGGCTCCAGGCCAGTTCGTAACATCAGCATTGACAATCTATGAGGTACTGGTAATCATCGGGGGCCTGACCGGGAGAACTCTCAAGGACAGTGGCTTCGTTGAGGAGGCTCTGAATGCCCTCATGGGGGTACGCGGGTTGCAGGTTGAGCCTCTAACAGCAGCCTGCTACACTGAGGCGCTGGAACTGATGGACATGTACGGGTTAGACTATGAGGACGCACTGCATCTCGCTGTAGCTGTTCAGGTTAAAGCCCAAAGAATAGTGTCTAACGATGGAGACTATGACAGGGCGGCTCTTAGACGAGTATTTTAAAGAACCCGATTCGGGTTACGACAAAATATGCGAGGCAGCCGATTACCATAGGGGCCCCTGCCCCTGCGGTACTACGTTATCCCTACGCCGATCCCTTGTAGTTATAGTACAGGTCGATGAGGGCTAGGCCGATCACCACGTTGAGGGCCGAGACGAGGAGCCCAGACACCAGAGGGACGAAGCCGATGACGATGGCCCCCGCGATGCTGACTAGGAGGATGAGGAGGATGTCCTTCAGTTCTGCCCCCAGGACGCTGAAGGCCTTGGAGAGTGCGCTGGTCAGGCCGGTCTCATCGATGACCATGATGGTGAACATGAGGATGACCACCGGGATCAGGAAGATGGTTATGGCCATGATGCCCGCCACCACGGCGGCCACAAAGAACTCCAGGAACCTGCCGGCGACGTACCCCACGCTCCCCCCGAGGTCAAGCGGCTGCTTGTTGTAGGCGTCCCTGGACATGTCGAGGGACGCGAAGGAGAGCAGGAAGGAGACTATCGAGGCGGCCACGGCCACCAATAGGGGCATGAAGCCCGGGGTGCCTTGGCCCACCCAGTTCATGCCGGAGGAGATCAAGCCGGCCAGTATGGTAGGCACGAACACCATGGGGTTCTGAGTCGCGACGTTGAACCCGATGGTCAGGTGCTCCGTGTAGCTTCTCTTCCCTTGGGCTCCGGCTCCGGTTGTCTCGCCGGACTTCAGGTTGTACCCGCAGAACGGGCAGAAGGAGGCGTCTTCACGGACCTCGCCGCCGCATTGAGGACACTTTGGCATGATTTGATTGTATGCTGGAAGTATTAAAAGGCGTCTCGCTCCCTCTGGAAAGCCGGGGCCGGCAAGGTGAAGATTATGGAGCCCCGAGCGGGATTCGGACCCGCGACCTACAACTTACGAGGCTGCCGCTCTGACCGCTGAGCTACCGGGGCGCCATGAACCATAACAAAGAATAAGAATTTAAGAGATGCTATCCGGCTAACCCGGGTAACTTATGATGCCCTTGGAGACCAGCTCCTTGATCTTCTCCTCGCTGTAGCCCAGGAGCTTGCCCAGCACCTCGTTGTTGTTCTGCCCCAGGACGGGGGCCGGCGTCTTCATTTGGGCCGGTGTCAGCGAGAACTTCACTGGGAACTTGATGAGCTTGATCCTGCCGGCCTTGGGGTGGTCCATCTCCATGAACATATCCCGGGCGTTGACGTGGGGGTCCACCACGGTCTCGTCCACGTGGAGTATGGGCGCGCAGGGGAGCCCCATGCCCGTGTAGTAGGCCACGGCCTCGTCCCGGGTCATGGTGGCCGTCTTCTCCTTTAGCAGGTCGTCGTTGATCTTGTCATGCTCTACGCCCATGTGCTGCACCAGCCTGTCCAGAGCCCTGGGCCCGAAGGCGGTCATCCTGATCCACTTCTCGTCGCTGGTCTTGTATATCCCGCCAGCGCCCCTGCCCCTGGGGAACTTTTCCCTGAGCTCCAGGGGCTTCAACCCGGATAACAGGTACCCGGTGATGGCCGTGTTGTAGGCCACCATGCAGTCCAGCTGGGCCACATCGATCATCTGGCCTTTCCCGGTCTTGTCCCTGTACCTCAGCGCCATGAGTATGGCCATGACGGCCATTGTGCCTGGGCCCAAGTCACCGTAGGCCTGAGCCATCTCTACGGGGGGCCCCTTAGGGTCGTGGTTCTCGCCGGTGAGCATGGTGTGGCCGCTCATGCCCTCCGCGATCATGGCGTAGCTCCTCCACTCCCTGTAGGGCCCGTACTGGCCGAATCCGCTGAGGGCCGCGTAGATGACGCCCGGATTCAGCTCCTTGAGCACCTCGTAGCCCAGGCCCAGGTCCTCCATGGTGCCGGGGCTGAAGTTCTGGACCACCACGTCGCTCTTCTTCACCAGTTCCTTGAATATGGC
>MEZG01000013.1:1249-7184 GCA_001775965.1 Candidatus Bathyarchaeota archaeon RBG_13_60_20 | reverse complement strand
TGCTTACTTGTATTTTGGGACGCAGAAGATGTCAATGGAAATAGAAAATCTGCTCGTTTCTGATAAGTTGGTAAAGATCATAGTTGGTGAACATTTATCTGGTATTCTGAGAAAACCTGTTTACATAGCAAACTCGTATAAAAAGCTATTATTCTAAGAAACAACATGTTATACTGCGGGAAACTCAATATACGCGTTACATGGAACAATTCATCAAAAAAAAAGCTAGTCAGCTAAAAACAGCTTAAATTCAACCCAAACCAAGACCACATTTGTCCAAGCCACAGTCTCCCTAATAAACACAAATTCCCACCCGCTAATTACAAACCCAACACGATAAACGCACCGGGAACTAAAAATAATCCGTGTATACCTGAGCCGTCTTTTCCGATTTGAAAAGCCCTATCACACCCCAAAGGTGCGCCTCGTCACGCCTCGAATGATAAAAAAGAGGTCACGGTCTACTTCATATGCTTAGCGAAGTAGTACAGTATCCCAATGAGCAGTATCAACCCACCGAAAAAGATAATCATGCTCATCGAAGGGTCAACCTGAATCGGGGAACTCACTAGTCTAGCCACTATCAT
Source organism: Candidatus Bathyarchaeota archaeon RBG_13_60_20 (assembly GCA_001775965.1). Taxonomy (GTDB): domain Archaea; phylum Thermoproteota; class Bathyarchaeia; order TCS64; family TCS64; genus RBG-16-57-9. Next base: position 6,597 of record MEZG01000013.1, on the reverse strand, counting down.
GCTTTGCACCTCTCCTACTGCCCACGAAAGACGCCTCACCATGGCGTCTATCTAAGCATTGAACTCCATCAATCTCGCATACGCGAGACTAACAAAGAATCAACACTATACCAATACCCTAAGTTGCTTATAAACAGGCGTATAACATCATCCAACAGACATCAGCATCGAACAGAGGTACCTACCAGCCACGTCCGCGTTCAATAAACATGAAAAACAGGTGGAGCATTCAGGTTTAATTACCGCGGCTCAGCATGATCCAGTGACCGACATGCCCGAAGTAGAGCTCAGGATTAAGGGGATGGACTGCCCCCACTGCGAGATGAGGATCAGGAAGGCCCTCGAGAAGGTTGAAGGCGTTACCAGCGCCAGGGCCGACCACAAGAAGGGGAGGGCCTGGGCGACCCTAAAGGAGGGCACCAAAGTGGACACGAAGAAGCTCGTGGACGCCGTGAACGCCACCGAGGTCTACACTGCGGAGAAAGCATAGGCTACCTGTTCTTCAGCTGCTGCTTGACCTGCTCCTGAAGCTGGCTCTTGATGGCTTCCAGGATCTGTTGGTGTTTTGCTCCACCTGCTGATTCTGCAGCTCCCACTGGGAGAGCTCGTCCGCCGCGTCCACCTGCCTCTGAAGCTCATCCATTATCTGGTGGTTGATTGCGAACTCGAAGGTGTGCTTGTACTTGGACTCCGCCTGAGTGTACCCCTTACCGCACAGGTTACACCTGTAGTTAATGGCGACCTCCTCGAACTGCTCGCCGCACCCGTCCAGGCACTTAAAGGGCTTGGCCGCGTCCGCCTCGGTGCCCACATTCTTCATGAACAGCCTGCCCCCACACCTGGGGCAGACGGGGATCGTGGTGACATCGCCCGACTCGCACCGGGAACATGAGCTGCTCTTCCTCGTCGTCAATGTGCAATACCCTTACTCTGCGTCGCTCCTTAGCCAAGCCCAACTCGGGTGGAAACAAACCTGTAGTCGATTTGAGAATTATTGACCGAGGATTCATGAAGCCGGGTCGAAAATATAATTGCTGAGGAGACTTGGATTAAACCATGGAGTCTACTCGCGTCGAGGCAGAGACGCTGTTCAGGCTAGTCGAGCAGCTGTACGGCGCCGTGCTCGCTGAGGCTGAGCTTGAGGAGGTTAGGAAGGGCGTTGAGCGCATCGTCGAGGCATCCTCAGAGCTGCGCGCCGTGAAGCTCGGCAACTGGGACGAGCCGTTCACCGTCTTCACTCCCCGTCGGAGACGAGGCAAATGAACCCGGTCTACGCCTCGGTCCGAGAAATCTCAGAGGCGATCCGAACAGGAGAAACATCCCCCGTTGATCTCGCAGAGGTTTTCATAGGGAGGCTGCGGGAGCACGGGCCTAAGCTGAACTCGGTTGTGACCATCATGGAGGGCAGGGCCCTCAAGGAGGCAAAAGAAGCCCAGAGGGAGATCAGGGAAAAGGGACAGGGAGGTCCGCTCCACGGGATACCGTACGGGGTCAAGGACCTGATAGCCACCAGGGGGGCGCCGACTACCTGGGGCGCGGCTCCCCTCAAGGACCAGGTCTTCAACCACGACGCCACAGCGGTTATGAGGCTGAGGCGAGGGGGGGCCGTCCTGTGCGCAAAGCTGGCCATGATTGAGTTGGCAGGCGGGATGGGCTACAGGCAGCCTTACGCCAGCTTCACGGGGCCCTGCGCGACACCGTGGAGCCTCAAGCACTGGAGTGGGGGCAGCAGCAGCGGGTCAGGCTCATCCGTGGCCGCTGGGCTCGTCCCCTTCGCGCTGGGCAGCGAGACGTGGGGCAGCATACTCAGCCCGGCCAACAATTGCGGTGTATCGGGGCTGCGCCCCACCTACGGGCGAGTGAGCAGGCACGGCGCCATGGCTCTCAGCTGGACCCTGGACAAGCTGGGGCCCCTCTGCCTGACGGCCGACGACTGCGGCATCGTATTGGAGGCCGTCTCGGGCTACGATCCAAGGGACACCACGACGACCCGGAAACGATACAAGTACAAAGTAGAGGTGGACGAGTTTAGGCTAGGCGTGCCCAAGGACGCCCTCGACGAGACCCAGGAGGCGGTGGCAGGCAGCTTCAGGGAATCGCTTAGAGTTCTGGAGAGGTTCGCCACAGTGGAGGAGGTGGAGTTCCCTGTGTTCCCCTACGAGGCTGTTACGCGCACCATACTCAACGCCGAGGCCGCGTCTGCCTTCGACGAGTTCACCGAGGAGGACCTGGCAAGGGGGCTCACGGCCCCTGAGGACAGGTACGGCCCCTACGCTCGCACGATTCTGCTAGCTAGAGACTACCTCAAGGCGCTGAGGCTGAGGGCGAGGATGGCGGAGATAGCCGAGAATGTGATGAGCGGATACGACGCCATTGTGGCTCCTGCGAGGAAGACGGCCGCGAGCCCCATAGACCAGGAGTTTAGGAAGGTGGCGCCTGGCACCGCCAAGGACGTCATGGGGGCCCTGGGCAACGGGGCGGGTCTGCCAGCGATATCGGTGCCCAACGGATTCAGCGAGGAGGGGCTGCCCACCGGTATACAGTTCATGGGGCGGGCGTACGACGAGAACAGGGTGCTATCTGTGGCCGTTGAGTACCAGAGGCGGACTGACTGGCATAGGAGGCACCCGCCAGCCTTCAAGGCTTAGGGCCCTATATCTCCCTGATGACCACCGTGTCGCTGAGGTAGTTGAAGAGCCTCTGGTTCTTGTTCCTGTAAATGAAGTAGCCCACCACGAAGTCGATGGGCAGCAGGAACACCTTCCCGAAGCTCTCGATGGCTGCATCCAGCAGGGTCAGCGGGGCTCCCCCCTCCTTGGTGATCCGAAGGTTCATCACCTTCTTCCCCACGCTCTGGCCGTAGTAGTGGTCCATGAACATGAAGTACAGGAACTGGAGGACGTTATTAGCCCCGAAGGTGATGCCGCTCATGACCCTGTACCCGGGAAGGCTGAGGAACCCGAGGATGATGGCCAGTATGATGCCGTCGATGATCAGCGCTATGAACCTCTGAGTCCATGTGGCTAGCTCCACAACGCCCTCTGCCCCCCTCAGGGGGGCCCCGCACTTGGGGCAGTAAGCCGCTTCTTCCTCGGCTTCGGCTCCACACCTCTCACAGTACGGCATACCGGTCCTTCCGACGGTATATTGGCTTGGCTTCTCTTCTATTAAGAGTTGTTCAGATTCTGTTCATAATTAGATGACGATGCCTGGGCTTTTCTTCCCCGTGACCTTCTCGATCTGTATCTCCCCCACGACCGTTGTCTTAAGTCCCTCGGAGTTGAGCAGCCTCTTCAGCAGGGGCTCGGGGTTGGGGTCCAGCTGGTTGATCATGGTGCTGAAGGCGCGGCGCTTGTCCTCTAGGGACTCGAGGAACCTGACGCGGCCCTTGAACATCACTGTGGCATACCTGTGGGTGCACTCGTCCTCCGCATAGCCATGGTCCACCACCACTTGGCCCCACACCGACGGTGAAGCCCTCATGTAGTCCAGCTTCTTTCCCTCGCTGGCCGAGTGGAAGTACAGGCTGTTCCTCTCCTCGTCGTACCCGTGGCTCAGGGACACCAGGTATGGCTCGCCTTCCTTCACCATGGCCAGGGTCATGTACTGGGTTCCCTTGAGCGCCCTCCTTATCTCATCGGGGTCACTGATCTCCTTGTCCGCTCTCCTCATATGGTACCTCATTCGAGTCACCTGTTATCAGGGGGGCCAACGGATATGAATCGTTCGCGCCCATCGTCCATGAAGGTTAAAAACCTGTGGACGGTTTTCACGCTATGAACCCTTACCTCGGGTACCTCGATGTTGCCAGGATCCTCCTGGCTCTCGGCATGCTAGGGTACGCGGGGGTGAGAGACATACGGACGAGGGAGGTCCACGACCTTCTCTGGGTAATCGCTGGCGCCTCGGCGCTCCTGCTGGACGTGTACGAGCTTTTTCTAGGGTCCCTCGGCCTGTACCAGCTTGCGCTCGCCGTGGGCTTCATGGGCGTGGTGGGTCTTGCGCTCTGGTTCTTCAGGCTGATGGGCGAGGCTGACATCCTCGCGTTCATCGTGCTCGCGTTAATCCACCCCAAGGCCCCCGCCTATCTGGGCGTCTTCTGGGGGTGGAGCCCCGTATTCTTCCCGTTCACGATGCTCTCTAACACGGCTGTGGCGGGGATCGTCGCGCCTCTGCTCGCAGCGCTGGGTAACGCCGTGGTGAGGCTGAGGGGGGTCGACCTCTTCGAGCGGGTTCAAAGCCTCTCAGCTCCGAGGAAGATCGCGCTCCTGTTCACAGCCAGGTATGTCAGGCTCGAAGGCGTGCGCGGCCCCCCGTTCCAGTACCCCCTTGAGGGCGTTGATGGGCTGAGCCTACGTCCCGACCTCTGGGATGATGGTGCCGCCGAGAAGACGTTCACGGAGCTGAAGGGCAGGGGGTACGAGTGGGCCTGGGTCTCGGCGACTCTGCCCTACATAGTCGTGATGGCCGCCGGGTACCTGCTCTCCGTGATCTTCGGCGACATCATCTTCTGGGTGCTGTTCGCCGTCCTCTAGCGTTTGAGGACCAGGCCCGGCCTGGCTCCGGTGAGCCTCCCCCCGTCCACGACCAGCCTCCCATTCACGAGGACGTGGGTCACGCCCACGGGGTAGGTGACCGATGTCTCGGGGTGGCCCGCTATGGCAAGACTGTCCAGGTCCATTAGGACGATGTCGGCGTAGGCGCCCGGCCTCAGGACGCCCCTGTCAGCCAGCCTGAAGGTTCTAGCAGGGATGGTGGAGCACTTCTGCACCGCCTCCTCCAGGGTCAGTACCGACCTGTCCCTCACATACCTGATTAAGAACTTCGTGTAGCCGCTGAAGGTGTCCGGGAGGGGCGTCGCATAAGGGGGCGTCCTTTGCTCCACGTCGCGGTCGTCCGTCACTCCCACGTCGAGGCCGACGACGCCGCGCGGGTGCCTGAAGAACTCCGTCATCTGGTCCTCCATGCCTCTGTAGTCCGTGTGGGCCGCCTTGCTGTCCGGGTCCTCGGCTACAAGGTCACATAGCGTGTTCCACGGGTCCTTCCCACGCTGAGCCGCTGCCTCGGCCAGGCTTTTCCCCGCTGCCGCCTCGTCCTTGTGCTCGACGATCCTGAGGTTCTCGGCCCAGTGAGGGTTTATGCACGGGTTGACCACGAGCCTCTGGAAGAGCTTCCCCTGCTCCAGTTCCTCCCACGCCTTCCTTCTGAACTCCTCCGATCTCAGCCACAGGGCCAGCTCGCCACGCCCTCCCAGGAGCCTGAGCCACTGGGTGAAGTGCAGGCTGCAGAGGTAGGGGAAGGGCTCCCAGCACTCCCAGGGGATCACGTCGAAGTTGACGTCCAGCCCC
>MEZG01000013.1:671-1144 GCA_001775965.1 Candidatus Bathyarchaeota archaeon RBG_13_60_20 | reverse complement strand
GTCCGGGTCGTAGTCGAGCCCCGCCGAGAGGCCCACGCAGCCCTCATCCATGCCCTGGCCTATGAGCGCCTTCATTTCCTCCACCTCCTCCTCCGTGGCCTCACGCTTGTAGTCCTCCCCCATCACGGCGAACCTGACCGTGCCGTGGCCCAGGAGGGGCACGTAGTTGATGCCAATGCCTTTCCTGGTGACGTGGTCGAAGAACCCCGCCATTGTGCTGTAGTCAATGCCCCACCCGTACTTCTCTACCAGTATCTCGTTCGCCACCTCCAGCTTCATGAGACTGGGGCCGTGGTACAGGAAGGGCTGCCTCTCATACACCTCGTCGTGGATGACGCTGGGCGGCCTGACGTAGTCCCTTATGGGGGCGGGGCTGCCTCCGCACTGGCCGGCGACGACCGTGGTGCAGCCCTGCATCACGGCGCTCTCGCAGTTGGGGTACCAGGGGAGCCCCCAGTCGGCGTGGCTGTGGG
>MEZG01000013.1:0-460 GCA_001775965.1 Candidatus Bathyarchaeota archaeon RBG_13_60_20 | reverse complement strand
ATAGGCGGCCAGTGCAAGGGAGATATTCTTTACACATGCGGCTCAGAGAAGGTTTTTAACCCGCCCCGCGCGCCCAATAGGGACCTATGCCACAAGATTTCGGCACATCTGAGACATGGCTCCAGAACCAGATAGACGCGCTGAAGTCCGCGATTGCAAGTGCCATAGACGAAGTGCCCGGAGAGCGACACAGACTGATACTTGAGCAGATGTTGCACCTCAACGAGCTAACGAATGAGCTACACAGACTGCAGCTGGTGACGATCCTAACCCACATCCAGCAGAACAACAGGGACGTGGATGACGATCTCAGGGAGATAAGCGACTACATGGAGCAGATACTGGTGATTCACAGGAACGAGGCCGAGAACCTTGAAAAGATACTCTGACCCCCCTAAACGTTATTAGCGTGTGGGAGTGGTACCATCAAGTATGCACCGCTACAGGGGGGACTACAGCC
>MEZG01000012.1:9713-36068 GCA_001775965.1 Candidatus Bathyarchaeota archaeon RBG_13_60_20 | reverse complement strand
TGAGGGAGATCCAGAGCTTCAGCAGGGAGGGCCAGACCCGGGAGGAGTTCCAGCAGGTGAACCGCAACAACATGGAGGCCAATGTCCAGGCCGGCCAGGTCATGTCCGCGTTCTGGCCCGCCGTCAACGTGTTCACAGCGTTGGGCAACTTCCTGGTCCTCTGGTTCGGGGGGGCGGCCGCCATGAGGGGAGAGATCAGCGTGGGCATCCTCTTCGGGTTCATGAACTACGTCAACAGGTTCTTCATGCCGGTCCAGGACCTGAGCATGTTCTGGAACCAGGTGCAGTCGGCGCTGGCCGCCGCGGAGAGGGTCTTCGGCATCATGGATACGCCAACCGCCATATTCGTCAAGCCGGGTGCCGTGGAGATGCAGAGGATCGAGGGCAGGGTCCACTACGACCACCTGACCTTCGGCTACGAGCCGGGGCAGCCCGTCCTCCAGGACATAGACCTTGAGATAGAGCCCAACACCACCATCGCACTGGTCGGCCCAACGGGCGTCGGCAAGACCACCATGACCAACCTCCTCTACAGGTTCTACGACCCCACCGAGGGCAGGATCACGGTGGACGGCCTCGACCTCAGGGACGTAAAGGTGGTGTCCCTCCGGCGCCAGATGGCCGTGGTGCTCCAGGACACGTTCCTCTTCAGCGCCAGCATCCGGGAGAACATAAGGTACGGCCGCCTAGAAGCCACGGACGACGAGATCAGGGAGGTCTCAGGGGCCGTGGGCGCCCACGAGTTCATAGCGAAGCTGCCGGAGGGGTACGACACGGACGTCCGGGAGCGTGGCGGTAGGCTCAGCGTGGGCCAGAGGCAGCTAATAAGCCTGGCCCGGGCCCTGCTGGCAGACCCCAGGATACTCATAATGGACGAGGCCACTAGCAGCATCGACGCATACACGGAGCTCATCATCCAGAAGGCCCTGGAGAAGGTGCTCAGGAACAGGACCAGCATCATCATCGCCCACAGGCTCAGCACGGTCAGGAACTCGGACAAGATAGTGGTCCTGGACGGTGGCAGGATAGCCGAGCAGGGCACCCACAGGGAGCTCATGCGGCTGGGCGGCCTCTACAAGCAGCTGTACGAGATGCAGTTCAAGTACGGTGGGGAGCCCGAGCCAGAGGAACCCCCTAAACAGGATGCGGTGTCCAAGTAAAAGTGGGGAAGAAGGCTACTTCTTCTTCATCTTCTCCAGCTTGGGGACCAGCTTCTCGATCCTGTTGAGGGCCTCGTTCATGATGCCCTTGCTAGTGGCCGTCAGTATCCGCATGTGGCCGTTGCCCTCAGGCCCGAACTCGTCGCCCAGGTTCAGGCTCACCTTGGCCTCGTCGATGAGGAGCTTGTTGAGCACCTGGCTTGAGAGGCCGTAGTTGAACTTGGGGAACATGAGGTACGTGCCCTCCAGGTTGGGCACCGTGAAGTCGCCCATCTCGGTGAGCCTCTTCTCCACAAGGTCCCGGACCTCCGCCATGTACTTGTTCATGTCCCTGACCCAGTAGTCGATCTTGCCGCTGCAGATGAGGGGGGCGATGGCCTTGCTGAAGTTGTTGGTGCCTCGGAGGACGTTCGAGGATATCCCCTGGATGCCCTCGAACATGGTCTTGTTGGTGCAAGCCAGGTACCCGGCCTGGAGCCCGGGGACGCTCCACGTCTTGCTGAAGCCCCAGCTCGTGATGGTTAGGTCGGCTATCTCGGGGTTGAGGGAGGCGAGGCTGATGTGCTTGTGCCCGTCATTGAGGATGTCCTCCCACAGCTCGTCCACGAACACGTATATCTTGTTGTCCACGGCCACGTCGGCGATGCCCTTCAGCTCCTCCTTGGTCATGACCCTGCCGCAGGGGTTGTGGGGGTTGCAGACGTTTATCAGCCTGGTCTTGGGGGTGACGACCTCCTTGAGGCGCTCGATGTCGAACTTGTAGCCTTCGTCTAGCTTGAGCTTCCAGTACACCTTCCTTATCTGAGTCCTGTCGGCCACAGAGAAGAACGGGAAGTACATGGGGTCCGTGACGATCATCTCGTCGCCTGGCCTGCAGGCGTGAACGGAGGAGAGCCACATCCCGGGGATCACGCCCTGGGTGAGCAAGACCTGCTCCGGCGGCACCTCGATCTTGTTGTACCGCTTGATCTTGGCCGCCATGGCCTTCCGGACGTCCAGGTCCGACGCGTAGACCGTGAACTCCTCCTCCACAGCCTTCCTCAGCTCGTCCTTCAGCTCCGGGCAGAGGGGGTAGTCCTGGTCGGCCAGCCAGAGGGGGATAATGTCGGCGGCGTCCCTGTGCCACTTGACGCCGCGCACGGAGAGCCTGCTCTGGATAGTCGGCTTATCAAAAGGGCTAGTGCTAGGCAATTTAACCACTTACAGGCTACAAAGTTGACGCAGTGCTCTAATATGGGTTACGCTGAACCCTGGGGGCCCCCAACGGTTAGCGTCTTGTGAGACTTCAAGAGGCGATAAGGATATATGGGTGTCTGGGTACGTCAAGGGGACCGATGGATGAAAATACTGCTCTACTTCGACTGGTCGGGGACCCGTAAGGAGCTCAAGGAGCACGATAAGAAGATGCAGAAGACGTGCATCGAGACAGGCGTCGAGCACGAGGGGCTATTCGGCAGTATGAGCGAGAAGTGGAACTACGTGTGGCTGTTCCAGGCCAACGGGTTCGAGCACTTCTTGGAGATGAGCAGGAAGGTGCCCAGGCCCATCTTCATGACGCATTACATTACGGAGATTCTGATGCCCATCAGGCTGTAGGCGCGGGCTAGTCCGTGAAGACGGTGCCCCGCGTGTCAACGTCGCAGACCACCGACTCCGCCCCGCTCACCTTCCTGCGGACCAGGTCGGCCACGTGCTGTGCCTCGCCTCTGGGCTGCACGGTGAAGGCAACGTCTCCGAACATGGCCATGGTGAAGGTGACGCCCTCCGCGTCCATGGCGGCGAACAGGCGCCTAAGACTCGGGGTGGCCATGCCCACGTGGTCCGTGAACCGCCTGCTGAACTTCATGAACCTTCCCGGGGTCAGCTCCCTGCAAAGCTCGTCAACGTACTCGCCGCCTATCTGGTTGATCCTCCTCCTCAGCTCGGGGTCGCCCAGCGCCTCCTTGGTCTCGATGGGCCCGTAGTAGACGTAGACGACGCCAAGCTCCTCGCTCCTGTCGTACATCTTGCCCTCACCTATCCCGGGAGCCCCCGGCTTGTACAGGACCCCGAAGCCACCCCTGTCGGCTGCGAACACGCTTCCGAGGCCTGTCCTGCACTCGATCTCGGCCACGTGGGCGATCTGGGCCGCCTGGACCCTGGTGAGCTCGGTCCCCAGGGCCCTGTTCAACGCGAGGCTGAGGCTTAGGGCCCCTCCGCCGCTGCTTCCGAAGCCCGCCGTGATGGGTGTCTCGACCCTGTGCTCCACGGTTATGCGGCGGGGCTCCTGGAGCATCTGCATGTATCTGGACAGCACGTTCTCGGACACCACGGCGCCCCGCGTCGCCTCGCCGTTGATACTGACAGTGTGGACGTTCTCGCCACTGGGCTCGACCGTGACGCGGGTGTGGACGCCTCGGGTGAGGCTGATGCCCGAACCCCTGGCCCCCTTCAGCAGGGGGTCCTCGGGGCCGTCGCATATCTGGAATAGGCCGGTGAGGTGCCCCGGGGCGAAAACAGCTGCTTCGGTCATCGAGTATCGCGTCAAGGGAGTGCGCTGCGGGAAAAATGTTTCTTGTGGATGAGGAGGCTCTGGTAGTCAAAGGGCTTGCTGGGGTCCGCCACAGGGGCGTGCACCTTGAACAGGTCCACATATTTTAGGCCCGAGCCCGTGTTGAACAGGACCACCTTCTCCTTCTTGTCCACCTGGCCGTCCGCCAGCATCCTCTTCAGGGCCGCCAGGGTGGCCGCCCCCTCGGGGCACGCGAACAGCCCCTCTGCGCGGGACACCTGGCCGACGCTGTCCATGATCTCCTCGTCGCTGACGGCCACGCAGGTGCCCCCGCTCTCCCGGGCCGCCCGCAGGATCAGGAAGTCGCCCAGGGCCTTGGGGACCCTGAGGCCCGCCGCGATGGTGTGGGCGTCCGGGAAGAACTCCGACTCCATCTTGCCCTCCCGCCACGCCTTTACTATGGGGGCGCAGCCTTCGGCCTGGACGCTCACCATCCTGGGCCGCTCGCTTCCGATCCAGCCAAGCTCCTCCATCTCGTCGAAGACCTTCCACATGCCTATGATGCCTGTGCCGCCGCCGGTGGGGTACACGATGACGTCGGGCAGCGTCCAGTCCATCTGCTCGGCCACCTCAAGGCCCATGGTCTTCTTGCCCTCAAGCCTGAAGGGCTCGCCCAGGGTAGCAACGTTGAACCATTCCATCACGCCGGAGCCCTCCCTGACCAGCTTTCCCGCGTCTGTGATGAGGCCATCCACAAGCACGACCCTGGCGCCGACGACCTCGCACTCCACAATGTTCACCTTAGGGGCGTCCATGGGCATGAAGACGTAGACCTCCATCCCGGCCCTCGCCCCGTAGGCGGCCATGGAGCCAGCCGCGTTGCCCGCCGACGGCAGGGCGACGCGCCTTATCCCAAGCTCTTTGGCTTTGCTAATGGCCATGGCCAGGCCTCTGGCCTTGAAGCTCCCGGTGGGTATTATGCCCTCGTCCTTGACCCAGAGGTCTGGGACGCCGATCTCCACCCCCAGGCGGGGCGTGGGAGTCAGGGGCGTCCAGCCCTCACCCAGGGTGACCACGTTCCTCCTGCTCTTCACGGGCAGGAGCTCCCAGTACCTCCACATGGTGGACTCCCTGCCCACGAGCTCCCGGCGGGTGACGGCCTCCTTGGCTGCCTCCAGGTCGTACCGCGCGAACAGTGGCTTACCGCACTTCGTGCAGACGGTCTGGACGACGCTTGCGTCGTGCCTTTCGCCGCAGGCCGAGCATTCAAGGTGTGTATAAAAGCTCATCTTGCTCCTCATGTAAGGAGACTGGGCCCCGGAAATAACGTTATAGGTGGCTTGGAGCGCGAGCGGCGGCCAGGGTAATCGCTATTACGGGTAACCGTTGGTGGTGAGATGATTGCGCCCACTTTCCGCGAGGTGAGGCCCGAAGAGTCGGCCTTGAGTGAGGCGGAGGAGGCCCAGGATCAATTACCTCCACGAGGTGCTAAGAACCGACGGGTTCCTGCCCGTGGGCTTCAGGGACGACGCCGAGGGGATATACGAAAAGTACAGGGCCTACCACGTGGATAGGGCCGAGGCATCCTAGAGGGTATCGTACTGGAGCAGGAGCTCAAGTATGTTGTCGCTCCAGTTCTCCAGTATCTTCTCACCGGTCTCGACTGAGGCATAAGTGGGGTCCCCCATGTACCCGTCACACACGTCCTCCACGTTGTAGGTGCCCATGGTGCTGAGGCCGCTTATCTTGGGCTCTTCGCCGTGGGCCCAAAAGTCTGGGAGGGGCGTTCTCCACTTGGTGGGCTCCCTTGGCATCACGTCCAGGCGCACCGGCGCCCCCAGGGCCATCATTATGCTTGTCTCGGTCTCGCCGGCGTGGCCGCTCCCCTGCATACCGGACTTGAGGTGCCTAGTCCAGTCGTCGTCCTTGTTCTTGGTCCACACGGATTTGAGAAGAAGCACTTTGGCGTCGGTCCCGTCGAATATCTTGCGGGCCGCCATGTCCGTCCACATCTGGTTGCCGCCGTGGCTGCTTGTGATGAGTATCTTCCTGAAGCCCTGCCGGGCCAGGCCTAGGCAGACCTCCGTCATGACCGTGACTAGGGTCTCCGGCTGTAGCGACACGGTCCCCGGGTACGACATGTGGTGGAGGCTCATGCCGAAGGGTATGCTGGGCGCCACCAGGACGCGCCGCCCGGTCCTCCCGTGGAACTTGGCCGCCGCCCTCCTGGACACCTCGAAGCCTATACTGGTGTCTGTCTTGATGGGCAGGTGGGGCCCGTGCTGCTCCATCGAGCCCACGTGGACTATGACTATGCCGGTCTCCTTCATGGCCTCCCTGACCTCGGGGGAGGTCATCTCCTGGATGACGTACTTCTGAATGGGTAATTCTTCAACCATGATCGTTCAGAGTATATCGGCCCCAGGAAATATAACGATAGGGGCGGGGGAACCAAACTGAACCAACTACGGAGCTATCAGCCTCCATACATCGCCCACCCCGCAACCACAAAGACATCGTCCGGTAAACCAACACCGGACCCTGACACGCAGAGAACAACCAGCCCCCTCAAGCAGAACACGAGCTGAACAGTAGCTGAACAGTACCCAACCAGAACCAGAACAAACCAGAAAAACACGCAGAAAACTGAAAGGAGACAGAAAAAACCGCCATTCAATATGCAACCAAAGTAGGGGTGGGGGTCACCTCACACGCTCCGACTGAAGTCCATGAGGGTGAAACACCGCACACCACCCACATGCACCCTCCCAATAACGTAGGAAGGTTTTTATGCGATATTCCAACCCATCATGATACATCTACAGAGGTACACGAAATGGGGTATTGCTTTGTCAACCCCCCAGCGGAGGGGGCGTAAATGGGGTATCGTTTTATTACCGCGTAGACCCAAGCGATTGAACAACGCCAGGAGCCTCTCCGGCGTCCGAGAACCAGCAAACAGGGTCCAGGCAGGGTACCGCATCACCAGGGAATGGGAGCTAGCCAAGCATGACTGAGATGACCGGCGCCAGGGCCCTCGTCAAGGCCCTCGAACGGGAGGGCACCAGGCACATCTTCGGCATCAGCGGCGGCTCATTGATCCCCATATGCGACGAGCTGCTGAACAGCGACATGAGGTTCATACTGGCGCGGCACGAGCAGGGCGCCGCACACATGGCCGACGGATACGCCCGCGTCCTCAACAAGGTGGGCGTCTGCATGGCCACCAGCGGGCCGGGGGCCACCAACCTGGTCACGGGCCTGGCGACGGCCCAGATCGACAGCAGCCCCGTGGTGGCCGTCACGGGCCAGGTGAACAGGGCCGTCATAGGCAGCGACGCGTTCCAGGAGTGCGACATCATAGGCGTCTCGGCCAGCGTCACCAAGTACAACATCCAGGCCATGTCGCCGGGGGAGATACCCGAGGCCGTGAAGAAGGCGTTCCACGTGGCCAACACGGGCCGCAAGGGCGCCGTGCTTGTTGACATACCCAAGGACTGCACCACCGAGTCGGCCGACATCACGTTCCCCGACCAGGTCACCTTCAGGGGCTACACGGTCAACGCGGCGCCCAGGCCTGAGGAGCTGGACTGGGCCGCCAGGATACTGGCAGGGGCCGAGAGGCCCATCATAATGGCGGGCGGCGGGGTCATCTCGGCAGGGGCCAGCGGCGAACTGGTGGAGCTCGCCGAGCTGCTCCTCGCCCCCACGGCCACCAGCCTCATGGGCAAGGGCGCCATACCGGGTGACCACCCCCTCAGCCTAGGGCTCTGCGGGATGCACGGCACCATGGAGGCCAACATGATGGTCCCCAAGTCGGACGTGCTCCTAGTCGTCGGAAGCAGGTTCAGCGACAGGACCACGGGCAAGATCAGCGAGTTCGCCCCCAACACCAAGGTTATCCACGTGGACATCGACCGCAGCGAGATCGACAAGAACGTGGAGACAATGACCAGGGTCGTGGGGGACGCCAAGCTGGCCCTCAGGGGCCTCCTGGACAGGGTGCGGGTCCTGAGGACGGCGAAGACAAGCCCCGAGTGGAGCAAACGCATCCACGAGTTCAGGTGCGACATGGGCGAGAACGGCGAGGAGAGGCCCCCCTACCTGAGGGCCCCCAAGGTCATCAGGGCGCTCCGCCAGGAGTTGCCCAGGGACGCCATAGTCACCACGGAGGTGGGCCAGAACCAAATGTGGGCGGCCCTCCACTACGACGCGTACCTGCCCCGCACCTTCTTCACCAGCGGCGGCCTGGGCACCATGGGGTGGGGGTTCCCCGCCTCCATCGGGGCTAAGGCGGCCAAGCCGGAGGTGCCCGTGGTGGACATAGCCGGGGACGGCAGCTTCGGGATGACCGAGAACGGGCTTGCCACGGCCGTGGAGGAGGAACTCCCCGTCGTGGTGGTGGTGCTCAACAACAACGTGCTGGGCATGGTGGCCCAGTGGCAGCGCCTCTTCTATGACCGCAGGTACTCGGCCGTGAAGCTGAAGGGGAACCCCGACTTCGTGAAGCTGGCCGGCGCCTACGGCGCCGAGGGCGTCAGGGTCGGCACCTACGACGAGTTCAGGGCCGCGGTCAGGAGGGCCCTTAAGGCGGACGTGCCCACCGTCATCGACGTGCCCATCGACCCTGAGGAGAATGTGATGCCCATGGTGCCCCCAGGCATGGGGCTCAAGGACACCCTGATGGAGGGGGCCTAGGTGCACACCGTCAGCTTCCTGGTGGAGAACCAGCCCGGCGTCCTCTTCAACGTGAGCAACCTGTTCAGGCGCCGCGGCTTCAACATCGACAGCATCACCGTTGGCGCCCTGGAGGACCCGCGGGTCAGCAGGATGACCATCACTGTGGACGCGGACCCCAAGACCCTCAACAACCTCCTGGACCAGCTGGACAAGATGGTGGAGGTCATAAGGGTCAAGCGCCTCGACCCGCTACGCACGGTGCGCCGCGAGATGCTGCTGGTAAAGCTCGGCACCAGGGACCCCATGGCCAGGGAGGACGCCCTGCGCTACATCAACGGGCAGCATGGTCTCGTCCTGGACATAGACGAGGAGCACATCATGGCCGAGGTGAGCGGCGAGCCCGAGGAGCTCGACCGGTTCCTGGGCAACGTCAAGAGCATCGGCATCGTGGAGATGTCGAGGTCAGGAGTCACCGCCCTGGAGAAGGGGCGGCTAACGCTTTAGGTGAACACAATGGTGAAGGTATACCACGACAAGGACATAGACGAGTCGGTACTGAAGGGGAAGACCGTGGCCGTCCTAGGCTACGGCAGCCAAGGTAGAGCCCAGGCCCTCAACCTGAGGGACAGCGGCACAAAAGTGTTGGTTGGGCTCAGGCCCGGCGGGAAGAGCTGGAAGAGGGCTCAGGAGGACGGGTTCAAACCCGTGAGCCACCTGGAGGCCGCCCAGAGGGGCGACGTGGTGCTCATGCTGATGCCCGACATGGCCCAGCCCAGCGTCTACAAGGAGGAGGTCAGCCTGGCCATGAAGCCTGGGAAGGCCCTCCAGTTCGCACACGGCTTCAACATCCACTTCGGCGAGATCAAGCCCCCCAAGGACGTGGACGTCATAATGGTGGCCCCCAAGAGCCCGGGCCCCGAGATGAGGCGCCAGTACGAGGCAGGCTTCGGGGTCCCGGCCCTCGTCGCCGTCCACCAGGACGCCTCGGGCCACGCCCTGGAGAAGGCCCTGGCCGTGGCCAAGGCCCTGGGCAGCGGCCGAGCCGGCGTCATCGAGACCACATACAAGGATGAGACCGAGTCGGACCTCTTCGGCGAGCAGGCCGTCCTATGCGGAGGCGTGGACCAGCTCATCAGGCGCGGCTTCAAGGTGCTCACCGAGGCCGGGTACCCTCCCGAGCTGGCCTACTTCGAGGTCTGCAACGAGCTGAAGCTCATCGTGGACCTCATATACAAGAGCGGCCTGGGTGGCATGTACAGGGCCGTCAGCGATACGGCCAAGTGGGGCGGCATGAGTGTCGGCCCCATGATCGTGGACGACCACGTGGAGGACAACATGAGGCGTGCCTTGAAGGCCGTCCGGGACGGCAGCTTCGCCAAGGCGTGGATCGCCGAGAGCAAGGCGGGGGCCAAGAGGTTCGAGAAGCTGTTCGCCGAGTGCGACGCCTTGGAGATAGAGAAGGTGGGGCGGCAGGTCCGCAGGATGAGCGGCCTGGAGAAGTAGCTCCCCGAACCCCTTTTTTAAGCATCAATCGCCCCATTCATCGGCTCAGCATCTTGGGCAGCTGGGCTATGCTGTCGATTATCGCGTTGGGGCCCACCGTGGACAGCCTCTCCCGCGTGTGGGTGCCTGTCGTTATTCCTATGGTCCTGACGCCGGCCATGATGCCGGCCGTGAGGCCCACCGTGGTGTCGTCCACGAAGACCGCCCTCTCCGCGGGGACCCCCATCCTCTCCAGGGTCAGGTTGATCATGTCGGGGGCTGGCTTGGGGCTGGGCACGTCCATGAACCCCACTAGGAGGTCCAGGTGGCCCCTGACGCCCAGCTGGGTCAGGATGCGGTCAGCCTCGCTGGCGGTCTTGTTGGTGGCCAGGCTCTGCCTGAACCCCAATGCCCTCAGGGCGCCGAGGGTCTCGGCCACGCCGGGCAGCAGCCGGGTGCGCCCGGGGGCCTGCCCCTGGAAGTGGTGGATGTACCTGTCCCGCAGCTCCCAGGCCCGGCCGCGGTGCTCGGGCAGCAGCTCCTCGAGGATGTCCACGAGGCTGTACCCGATGCGAGTCGCCACATCCTCCGGGTTGAGGGTCGCCCCCACCTCCTGGAAGGTGAGCCTGAAGCTGTCTATTATCGCCTGGGTCGCGTCTATGAGGACCCCGTCCAGATCGTAGATCACCAGGTCGACCCCGTCGAGCACACCTTATCCGGGGCGACGGCCCCTTAAACAGATTGTGAACGATTATTAACCCCCGCCCACAATCCCATTGCATGTCCGGGTTTCTAGGAACCTACGCGCCCCTGTGGAGCGACGTGAACCTCACACTCCAGCTAGTGATCCTCGCCGCCCTTGGGGGCGGCGCCGTCATCGTGAAGCGTAAACAGCTTGCCCGGCACGGCTACGTGATGGCGGCCTGCGTCGCCCTGAACACTGTGTCCATCCTAATCGTGATGGTCCCTGTGGCCAGGGGCCTCATTGGGGGCCAGCAGCTGACCCAGCTCACGGGCTTGGCCACGCTGCACGCCGCCGCGGGGGTTGCCATCCAGGCGGCTGCCGTGTACCTCGTGGCCGTGTGGAGGTTCAGGAAACCCGGGCCCACCTGCCTCAGGTATAAGGGTTGGATGAGAGCCCTGGCCATGGTCTGGGCCGTGGAGGCCGCGCTGGGCGTCTTCATCTACGTCATGCTCTACGTCTAGTCCAGCTGGACTGTGATGGAGCCGCGGGCTGTGTGTATCGTCGTGAAGTTGTCCGAGGAGACGTTGTATGACACCAGCACCGTGTAGATGCCGCCAGGCAGGAGAGGTTTGTCCATGGCGTCGCCGCTGTCCATGGGTATCAGGAACTCGATGACCGTGCCCGTGGGCTCGGTGCCTGCGTAGGCCAGCACATCGTTTGTGCCTCCCAGAGACGTGTCCGGGCTGTGGGCGAAGTTGCTCACCCCGGACTCGTCGCTGATGAAGGTCGTCCCGGATGAGACGTAGCCGATGATGAAGTTGGCGCCCCTCATGGACTGGACGGGGTCGAAGCCGGCGGCGACCCAGCCGCTGCCACCTGACTCCAGCGCGACGTAGAGGTGGGTGGCGTTATTGCTCCAGCTCAGCCTCATGCCCGTGGAGGGGTCCTGGACGCTGTGCAGGTACTCGCCCGCGGACACGCTCCCATCCACCGTGGGGGCGGGGAACCGCGGTTCCGGCTCGGAGGCCGTCACCGTCAGGGTGTCCTGCCCCACATTGCCGGCACCATCCGTCACTGTGAGGGTGACCGTGTAGACGCCGGCCTCCCCGTAGCTGTGCGTCACCGTCGAGCCTGTCTTCGTCGAGCCGTCCCCGAGGCTCCACTCGAAGCTCGATACGACGCCGTCGTCCACAGACCCTCCCCCGTCCAGGGTGAAGCTCTCCCCCACAAGCATGGAGACGTCGGGCCCCGCGTCGGCCACGGGCGGCGTCGTGTCCAACAGCTCGGATGGCCTGCTCATGAGGGTGTAGGCCGCCGCAGCGACCACGAGAACGGCGGCCAAGGCAATGAATGTCTGAGGAGACCTGCTCATGGGGTGGAGTGGGGAAACCTTGAAGATAAAGGTGGGCTACCTGCCCTTCGGCAGGTTGTAGAGGACCCTGGCACGGGCCCTCTCAAGCTGCCTTATGGTGTGCCCCAGGTCCATCTTCGCAGGTTCACCCAGCCTGCAGAGCATCGGCCTCATCAGGCAGGCCATAAAGGGGATGCCCGAGGGGTCCATACTGGTGAAGCACGACAGGTTCCCCGACGGCGAGGCCATGTACCGCACCGAGCAGCCCAGGGGAGAGGTCTTCTACTACGGGAAGGGCGACGGCACCATACACCTGGAGCGGTGCAGGATCAGGACCCCCACGATACCCAACATACCGCCTCTCCTCAGGATGCTCATAGGCCACGAGGTGGCCGACATACCCACCATAGCCACAGCATCGACCCGTGGATAAGCTGAACGGAGCGCATCACCCAGGTGAAGGAGGCGGCCTAGATGCCCAGGTTCCTAGGAAGCATACGGGAGAACCTCCTCGGGAAGTCGGCGACGGTCAGGTACCCCTTCGAGAAGCCGCCGCTGCCCGAAGGCACCAGGGGGGGAGCTCAACTTCTACATGGTGAAGTGCGACCAGTGCCAGGACTGCGAGAGGACTTGTCCCTCGGCCGCCATAACCGTGCACGTGGAGGAGAAGACCTTCGAGTGGGAGCCCTTCAAGTGCATCTACTGCCACGCCTGCGTCCGCGCCTGCATGCACCGGGCCATCGAGCCCAAGGCCAACGTCTCCAGCCCCGGCTACAAGGTCGGGAAGAAGGCGTTCAAGGCCTAACCCCCGTTTTCACCGAACCTTTTCATTATCCTGCAGATGTCGAGGGTCAGCCACAGCTCCCGTTCGCGGGTCGCAGGGGTGTCCTTCTCAGCGTCTCCCGCCTTATAGCTGGTGCTCCACAGCCCATCGGGCCTCTGGTGCCCCACGAGCCAGCCCAGGGCCTCCCTGACGTCGGGGTCGTCCCCCCTGAACCCCATCCTCGACAGGCTGTCCAGGCCGGTGACGAGGTTGGGCCACCAGAACAGGAACCTGACCCAGTGGCCGGGGTCCTGGTACGAACTTTAAGCGTCAGGCTTAAAAAACCGGGTCTTGAGCAGTCTAGCCGCGTGGAGCGCCTCCTCCCGGCTGCTGTACCCGGGGTGGACCGCGAAGGCGCGTAGCACCATGTCGGTCCAGTTATGGCTGAAGGGCTTGGAGCGGTCCGGCTCGAGGGTTTCCCAGGGCCCCGAGGTTGCCCTGAGCCCGGTTATGCGGTCCAACCTGTGGGTGAGGAGGGGTATCGTCCAGCCTCCGTCGTCCTGCCTCATGGAGAGCAGCCACCTGAAGCCCCGGTGGATGCGGGGGTCCTCGCCGTAGCCGCAGAGTACGAGCACAGCCATGGTCTCCCCCGTGTAGTAGGTGGCGTACTGGTCTCCGATGAAGCCCCTGAAGTCGCCGCCCTGGGTCTGCCAGCCGAACAGGTACTCCGCGGCCCTAGCAGCGGCCTCGTGGCCTTGGGTGAGCTGGTACCTCCTCACCAGGGTCCTGAGCGCCTTGAAGGTCTCCAGCAGCGTCTTGTGCCTCGGGGGGTACCTGTCAGAGAGGCCCTGCGGCCCCCACGAGCCGTCGTCCCTCTGCTTCCTGAGAATCCTCTCGACCTCCGGCAGGCCCCACACCGCCTTCAGGGGGTCTGGGTCCTCGCCCAGGAGGTCGCGCCTCGCGAAGTAAGCCACGGCCTCGTTCCCAGACGCCATCAAGGCCCTCGACGGGTCGTGCTTCAACTCGCTGAGCCATGAGGCCAAGGCTGTCTCCCCGGTTCGTCTCCGCCCTCAACTTCGCTTAACGCCGATATGAACCCGACGCCTGGCTACTTGAACTGCTCCTTGTGGAGGTCTCCGCAAGCATGTCCAGGCGGGCCTCCAGCCTGGCCTGGGTCATCTCTATCTTCATCAACCCGTCCCTGAGTCCGTCAGCGATCTCCATGAGGGCCACGCTCATCTCCAGGGGCAGGTCCTCCTTCACCTTGTAGAACTCGCTCTAGCTCTTCTTGATGAGTATGAAGTTGCTGATCCTGTGGATGCCCTCGATCTAGGCGAAGCTCTGGATCTGCCTCTTCGCCTCGTCCAGCAGCGCCCTGTAGTCGCTGAACTTGAGGTCCTCCCAGGGGGTGTCAGTCAACTTGATCCACATGCACTCCGGTTCACGTCATTTTATAGGATTCCCCCGGCTAAAGGGACCCGTTTTAGCGTTTTCTCGCATTTTTCCCCGGAAAATATCAACAATGCACAGCCAGCCGTCTGTCGGTTTTCGATAAAATAGAAGTGCCCGAGTGTTCTCGTCGTGGAGACGAAGGTTTCCATCGAGCCAAAGCCCGTTGAACCCCTCTGAAGCCCGTCTCCGTTTCTCCGCGGCTGGTCGGTCATCCGCCTCTTAGGCCGTCTAGCCGCTCCCACTCGGGCAATTCTATACTGTTCGCCGATCTGATATAGGTGTGGTGTTGAGCACTGGCCGTAAATGGGCCTGGTATGAGCGCCCCCTTAGCCGCCCTTATTGCGTCAAACACGTAATAACGTCCCACTTATCTATGACAACCGATTCTTTAACTGCCCAGAGGCAAGCAGCGGCCGAGCCGGAGCCAGAGTTGTAACGTTCATACTATATTCCCCGGTGACTACCAGGCGGCTGCGAGGCCCTGGGCAACCTTTTCAACCCCGCGAGAGCCCTTAAACCCATGGAGCGCCTCACAAGGGCCAGGCTCACCAACATGGACAAGGTACTGTACCCGGAGCTGGGCCTCACCAAGGCCCAGGTCGTGGAGTACTACGTCAGGGTGGCCCAGAGGATGTTGCTCTTCCTCAGGGACCGGGCCCTGGTCAGGACCCGGTACCCGGACGGCGTCGGCGGAGAGGGCTTCTACGAGAAGGACGCCCCCAAGGGGACCCCGAAGTGGGTGAGGACCTTCACAAAGTTCAGCGTGAGCGCGGGGAAGGACACCGACTACGTGGTCTGCGGGGATCTGGACACCCTGGTCTGGCTGGCTAACCTGGCCGCCCTGGAGCTCCACATCCCCCTGTCCCGGGTGCCGCTGACCGACACGCCCGACCTGGTTCTCTTCGACCTGGACCCTGAGCCCCCCGCCGGGCTCGCGGAGGCCGCGCAGGCAGCGTTCCTGGTAAGGGAGGCCTTGGAGGACTTGGGCCTCAGGCCCTACGTGAAGAACTCTGGCAAGAAGGGCGTCCACGTCGTTGTGGCCGTGGAGCCCCTGTACGGGTTTAGGGAGACCAGCGGGTTCGTCCACGATGTGGGGGTGAGGCTGGCGCAGCGGAGCGATCTCGTGGTCTCCGAGAGGAGCCAGACCGGGGAGCCCGGCACAGTGCTGGTGGACTACCCACAGAACAGCGAGCGGGGCACCATGGTGGCCCCCTACAGCCTCAGGGCCGTGAGGGAGGCCACGGTGAGCACCCCGCTGGAGTGGGGTGAGCTGGCGTCCCTTCGCCCCTTCGGCCACAACGTCTACAACGTGCCCGACAGGCGTGGCGACCCATGGATGAGGCTGCTGGACGAGCCCTTCAGGCTCCCGAAGCTCTAGACCGAGCTCAGCATCAGCCCCGTGATGAACAAGGGAACCGAGGCTGCGAAGCCCAGCAGGATGACCTTTGACACATCGGCCCCGAACATGGTGGTGGGGAACAGGGGCGCGGCGGGGAACACAAGCTTGAAGCTGGTGAAGGTCCCCGCGGCCAGGGCAAGGGTGAACAGCTGCAGGCCGTAGCCGCTTCCAGTCGAGAGGGCCTTGGCCAGCGGTGACAGCATTATGAAGGCGGTGTCACAACACATTACAGGCAGCGCCAGTATGTAACCGGCTAATCCTGTAGCCACGGGGCTCCTGCCCCTGCCCACCCACCTGAGCACCGTCCTCGACACCACGTATGTGGCGCCCGTCTCCTCCATCACCTTACCCGTAATGGCGGCACTTACGATGATTATCGCTTTTTAACCCAGGACCTTGCTGAAGCCCTGGACCACCAGTTCGCTTAGCTGATCCCCAGGTATACCGTAGGCTACCCCCATGGCCACCGCCGTGAAGAACATGGAGAGGAAGGGGTGAGCCCTAGCCCTCGTAGTGAGTAGCACTATGCTAAGGATGCCCAACAGAAACACTAGAAGAGTGGTTAATCCATCCAAGCATGTTCGCCTCAGAAAAAATGGGTGACCTCAGCAGCACCTGCCTGGGACCACGATCTTCTTAGTCTCCCCGCAGCAGCAGGCCTCAGCCTCTTCCTCTGCCTCGCAGCAGGTCTTTCCCTCGTCCCCCGCGCAGCAGGGGGCTTCCTTCTTCTCGGACACGGTATCCACCGACACGGTATGGAATCTTAGGAAAGATAAACACTATTATTTATATTCTTAGGATAAAATGGAAAACATTATAAGATTCTTAGGTAGAGATACCCTCGATGGGCTTGGACGAAACAGACAGGACCATACTGAGGATGCTGAAGGAGGACGCCCGCGTCTCCCTGGCCCATATAAGCAGGGAGGTTGGCCTAAGCAGCCCAAGCATCAAGGACAGGATCGAGAAGATGGAGGCCGAGGGAGTCATCCTCGGCTACAGGCCCGTACTCGACTACGGCAAGCTGGGCCTGGGCCTCACCGGGTTCGTGGGGGTCAACCTGGACCCCCAGAGGTGCTGCGACGAGGACATCGTCCGCGACCTGAGGGCCGTGGAGGGCGTCGTGGAGGGCTGGTTCACAGACGGCGACGAGGACATGATGCTCATGGTGCGGGCCGCGGACCCCGCGTCCCTCATGGACACCGTGAACATGATCCGCAGCATCCCGGGCGTCTACAGGACCCGGACCGTGATAACCCTGGCTAACCCCATAGTGAGGGCCTAGTAAACCTCAATACGCACGGCGCGGCCCTTCTCCTATGAGGTTTAGGCTGCCTCCGTGGCTTGCGCTGCTGCTCTTAGCTCCCGTTATGGGTGAGCTGCTGTCGGGCTCCTCGCCCCCCGCTGAGTTTTTCCAGCCCTTCGGGTTCACAGTAATGACCGTGCTCTACGGCTGCGGGGCTCTGCTGTGCCGGGAGCTCAAGGTCCGGTGGAGGAAGGGCGTGGGAAGCCTCGTGCTTCTGGGATGCGCCTACGCCGTCGTGGAGGAGGGGCTCATGGTGGCCAGCTTCTTCAACCCTGACTGGGTGGACCTGGGCGCCCTCCACGGCTTCGGCAGGACCCTGGAGGTGAACTGGGTCTGGGCCGTGGAGCTCACCATCTACCACGCCTTCTTCAGCGTCACCACGCCAGTTCTGCTGGTGGAACTCATGTACCCAGACGAGAAGGCCGTGCCTTGGCTTAGCGGCAGGGGATTCAAGGTGGTCGCGGCGGCGCTCCTGCTCGACGTGTTCGGCGGCCTCGCGCTCTTCGGCGCGATGCTTCACTACTACCCGCCCGCCCCACAGTACCTGCTGTTCGTCGGCGTAGCCGCCTTCTTCGTGCGCGCCGCACGTAGGCTCCCCGGCGACTGGCTGAGGCGGGGTACGAGGCCCATGCGTAAGCCCCTGTACTACGCGGCGCTGAGCCTGGCCACAGCGCTGGTCAGCGTCCTCATCTTCGGCGCCCTGCCCAACGTCTCCACAGCCGCCTACATGCCCCTGGTGGTCTCGGCGTCAGGAGCGCTCTTGGTCTGGAGCGTGATCAGGTTCCTCAGAGGCTACGACTGGAGGAAGGCTAGGCGGAGCCACCTCCTGGGCCTGGTCTCAGGGCCGGTCCTGCTGCTCATCGCCACCACGCCCATCCAGGAGCTGGACGCTTCCCGGGTTGATGACACCTCGGGGATGATGTTGGTGGGCGCCGCCTTCCTCGTGCTGCTGGGGTACATTTGGCTCAGGGTCAGGGCCCGGGACACCCACCTATCAGGCCGCCCTGTAGAGGTTTGAGCGGCCGCGCCTCCCAGCCGGCTCCAGGAGCCCAGCCTTCCTGAGGCTGTAGACCATCTTCTGGGCTAAGCCGCTGCTCAGCTTGCTCTCCCGGGCCAGGTCCCCCGCCGTGAAGCCGGGGCGCAGAGCCTCGGGCACCAGCCCCAAGTAGTCGCGTGGATCTGTGAATACGCGGCTCTCCACGACGGAGAGGAGCCTCCGGTCCGCTATGCTCCACCTGCGGCGCCTCCAGCTCCCCCTCCCATCATCCGCCCATAGCTCCTCGGCGTCCACCATCACCACCTCCAGCTCCAGGCCCGGGCAGACGATGAGCTCAGGGGTGTGGACGAGCTCGTAGAAGACCTCCTCGAGCCTGCCCCTTTTAGGCGACCGCCGCCTGGACACCTGCCTACCTTGGTGGTCTACCCTGACGATCCACTTGTTCAGGGGCACCGGGTGGACCAGCAGGACCCTGTGGCTCCTCAGCAGGTCGTGGAGCTTCTGCCTGATGGCGCCGAAGTTACCCGTCTGCACCTCGACAAGGACGTCGCCCCTGACGACGTCCACTATGTAGCCGTTCACGGTCGCCTCCACCCCGTCGCCCTCACCCGCGTAGAGGTCCTTGAGCTGGTTGTGGAGGCTCTGCTCGGGCACACCCATGGAAACGCCCATACAGCTATAAATCCTAGGGGCGACGCTCAAACATGGCCACCAAACCCGTGCTGGCCCTAGAAATGGTTTCTGGGCTGCTCTAGGGCGCGCGGGGTTCAACTAAACCATTAAGACTAAGGTTTCCCTGTGGATCACCGGTGAATACTTTGAGCGAACTTCAGGCTGAGCCCTCCGCTAGGAGCATCTGGAGCGGCAGGGTCAGCATCGGCCTCGTCAACGTCCCGGTGAAGCTGTACACGATGATCAAGGACAAGAGCTTCAGCTTCAGGTTCGTCCGCAGGGGCGACGCGTGCCCCCTCAAGTACGAGCGCGTGTGCACTCTCGACAACGAGGTGGTGCCCTGGGGCGACGTGGGCCGCGCCGTGGAGGTGCGGAAGGGCGAGTACGTTGTCTTCACCGACGAGGAGCTGAAGGCTCTCCGACCCGAGAGCACCAGGAAGATAGCCATAGACAGGTTCGTTCCCCTGGGCCAGGTGGACCGCGTCTTCTACGACACCAGCTACATAGTGGCCCCTGACAAGGCCGAGGACAGCTACGGGCTGCTGCTCAAGGCGTTCCAGAAGAGAGGCGTCGCGGGGGTCGGAAGGTTCACCCTCCGCACCAAGGAGTACCCCGTCGTCATATACCCGTACCGCGAAGCCCTGGTCCTCACCACCCTAAGGTACAGCGACGAGGTGGTGGACCCCCATGCCATCAAGGAGGTCCAGGAAGCTAAGGAGCCGTCGAAGGCGGAGCTGGACATGGCCCTCAAGATCATGGACAACCTGACCGGAGAGTTCGACATCAAGGAGTACAGGGACACGTTCACCGACGAGGTGCAGAAGCTCGTGGAGAAGAAGATCAGAGGCGAGATCATCAAGGTCGAGGAGCCCCAGGCCGAGGAGGTCCGCGGCCTCATGCAGGCCCTCCAGGAGACCCTGGCCCAGATGCAGCGGTCATGAACGCCTACAGCCCCATGATGGCTCTACCCGCGGAGAGACCCTTCGACGACCCCGGCTGGGTCTTCGAGGTCAAGTGGGACGGCATAAGGGCCATAGCCTACGTGGGTGAGACCCTCAGCGTCCGCAGCCGCGGCGACAAGGAGCTCCTGGGCAGCTTCCCCGAGCTGGAGGAGCTCAGGCAGCTGGCATCAGACGCGGTACTTGACGGCGAGATCATAGTGCTGAGGGACGGCCGCCCCAATTTCAGGGCCGCGGCCCAGAGGAACCAGCTCACCAACCCCGCTGAGGTCGAGGAGGCCAGGGCCAGGAGCCCCGCCACATTCGTCGTCTTCGATATCCTGGAGAAGGATGGGGTCAGCCTCATAGACAGTACCCTGAAGACGCGGCTCCAGGAGCTGAGGAAGGCGCTCAGGCAGGGCAGGTACGTGGTGGTGAGCGCGCCCGTGGAGGAGCACGGCGTCGACTACTACGAGGCCGCGGTCAAGCGTGGCCTGGAGGGCGTGGTGGCCAAGAGGCTCAGCAGCACCTACCAGCCCGGGTCCAGGAGCAGCGACTGGCTCAAGATCAAGCGGGTGAAGAGCTGCGACTGTGTCGTGTTCGGTTACACGCCTGGGGAGGGAGCACGCGCCGACACCTTCGGGGCCCTGCTCCTCGGCCTCTACGACGAGGGACGGCCCGTCTATGTGGGACGCGTCGGCACCGGGTTCACGGACCCCGACCTCAAGGACGTAAGGGCCACCCTGGACGGCCTTAAGGTCGGTGATCCCTGGTTCAGCGACCCCGACATACCCCCCGGCTCCACGTGGGTCAGGCCCAGGCTGGTCGCCGTTGTAGGATACCAAGAGGCCACCAGGGACCTGCGGCTGAGGGGGCCCCGGTTCATGGGTTTCAGGGACGACAAGCCCCCCGAGCTGTGCAGCCTCTCCCAAATCAGGCCCCTTCGCCTGGATGAGTACTACGCCAAGAGGGACTTCGCGGCTACCCCTGAGCCGGCCGGAGGCCATACGCCTGGGGCGGGCAACAGCTTCGTGGTCCAGGAGCATCATAGCAGGCGCGCCCACTGGGACCTCAGGCTGGAGAAGGACGGGGTCCTGGCGAGCTGGGCCGTGCCCAAGGGGGTGCCCCTGGAGCCGGGCGAGAGGAGGCTGGCGGTCCGGACCGAGGACCACCCCCTGGAGTACGGCGGCTTCGAGGGGGTCATTCCCAGGGGCCAGTACGGGGCCGGCAATGTGGAGATATGGGACCGCGGCTTCTACGTGCCCGTCAGGTGGCTGGACGACAAGGTCGAGGTGGTCCTGGCAGGCGGGCGCCTCAAGGGCCGATACGAGCTGGTCCGGACGGACAGAGACCGGGGAGAGTGGCTCCTGTTCAAGAAGCCCTAGCGGGGCAGCGGCTCCCTCAATCCTCAGATACAATTTAAACCTAGCGCATCCTAGATCAAGTTGTATGGCCGGGGCGCTCTACGCGGGCTCCATGGGCTGGAGCTACGGGTTCTGGGGCATCTACAGCGGCCTCAAGCCGGGCCAGTACCTGGCCGAGTACGCGCGCCGCTTCAACAGCGTGGAGATCAACAACAGCTTCTATAGGATACCCTCTGAGTCCACCGCGGCGTCATGGGCGTCCCAGGCACCCGATGGGTTCAGGTTCGCGGCCAAGTTCCCCAGGTCCGTCAGCCACAGCCCAGGCCTCAGGTTCGAGGAGGGCAAGCTGTACGCGTTCCTTCACAACGTGAAGGCATTGGGCCCCAAGAGGGGGCCTCTGCTGGTCCAGCTGCCCCCGACCCTAAGGCCTGGTAAGGCGGAGGGCTTCAAGGCTCTCCTGGATGCGCTCCCCCGGGGAGGCCTTTATGCCGTGGAGTTCAGGCACAGGGACTGGTTCACGCCCGAGACTCACGCCCTGCTCAGGGATAGCGGGGTGGCTCTTGTGCAGCAGTCTCACCCCTGGCTGCCCGAGGCCAACGAGGTTACCGCTGGCTTCGTCTACGTCAGGTTCGAGGGCGACCGCAGGAAGGTGAGCGGCGAGGCCGGGGCCGTGGAGGTGGACCGCTCCGTGGACACGGGCAGATGGGCTGGGAGGATCAGGGGCTACCTCGACGGGGGCCTGGACGTGTACGCCTACTTCAGCAAGTATTACTCGGGGTACCCGCCCCACGACGTGGCCCAGCTGGTGGAGCTAATCAGCCGAGGCCTCTGAGGAACGCGGCGAGCTCAGCGGGCTCGAAGAGCCCCACGTGGGCACGCAGGATGGCCCCATCAGCGTCTATTAGGAAGTCGGCGGGGCTCTGCGTCTCCCGGCCCTCGTAGGGGCCGTGCACCTTCCCTGCGCGCCTCGCCTCCCCCGCCCTCCTGAGCATCTGCAGTAGGGTCCCGGGCCCCATGGCGCCCACGCCGTAGGCGTCGTAGACCAGGTACCGCCCGTCCTCCCGGGGCACAGGCACTACCGGGAAGTCCACTCCCAGGCCGCTGATGTACTGGCGGGCCGAGTCCGGCCTCGACTGGACCATGTAGACGACGTCGATACCCGTCTCCCCCCTGAACCTGATGAGCTGGTCGAAGTCATACTGGCAGACGGGGCACCCGAAGTACCTCCCGAAGACGAGGAGCAGCCTGCGGCCCCGGTAGTCGCCCAGCGACACCCTGCCCATGTTCACCGAGTCCAGGGTGAACTCCGGGGCCGGGTCGCCGGGCCTAAGCCTAGCCATGAACAATCTGCTGCCCTGGGTTACTTAGAGGTTGCGCGGCGCCACAGTTATCAGCCCAAGGCCCGATATTCAAGGCATGTCTTCCAGGAGGCTCGGGGTGGGGTTCATCGGGGCCGGGTTCATAGCCCGGTTCATGGCGTCCAGCTGGACGGGCGTCAGGGACGCCGACATAGCCGCGGTGTACAGCCGCAGTGAGAGAGGGGCCGCGGAGCTGGCGGCCCACGTGGAGGGCCTGGGTATGCCCCGACCCAGAGCCTACACAGACCTCCACGAGATGCTTGCGGACAGGGCCGTCGAGGCCGCCTGGGTGATGACCCCCAACTACGCGAGGGTTGAGGCCGTCCATGCGGTCGCCGAGGAGGCTAGGCAAGGCCGCACCGACTTGATGGGCATCGCCTGCGAGAAGCCCCTGGCCCGGACCCTGGACGAGGCCGAGGAGGCTGTGAGGCTCCTGGACGGCACCGGGCTCCTCCACGGGTACCTGGAGAACCAGGTCTTTGCCCCCAGTGTCGTTAAGGGCAGGGACGCGGTGTGGAGGCACGGCGCACGCTCCGCAGGCCGCCCTTACCTGGCCAGGGCCGCTGAGGAGCACGGCGGCCCCCACAACGCCTGGTTCTGGGACCCCCGGCTCTCGGGAGGCGGCGTCCTACTGGACATGAGCTGCCACAGCCTGGAGGCGTGCAGGTTCCTCCTCGCGGACCCCGGCAAGCCCAAGGAGGGCCTCAGACCCGTCAGCGTCCAGGCCCAGATAGCGTCCCTCAAGTGGACCAGGGAACCCTACCTAACCCAGCTCAGGGAGAGGTACGGCGTCGACTACAGAGTGGCCCCCGCCGAGGACTACGCGTCCGTCAGCGTCCTCTATGAGGACGACGATGGCCAGCGGGTGCTCTCGGAGGCAAGGACCAGCTGGAACTACGTGGGCCCCGGCCTACGCCTCAGCTTGGAGGCCCTGGGCCCGGAGTACAGCCTCTCCATGAACAGCCTGAACCAGGAGCTGAGCGTCTTCTTCAGCCGCAACGTACGGGTCCCCGCCTCCGAGGAGTTCTTGGAGAAGCAGGCCGCGGAGCAGGGCCTCATACCGGTGGTGCCCGACGAGGCCGTGGCCTACGGGTACCAGCACGAGAATAGGCACATGGTCCGCTGCTTCCTGGAGGGCAGGATGCCTGAGGAGAACTGGGGGGACGGGCTCCTCGTCACAGGGCTGATGATGGCCGCGTACAAGTCGGCCGAGGAGGGGAGGACCATAGGGTACGACCCTGGCTCCCTCAGGGGGTTCACCCCGGCTGTGGCCCGGGGGGCCTGGGTCCCCTAGCCCTCTGGTGCGGCGGCGAACCTGGGGGCCTTCTCGCCCTCGCTGGGTTCCTTGATGAACAGCATGATCATGGTGGTGGTGAGCAGGCCCAGGGCAGCATTCACGAAGAAGGGTATCCCGTACCCCGGCACCTGGAGCCCCACGACGTCGAAGGTGGCAGCCCTATAGGTGTCGTAGACCCAGGTGCCTATTATGGGGCCGATGACGCTTCCCGCCGTGAATCCGGCGCCGAAGAGCCCGAACATCCTGCCCCGGGACTCGGGAGGCACCAGGTCCGCGCGGAGGGCCCTGAAGGCCGGCATGCTGGTGTTGAACCCCAGGCTCCTTATGCTCACCACGACGCCCGCCTGAGTGATGTTGGTCGTGAAGGGTAGAAGGGCGTCTGCCAGCCTGGAGGTATAGTTGCCCAGCGCTATGAGGGGCTTCCGGCCCACCCTGTCGCTCATCCTCCCAGCTAGGTAGCTGGCGAAGAGCCCGATGAAACCGCTGACGCTTATAATGGCGCCGATGCCCACCGCGTCCATGCCGAACCGGTCCGAGTAGAAGAGGACCATGATGGGTATGATGAACCCCATGCCGACGCCGTTGATGAAGCTGTTCACCATGATTATCTTCAAGGGGTTCGTCCACACTACCTTGGGCCCCATCTGGGCCCCGCCAGCCCTCAAGGGGGTGCGCCTCTCGGGCTCAGCGACCTTCAGGTAGACCACCGCGAGGGCCACCAGGGCCAGCAGCGAGTCCACGAAGTAGGGGATCCTGTAGCTGGTGAGCAGCGTGAGCCCCTCGACCACGGCGAGCCACTGGATGCCGCCGCCGAAGAGGGGGCCCAGGTTGTAGCCCACCATGTTCATGGACATTATGAATCCCGACGCCTCGCCCCTCTGCCTCGGCTCCACCAAGTCCATGAGCAGCGTTTCCGAGGCCAGCATGGCGCCGCTGGATACGGCGCCGTTCAGCACCCTTATCAGGAGCAGCCACTCCCAGCTGGGCACCAGCCCTGTTAGGGTCCCGAGGACAACATCGGCTGCCAGCCCGTACATCATGACCCGCTTACGCCCGTAAGCGTCCACGATTGCCCCCATCCGGGGGGACAGCAGCGCGAAGGCCACCATGAAGCTGCTGGTGAACAGCCCCACACTGGCCACCGTGGCGCCGAGCCCGATTACGTAGTTGGGGAAGAAGGATATGGGCAGCGCCACAGCCAGAGACTCTATCAGTTGGACCGCCCCCAGAATCAGTATGGCGCCGCCGAGTCTACTGCTCAAAGCATCAACCCCGAGACTACTAAACTGCGGAGCCTCCTCATATAAACCCTAGAGAGCGTCCTCAAGGGCCGCTGTGAGGGCTAGGTGGTCAAGGGCGGTGAACGCGACGAGAAGCACCTCGCCGTGCCACCCCGTCTCACCGATGAACTCCCTGATAGCGTGGATGGCGACCCTGGAAGCCTCCTTCACCGGGTACCCGTAGGCTCCTGTGCTGATACAGGGGAACGCGACCGACCTCAAGTCCATCCCGGCCGCCAGCCTCATACAGCTCCTGTACGCCCTGCCGAGGGTCTCGGCCTCGCTACTCCCGCCGCCCCTCCAGATAGGCCCAACCGTGTGGATCACATGCCTCGCCCTCAGCGCCCCGCCAGTGGTCGCGACGGCCTCCCCCAAGGGAAGCCCACCCGGGTACATGGTTCGCCTGATCTCCATACACTCGGCGAGGATCGCGGAGCCCCCCGCCCTGTGGATGGCCCCGTCGACGCCTCCGCCGCCCATGAGGCTCGGGTTGGCCGCGTTGACGACAGCGTCCACATCTAGCTCCGTGATGTCCCCCTGTACCACCCTAATCATACACGTGCCCTATCCATGATGACTGTATACGTTTATATGGTCCTTTCCCGTTGCCGTCCAGTATGATCGGTCTGCACCTCATGGTTGACGGGACCGTCACCGGGCCAGTTGGCAGGGACACCGTGGAGCGAATAATCAGTGAGATGCCCGGCCTCATAGGCATGAGAATTCTCACAGGCCCCCACGTAGTGGAGGGGGTCCCCGAGAACCCGGGCTGGACGGGGTTCGTCGTCATCGACAAGAGCCACATAAGCGTCCACACCTTCACTGAGACCAGCACCGTGTCCATCGACGTCTACAGCTGCAAGCGGTTCGACGCTGAGGCGGCCGTCGCCTACCTACGGGGCGCCATTCCCTTCGGGGAGATGACGAAACGGGTCCTCATCCGCGGTGTCGCGGGGCTATGAGCCGGAGTCCGCGGGCCAATCAAACGTTTATTACCCATGGTTCCCACGCCCATACTGATTAATATGTCAGTGGCTGAACGACTCAGGATGCTCTCCGACCTAGAGGAAAAGTACGCGGTGGAGCTCGGGAAGGAGTACAGGGGCTACGGGAACGAGATCGTCCGGCGGCTCATCGAGTCCATCATGGTGGACAGCAGGAAGCACGCCGGCCTCTACATGACCGCTGCACACATTGCGGAGGGTAAAAGCCTCAGCATCATGGACCTGAAGTTCGAGGAACTGGAGAAGAGCCTCAGGCTCCACATCGAGAAGGAGCAGGAGATGATCGACGCCGCCAAGGCGCTCATGGAGGAGGTGAAGGATGTCCGCATAAGGAAGATACTCGCTTGGATCTACGAGGACGAGCTCCTCCACCACCCCATGATGACGGTGCTCCTGGACGTCGTCCTCAAGCGGGAGACGATAACCGAGCAGGACGTCTGGGACATGGTGTTCAGGGACCTGCCCACCCACGGCCACGCCCCGGACCCCTACGTGGGCATCCTATACGGGTAGACTAGTCGGTGGCTCGCCGGGCCCCCACCGCGCCCGTCCTCAGGGCATTTTTTGCGTACCCCGTTGGTGCCTAGGGGCGCACTCCCTCCAATTAGGTAAAAAACCGTTTTATTCAAAAATAAATAAGGTTTTTAAGGTAAAAAGTGCTGGATTTCCTTAGAAT
>MEZG01000012.1:0-9528 GCA_001775965.1 Candidatus Bathyarchaeota archaeon RBG_13_60_20 | reverse complement strand
CGGCTTGGACAGGGTCAACGTGAGCCGCGTCAAGCCCCCCATCAGCAAGGCGGACCTGATGAGGGCGTACCTCCTCGCCCCCATCGCGGGGCCCAGCGGCCTGCCCTCGGGCATCAGGGGACCAAGCTACGTGTGGGCGATACTCCACGACGCCAGGGTCTCCCTGAGGCAGTGGTGACCCACCGCAACACAATTATATCGCTAGCGACTCAGACACCACAATGGTGGACTGCAGAGGATGCGGGGACGAACTGGCCAGGGACGCCAACTTCTGCCCCAGGTGCGGCCTCAGGACCGAGAAGGGCGAACGCGAGAGCGTGAGGACACCTGTCACGCCTAGGCCCGAATGGGAGAAGGACATGGCAACTGCCCTTAACAACGCAACGAGGCTCATCAACGACGCCTTCCAAGCCGCCAGGAGCGGGCTCCAGGCCGTCGCTGACGAGGTGGGCGTAGAGATCGAGAAGGTCAGGGGCCAGGCGACCAGGGACCTGGCCCCCGTTTACTGCCCTAAGTGCGGCAACAGGAACCCCGGGGACTCCCTGTACTGTGTCAGGTGCGGCGGAAAACTGCAGCCCTAGGGGCCGCTGGCTCGGAGGGGGCCGTGGCACCCGTCTCTACCGTAGGGCGGCGACTGGAAAGAACCATAACGTTGTGTAGACTAGATTAAGTTAAATGCTCATCCTCTGCAGCGGGAGCTACCTCGCCGACATACTGGTGCCGGGCCTCCCCGGGATCGGTCCCCCGGGCAGCCTGACCTACGCTCCCATGGGCATCCACCTCTCCCCCGGAGGGCACTCGGCCAATGTCGCGGTCTGCCTCGCCCAGTTGGGGCAGCGCAGGGTACACTCGGTGGGCTGCGTGGGCGACGACGCCATGGGCGAGTACGTGGTGAGGGAGCTCTCACGGGCCGGGGTCTCGGTTCACCCCCAGGTGGCGGCCGGGGTGCCCACCGCGAAGAACGTGGCCCTCACTGTGGAGGGGGAGGACCGCAGGTTCATAGCCGAGCTGACGGCCAACACCCTCCTGGACCCTGGGCGCGTCATGGGCCTGGTGGACGAGCTCAAGCCCTGGCTCCTGTACCAGGGCACCGTGGGCGGCCTTAAGTACCTAGACGCGCAGCTGGGTGGCGTCCTCGCCCACGCAAAGCAGGCCGGCTCCGCGACCTTGGTGGACGTGATACCCCCCACCGGGGGCTGGGGTCACATGGGGGAGGCGTACGGGCACACGGACGTGCTCCACCTCAACCTGAGGGAGGCCATGATGCTGTCCTCCGCGGACGCGGATGGGGCCCTCAGACTCCTCACCGGGGTGGGCGTGCCCCTGGTCATAGTCTCGGACGGCGGGAACGGCCTCGTGGCCCTCCACCGGGGGAGGCGGCTCAAGATGCCGGCCTTCTCCGTCCAGGCCGTTGACGCGACGGGGGCCGGGGATGCCCTCTGTGCGGGCCTCGTGAACTCCATGGCGCGCCTGGGCGTGGACCCGGCCGAGCTGGCGGGGGCTGAGACCCGGGACCTGCTGACTCCCCTCATGGAGGCCCAGGCCGCTGGAGCCGCGTGCGTCACCGGGATAGGGGCCACGGCCAACGTGAGGAGAAGCGTAACCGAGGCCCTGATCGAGAAGCAGGGAGGCCGGGTCTTGAAGGCCGCGGAGCTGGCGGGGTAAGCATGGCGGCGAGGAGGACGCGGGTCAGGACGGGGGTAGGGCCCCTGGACGCCCTCATAGGCGGCGGGTTTGAGCCTGGGGCCGTGAACGTGGTCTACGGGGAGGCAGCCACGGGGAAGACGACCCTCTGCCTCACAGCTACCCTCGGCCACCTGGAGGAGCACAGAGCCGCCGAGGCCTACGTGGTGGACTCGGACGGCAAGCTCAACGTGGGGAGGCTGACCCAGATGGCGCGGCCCAGGGGTCTGGGCCTCCTCAGGAGGCTCCATCTCCACGTCCCCAACAGCTTTAGTGAGCAGGAGGAGACTCTTGAGAGCCTGCCGGCCCTGGGACCACTGGACCTGGTGGTGGTGGACAGCGTCACAGGCCTCTACAGGGGCGAGACCGGGGACGAGGAGCGCACATACCAGGCCAACAAAGAGCTTAACCGTCAGCTGGGGTACATAACCGAGATGGCCGCGTCCAGTGGGGTGACCTTCGTGCTCACGGGCCAGGTGAGGAGCGTGCCCGAGACACAGAGGGTGGAGCCCGTGGCCCCCCGGCTGCTCCGGTACTGGGGCGCCCTGGTGCTCAGG
Source organism: Candidatus Bathyarchaeota archaeon RBG_13_60_20 (assembly GCA_001775965.1). Taxonomy (GTDB): domain Archaea; phylum Thermoproteota; class Bathyarchaeia; order TCS64; family TCS64; genus RBG-16-57-9. The sequence continues at coordinate 7,288 of MEZG01000012.1, read as the reverse complement.
CTGGAGGCGACCGCTAGGCCGGGGCTGAGGCAGGCGACCCTGGAGAAGCCGCCGGGGAGGCAGGGCGCCGTGTACCTGGCCCTGGGAGAGACAGGCGCGGAGGAGGCCCGGTCTTGATCATGTGGACGATCCTCCAGGCCGTGTACACATACCTGCCCGCCTACGTGGCCAACGCCAGCCCCGTGGTCCTGGGCGGCGGGGCACCCCTGGACGGGGGCCGCGCATGGAGGGACGGGAAGCCCCTGCTGGGTGACCACAAGACCGTCAAGGGGGCCTTCCTGGGGTTCCTGGCGGGGGTCCTGGTGGGGGTGGCCCAGGGGAACCCCGTGGGCGGGGGCCTCCAGGCCCTGGGGGCCATGCTGGGGGACTTGGCGGGGAGCTTCTACAAGAGGAGGCTGGGCATCCGGCCCGGCGGGAGCCTCATCCTCTGGGACCAGCTGGACTTCATCATTGTGGCCGTGGCCCTGAGCTACCCGGCCCAGTGGACGCCCCTGGACCAGGTTGCGTCGATCTTGCTGGTTACGCTGCCCCTCCACTACCTGGTGAACGTGGTGGCGTGGGCCCTTGGGCTGAAGAAGAACCCCTGGTAGCTAGGGGACGGGGCTCCGTGGCCACTCGCCTGCCGTTATGGTCCTGCCGCAGTAGTTCAGCACGAACCGGTCCACGAACTGGCTCATGAGGGCCGCCGCGGCCCTGAAGCCGGTGCAGTGGCAAGGCGAGATGAGCCTCAGGTTGAAGCCCTCAAGGGCGTTGGCCGTGCGCCCAATATAGTCGTCTGGGCGGGAGACCAGGTGGGTGCCGCCCACGAGGGCGTGGATATTCCTGAAGCCGCCCAGCTCCCTGACGTGGTTCAGGGTGTTCACGGGGCCGCTGTGGGCACAGCCCGTGACGACCCAGGCCCCGAGGCTCTCCACGTCGGCCCAGAGGGCCATGTCGCAGAGGATGGCGTCGTCCATCTCCTCGCCGTCCACCGCCACCAGCCTCCTGGCGCCCTCCGACGGCGCCGGCACGTCCTCGAAGGAGGCTCTGTGCACCTGGCCGGTGGTCCAGAGGCCGGGTACCACCTCCGCGGGCCCCGAGGACAGCTTCACCTCGCCGCCCGCGGCCTCGATCTCGGCGAGGCCCTGGCCCTCGGGGACCCCGGCCCTTCTCCTCTTGCCTGTCTTGTCCACGTTGGCTCTGGGCAGGAAGCAGTGGGGGTGGGCGTAGACGGGGCAGCCGCCTGAGGCTTGCATGACCTCTACGGTGGCCACCGTATGGTCCTCGTGGCCGTGGCTCAGCACCACGGCGTCCAGTGCGGTGAGGTCCACCTTCAGCTTCCGTATGTTGTGGAGTAGAGGGTCCCTGTCGTTGCCGGTGTCCAGGAGGACCCTCCGGGGGCGGCCTCTATCGTCTTCCAGCTCGAGGAGGATGCTGAGGCCCCACTGGCCGTGGAGGCCGGCCCTGTACACCATGTTGTCGGCCAGGGTCGTCAGCTTGAGCGACTTGATCGCCATGGGTGTTTATGCTCCGATTACAGATAATTATGTATCCGTTAAATTGTTAGCATAGGGGAAGAGAGCCGGGTCAACAGGGCGCTCACGTAACGTTAAATCCGGCTCGGGGCACGTATTGTGTAGGCGCGGGCGTACGGTCGGATGGTGAGTGGACGAGTGCCGGTCATCAGGTATGGTAACAAGAGGTTTCCATGGGCCTCGGCACTGTTCTACCAGGCGAGCAGCGCCCTCAAGTCCCCGTGGCGGACCCTGCGGAGCCTGAGGCCCGACCCAGCCCTCGCCGGCGGGGAGGTCACCTGCGTCATGTGCGTCTGGGATGAGCAGACGAACGTGGGGCTCGCGTTGGAGTCGTCCAAGGGTTTCGTTGACAGGTACATCGTCGTGGACAAGAACGGAGGCACCGTGCCGGTGGTCAAGGGGTACGCCGACGAGTTCGGCCTCGACGTGGAGTGCCACGTCAAGCCTGACCTTAGCCTGGCCGAGTCCAGGCTCTTCGCCATTGAGAGGTCGGGCGCGGAGTGGCTTCTGATCCAGGACGGTGACGAGGTGTTCAGTACCAGCGGCGTGAACGACATCGGGAACCTGCGGAGGTACATGGTGTACCCTGACATCATAGTCAGGAGCCGCAAGAACGTGCTCGTGGTTGACTACACGCACACACAGGAGGTCAACAACGGCTTCCACGGCTTCTTCTTCCACAACAACGGGCTGCTGAGAGCCATGAAGGAGAGGGACACGCCCTTCGGGGCGGGCCGGGTCATTGACCTGCGGCCCGTGTACATCTTCAACCTGACGGGGGTGAAGCCCTTCAGGGAGCTCTACTATAGGTTAAACTTCTGGAGGGGCTACAATCTTGGTGAGGGGTACCTCCGGTTCAAATCCATTGAAGAGTATGTGAGGTTCGAGTTGGGAGTGGAGGTGACCGACGAGGTGGTGGATCAGTGGTTCAGTGAGTACCGAGGGAGGGCCATCCCCTACGACGAGAGGGTTCAGGGACCCCTGCCCGATGTACTGATTAGCCGCATCAAGGGAGCAGGCGGGCCTTGACCTGCCGTGACCCTGTTCAATGGTATTGAACGGCCGTTCTAAACCGTGGAGTTATCTATCCTTTATACTTATATGGGTAACCACCGATCTGAATGTGAACGCTCCGAGGGTGACGGGTGTGAGGGAGGCCGGCATAGATGAGTAGTTCCAGGCGCAAGATGCTGGCCGCCCAGGAGGACATAGCCAACCTCATTGCCGAGCTGGCCAAGAGGAAGGACATGACCGTCTACCAGACCGTGAACGACATTCTGGAGCAGGCGCTCCGTGTCGAGGGGATGGGCCTCAGCCTCCGGGAGGTGGTGGACGAGAGGTGGATGCTGGAGCGGGCACGCGAGATAGGACTCACATTCACCGTAGAGCAACTCCTCTACAGGGTCGTGGACGAGGCCTACGAGGAGAACCGGGAGAGGACCGCCGAGATGTGGCGGGAGATGGGCCGCTGGTACGGAAAGTACTTCCAGGCGAAGCACGACAACCCACTGGAGGCCTTCAGGGAGGCCATGGAGCTGTTCTGCATGGGGAGCGCCGAGTATAGCCTAGAGCAGAACGGCAGGGGCCTCAGCCTCAGCTTCATAGGTGAGAAGCTGACCCCCGGCTACACGGAGCTGTTCAGCCTGATGGTGGAGGAGATTCTGCTGGTTCTGGGCTACAAGGTGAAGGACAGGGAGCTGCGGAAAGGTATGGCGAAGCTCCAACTGGCGAGGTGATCCTATGGTCGAGGAGCTGCTGGACGACACCAAGTTCATCGTGGTGCCCAAGCTGTTCGCGAACCAGATACGGTTGCTGACGGCCCGGCTGGGCGTGAGCGTCTCGGATTTCGCCGTGGAGGCGCTGACCCAGGCCATGAGGGCGAGGGAGCTGGGCTCGGACCTCAGGGATGCCGTGGACATGTACCACCTTAGCGACGTTCAGAGGGGGGCCGGGAGCATGATGGTGACCCGGACCGTGTTCGGCGAGGTCCTCCAGAGGCTTCACGGGAGCGACGGGGAGGAGCTTCACGGGCTCTGGCGCGATCAGGGTAGGTGGTACGGGGCGTACCTGAAGGCGAGGCTGGGCAGGGACCAGGTCCTGGGGTTCCTGGAGAAGGACCTACTGGTGTCATGGAACCTGGATGAGGCGGAGGTGGCTCAGAGGGATCTGATGGTGTCGGTGCGGCTGGTCTCCTTCGGGATGTCGGAGGTATTCACGGGGTTGATGGTGAGCTACGTCGCTGGGGTCATGGAGGAGCTAGGGCTAGCGGAGAACGAGCGTGATGTGCTCCCCGGCCTGGTGTCACTGAAGTTTCTGGGCAAACTGAGGTAATTGACGAACAGGCTAATTGTATTATTGGCTTAATGCAGATAAGCAGAAGGATCGCGGGCTAAATCCGCAGCCCCCCATTTCCTTATTTTATCTTTTATCTCCTAAAACCAGCGGATGCTGGGATCAAACACAGGAAACCATCCTAAGAATATCAAAGAGGGAGTATCAGAGTGACAGCTCAACTGGGTCGGCTTGCAGGGTGGATGCGGTTTCCTGAATCACTTCAAAGTAGTCCATGTGAACAGTTGCAGGCACTTCCCCCCGATGGCCCGAGCAGTAGCAGATGGCGGTAATCTGCAGCCCCAGCCACCTCGATACGAAGCGTTGCATAGGTTTTTTATACAGTCTGATCCTCAGCAAACGCCTGAACAACCTATTTTTATTTATGTCCTCAAGGGGGCTGTTTGCCGATACGTGGACCATTGGGAACACCTGCTCAAGGAAATGCTTGAAGCTAACAACACTCCAGGAGTAGAGGTGCTCCTTATACTCCTCTAGGGTCGGATTGTTGGGTACCATTATCACGACTGCTTTTTTAGCTACACGCTCCCAGTCCTTAACTGCCTTGAGGGGCTCAGGGATGTGCTCTAAGCAGTGGCGGGACACGATGACGTCGATGCTCTTGTCTCTGAATGGGAGCCGTGAGCCATCACTGTTGACGAACCTTTCTATGTCCTTGGGGTTGTACTCGAACCTGTGATGGATACTTGCCCCCTGAAAGAGATCAAGGTTGATATTGCCCCAGGGTTTTGAGCCGCATCCGACGTCAAGTATAGTTTTCATCGTGGAACCCGCTAGTTTTTAAAGGGAAATGACTGTAAACAGTCATTTATCATAATGTAGTTATTTATACCTACACACATTTTGAGCGGGGCTGTAGTTGCGGCGCTGAGGTTATTAGGGGGATGCCTTTGCCTCGATCTCCTCGGCCTTTCCCACTGCGGCGCTGTCTCCAGTCATGAGGTCTACGACGAAGGAGGTGTCAGCCAGCAACACAGCTCAAACGGCTCACAGTGGACCTGTTTTCTCATCGCTCGCTTCGCGGAGCTCCTTAAGGCTTCCCCGCACTCCTCACCCCTCCTTATGAGTGGGGGTCCCACTTTTCATATTTTCAGAGTCGTACAAATCTTAGACTTCAGATAACCCTTAATCCCCCAAAGCAGAGTATAATATTTTTTCCTCTTATAATAAGCAGGCCGTGATAACAGAATATGAGTAACCCTGCGAAAAAGCGTGAAAGGGGCCCCTTACGATGAAGGCTCGGCCACGAAACCAGCCTAACATAAAAAAGGATGGATTCGACTTTACACCGCATCAACGTCGGCTAAACCAACCATCAGCTCCACGCCCAAGAGCAGCTCCACGGCCTCGTAGACCAGGTGCCTCACCGACTCAAACCCCGTGGGCCTCCCCAGCTCCACGCTGGTGTCCCGCTTCATAAGCTCCAAGACCTCGTCCAGAACCCTGGAAAGGCCCTCGTCCACCTCCCAGCCTCCGCCGCTCAGCACAGACCCCAGGTGGATGTCCCACGCTCGGTACAGGACCCCTAGGAGCAGGATGAGGAGCCGCCTGTCGAACCACCTGTCGCCGTGCCTCGAGTATTCGTGCACCCCCCGGTAGAGGGTGTCCAGAACCGCCCACAGCTCCGCCTTTGCCTCCTCGGGGTGCCTGGCTGCCACGTGCCCCCTCAGCCCCTCAAACCCGAACCTCACGGGGTCGGCCAGCGTCTCCCTCTCCTCCTCGATCCTGGCAACCTGGCCCGCCAGCTCGTTAACCCTGCTCCAGTCCACCCGGCCGTGGAGGGCCTCGGCCGCCATGAACAGTTTCTCCGCCAGCTCCAGGTCCAGCTGCAGTCTGTTCAGGTGCGCCTCCCTGGACTTCCTGTGCTCGGCCCGGGATCTCTCAAGGGCCTCCCGGCGCCGCTGGACGTCGCCCATGACCAGCGCCCTGATCTCCTCGGCCTTCTCCGCGCTCCTCGTGAAGACTGTGAGCTCCCGCTCCTCGCCGTCCCTCAGGTACCTGACTGTCAGCCTCATGGAGCTCTCGTAGGGCTTGGCGCCGGCCTCGGTGGCGGCCTCCAGGGTTTGGCCCAGGGCTACCTCCTCCGCCTTCACGAGGCTCTTCCCCACGAACCCCTTCTCGTAGCTCAGGGTCACCCTTCCGTCCTCAGCCCTCAGGACGCACACCCTACCGTCAGGCGCCTTGCCCAGCAGATCAGGCATCAGGGTTCCTCCTCAGGCTGTCGGTCCTCTCCTCCAGAGTCAGCGGCGAGTACGTCGTCCTCAGGTACATCTTCAGGTACTCGCGGCCGTACTTCTCAGCGACGCCCAGGTCGCCCAGCCTCACCTCACCCTTCCCGTCCAGCACCCTGGTGATCTTCTTGGCGAAGACCGGGTAGTTGAGCAGCATCTCCTGCCGCTCATTGTAGTACTCTATCGTGTCCACGGCCTCGTCAATGTAGCTCAGCACCCTGTACAGGTGGGCGATGATCTCATCTATCCTGTACCGCTCGTAGTTGTTGATGACCTCCAGACTCTGGTTCATCCGCTCCGTCAACGTCATGTTCCTGTTCCACTCATAGTCCTCCCGCGGCAGGAGCAGGTTGATGTTGAACTCCAGGTCTTGGAGGTGGTAGTAGAGGAGCCCTATGATGCGGCCCACCACGTTCACGGTGCTCAGGATCGTGTCTCTGATGAGGATGACCTTAAGCACCTTAAGGTTCGCGTCCTCTCCCGCAAAGTTTCTCTTGGCCATCCGCCCCGACAGCTCCTGTATGAGCTCGTACTTGTCTCCCAGGAGCGGCATGAGGCTGCTCTTCCTCTTACTCAGCTGCAGGATGGTCTCGACGCTGTCGTTGATAGGCCTCGTCGCGTTCACTATCTCGGCCGAGTACTGCTTCTCCCAGTTCTTCAGGGACACCAGTATGGCGTCTATGATGACCCAGGGCTCGTCCTCCCCGATCTTCTCCCTGCTGATCTGGAGCGTTGCGCTGTCCTTGGGCAGGCTCGGCTCGAAGAGGCTGCTTATGATCTCGTATACCTTGTCGCTGGTGTCTATAAGCCTCTCCACAAGGACCCTGCCGGACCTCTTGATGTTGTTGACGTGATCCACCTTGACGGCCAGGGGCGCCTCCAGCTCGAACTCGGGGACCTCCGGAGCCTCCACGTCAAGGCCCAGCTCCCTGATCTCGCCCACGGCCTCTAGGTACTCGAACTTGATCTTGATGTAATAGTCGCGAAGGGCCACGTCTAGGTGGGTCTCGTAGCTCTTCACGGCTGGCCCCAGCTCCCCGTGGACCCTCCTCATCCCGGCGTCCACCTCGGCCAGCTCCACGGAGGACCTGTTCACCTCCCTGCTCAGCTCCCGGGCCTCGTCCAGGCTGATGAGCATCTTGGTCTTCAAGTCGCTGAAGGTCTCAGGCACGGGGCTGCCCAGGCCATCGA
>MEZG01000011.1:11989-12184 GCA_001775965.1 Candidatus Bathyarchaeota archaeon RBG_13_60_20 | reverse complement strand
ACTAAGCGAAGCGTTGCTCTTGAACAGAAAAGCGGATAAAGGGTGAGCCGGGATGGTGAATGGTCTACGATGAGCCCAACGAGGCACTCGGAGTTCGTCAGGCGGCTGTTGGAGGCTAGGCTTATGCTGCCGCCCCTGTCGGGGTACACGGACCACCCGTACCGACGCGTCCTCGCCAGGTTCAGCCCGCCCTTC
>MEZG01000011.1:8981-11929 GCA_001775965.1 Candidatus Bathyarchaeota archaeon RBG_13_60_20 | reverse complement strand
AGCCTAGAAATCATAGAGGGGCCACACGTGAGCGGCGTCCAGCTGGTGGGGGACGAGCCTGGAGCCATGGCCCAGGCCGCGGCCGTCGTCGAGTCCCTGGGATACGGCTACGTGGACATCAACATGGGGTGCACCGTGGCCGAGGTCACCCGCACCGGGGCCGGCGTCTCCCTCATGAGGAGCCCCGAGAAGGCGGTCGTCATCGCCGGGGCCGTCGCCGGGGCCGTGGGCATACCCGTCACGTGCAAGATGCGCCTCGGGACCTCCAGCGGCACCGTGAACGCGATCCAGCTGTCCCGGGGGCTCGTAGAGGCAGGTGTCTCGGCCATCACCGTGCACGGTAGGAGCGGCGAACGGAAGTTCGGGCTCCCCGTGGACCACGAAGGGATCAGGGCCGTGGTGGAGGCCGTCGATGTGCCCGTAGTGGCCAACGGCGGCGTCTTCACGGGCAAGGACGCGCTGGAGATGGCGCAGCGGACAGGCGCCGCGGCAGTGATGCCCGGCCGCGGACTCATAGGAAACCCGTGGCTGGTGACCGAGATACTTTCAGCGTTCAGGGGGGAGCCCTACTCGCAGCCGACGCTGGATGAGCGCAAGAAGGTGTGCCTGGAGCACCTGCGCCACCTGTGCGGATACTACGGGGAGCGGGAGGGCGCCGTGGCCATGAGGCGGGTGCTCCACGAGTACTACCACGGCTGCAAGCGCCTGACCGAGCTTAAGCGCGACGCTCTGACGGTCACGTCTTTCAGCCACGTCGAGGCCCTTCTAGATCGGGTTTACGTGGACGGGCAGCGCCTGTCCTACGGCGAGCCCCGGTAACCCATATATTCCAAGTAGTAGGGGGTAGAGCCATGCCCGTCCACATGAGGAGAAGGGACAAGGAGGTCACGGACCCCTCCGAACTCGTCAAGCCCCTGAAAGAAGCCGCATACATTACCCTAGCCCTATGCAGGGACAACGAGCCTTATATAGCAACCCTGAGCCACGGCTACGACCAGGAGGCCAACCGCGTCTACTTCCACTGCGCCAGGGAGGGGAAGAAGCTGGACTACCTCAGGGCCAACCCCGTCGTATGGGGCCAGGCGCTCCTCGACGGAGGGTACCAGCAGGGAAGCTGCGACCACCTGTACCACACCACCCAGTTCAGGGGCACCGTATCATTCGTGGAGGACACCGAGGAGAAGAGGCGAGCACTGGAGACCATGGTTAGGCAGCTCGACGACAACCCCGGGGAAATCATAGAGAGACAGGTGAAGCCTGATAGCTGGTCGAAGGTGCACGTCGGCCGGATCGACATCGTCGAGATGACTGGTAAGAAAGCGGATAGAATCATCGTGTCATTATAGAGGCGTCTCACCCGGCTCCAGGGATCGCCGCTACGATCCTCTGTATGAGAGTCTTCATGAAGTGGGCACGTTCCTCGCCTGACCCGTTCTCGTTGCCCTGCCTTGCGACGACCAAGTCCAGGCTGGGGACCACGTAGCAGTAGTTCAAATTGTGGCCCCGCGACATGAATGTGTCCCGGGGCACACCCTCCCATTCGTCCGCGACCCAGAATGTGTACCCGTAGTTCATGGAGTCACCTTTGTCCTGCACGAACCGCGCGGTAGCCTTTCTCAGCCACCCCTCGGGGACCAGCTGCTCGTCGCCCCACCGGCCCCGCCTCAGCCAAAGGTACCCCAGCCTGGCGAAGTCCCTAGCCGTGCACCTGAAGGTGCTCCCCACCACCGAGTTGTAGCCGCAGGGGCTCGGGCTACCGTCAGCGCCGTACGCGTTGCACCCCGCGCTGCCTCCCCTACCCCACCCCGGCTCGTCGGAGAAGTTTAGCTCACGCTCGTCGCTGTACCGCATCACCCTGTACTGGTTGTCCCTGACCCCCACAGGCATCTCGATGGGGCCCAGGACCCGGTCGTAGACGTAGGGGCCCACCTCCTCCCCCGACAGGTTCCTCATAGCCAAGGCCATCATCTCCATCCCGTAGTTGCTGTAGTTGAAGCCGCGCCCAGGCTCGAAGAGCAGCGTGTGCTGCGCGGGGACCCCCTCGAAGCGCCACCACCCGAAGCAATACTCGTACATCTGGTAGGCGCCCGTGTAGCCGGGGGAGTGCACGCGTCGGCTGGGGGCCAGCCAGGGCTCACGCGTCTCGTGGCCCGAGGTCATGGAGAGCACGTGCTTGACCCTGATGAGTCTCTTTCTCTCGTCGGTGAGGGGCTGGCCCCATATTTGGGGGATGAGCGAGTCCTCGCGGCTCGCCCCGGTCAGCGGGGTTTCAAGGCTCACCTGATCCTTGTACTCCTCCAGGAACGCGCCCACGGCGGTGCCGAACACGGACTTGGTGGACGACTTGACGTCGTTGCACGTTGCCCGCGTCCAAGGCTGCGGCCCTCCCTCCACCCCCGTCACGTAGCTCTCCGCGACCATGCGGCCCCTGTAGACGACGACGAGGGCGCCGCCGTGGGTCCTGCTGAAGACCGAGCGGTCATGGTACTCGACGGCTTCCCTGAGCCGCCCCGCGTCCAATCCCAGGGCCCTCGGGTCGCCGATGCGCCAGCCTCCGTCCCGCTCGGGCGGCGGATAGTAACCATCATCAACCAATGTAATGCGCCAGTAACTGGTGCGTCGCGCCCTTAAAAGTGCGCGCGCCGGCGTCTCAGATGGATCAGTCCACTGAGTTCTTCATGAACTCCCTGAGGAGGGTGGTGGCGAACCCTCCCTTGTGGAGCATGAAGCCCAGCCGTATCCCCCTCGGGTCCATGCTCACGTCTATACTTGGCACCTGCCTGCCCAGCCGCCTCGTCCCCGTCACGCGGTGCCTCCTCAGCGCATCCAGGGTCACCTCCGACTCCTCCAGTATCTCGGCTTCCAGCTTGGCCGCGTCCCCCGTCGGCTGGGACATGCGGTACCCGTACATGGGCGCAGTGAAGCTGATCTCCTTGGCCAGGTACCGG
>MEZG01000011.1:8787-8917 GCA_001775965.1 Candidatus Bathyarchaeota archaeon RBG_13_60_20 | reverse complement strand
CAAGCTGCCCTCGATGAGCTCCACGGCGTCGCCGGGCCGCACGTCGCCCCTCTCGAAGAGTATGCTGAAGGTCTGGGTGGCCACCGAGTACTTGTCCTTGAGCCCCGCTGTGCCAATGTTCTCGGGGCGG
>MEZG01000011.1:8458-8720 GCA_001775965.1 Candidatus Bathyarchaeota archaeon RBG_13_60_20 | reverse complement strand
CGTAGAGGTGGCTCCCGGAGCCCGAGGGCTCGTACAAGGCCACCTCCTCGACGACAAAGTCCTCAGGCCGCGCCCTGATGCGTCCCCCGATGCCCTCCAGCCCCTCGGTTATGTACGGCAGCCTCAGGTCGAGCGGCAGGGGCGGCATCCCCAAAGGTTTCGCCCCCTGGCTATTGAAGGGTTCGGGGCTCACCACTTCTCGGGGTGCACACGGTCCTGGTTGTACCTGGCGGCGGGGGGCTTCTCCTCGTCTGGGACTCCC
>MEZG01000011.1:4108-8423 GCA_001775965.1 Candidatus Bathyarchaeota archaeon RBG_13_60_20 | reverse complement strand
TAGGCCGAGCAGCTCCCTGATCCTCCACACCGCGTCGTCGTTGGGGTACAGCCCGCACCAAGTCGCCCCGTAGCCCAGCGCGTGGACTGCCAGCAGCAGGTTCTCGGTGGCCGCGGAGCAGTCTTGGACCCAGAAGCCTCGGCACGTCTGCAGCTCGGGGTCCGCGCAGACCACCACGGCCACGGACGCCTTCTCCAGCATCCTCGTGTATGGCTGAATCTCGGTGATCTTGGCGAAGGTGTCGCGGCTCCGCACAACCACGAAGTGCCACGGCTGCTGGTTGCAGGCCGAGGGTGCCGCCATGGCGGCCCCCAGGAACTTCTTTACATCGCCTTCGGGGATCGCCCCGCCGGTGAACTTGCGTATGCTTCTTCTGCCCAGTATGGCGTTCATCGCGTCCAATGTGATCGAGAGGAAGTGTTGGCCACTGATATAAAGCAGCGGCTGTGTGGCGTCTCCCTGGGCCTAGCCGTCTAGTCTGGTCTCCATCACGATGAAGTCTGAGGCCGCGACGCTGAATCCATAGCTGGTCAACGCCTCGTGGATGTCTGTGGCCTGGGGCGGGTACTGGCAGTTGAGCCGTGCCGCGCCCCGCTCGGCGCCGGTCTTCATGGCGAAGTCCAGGCAGGCGCGGTGGTCGCCGCTGAGTACACCTATGTGGAGGGCGTCCTCGGGCATGAAGCGTGCGCCGATGGTCACGACGCTCCCTGTCCCGGGGTCGTGGTAGACCATCCCGTTCTCTGCGAGGTACCTACAGAGGGCTGGGGTGAACTCGTAGAAGGTGCGGTTCATCACCAGGAACCCCGCCCACTTCTCGCTGAGCGGCATGACGAGCCGCGTGGCCTCCTCATGGTCACTGACCTGCCTGAAGCCGGATGCGGAGCGGTGCGCGTCCCTGGTGCACTGCATCCTGGCCTCTCTGTAGGTCCCGGCCAGCCTGAGCCCGTACCTCTCGGCCAGGCCCTTGCTCACCACGTTGCCGGTCCCAGTGTACATCCGCATGGTCTTGACGCCCTGGCTCCGCGCCAGCCTGAGCCAGTGCTCGTACAGGCGCTTCCCAACGCCCAGCCCCTGCTTCTCAGGGATGACCCGGAGGGTCTCCAGCCACGCGGAGCCGTCAGGCAACAGCGTGTACTTACCGCATCCCACGATCTCCCTGTCAAGCTCCGCGACGCTCCAGTCACCAGTCTCGTCGTGTAGGAACATGTCCCAAACGTGGGGCACGTAGCTCAGGTTGGGCGTGGACTTGGACTCCACCCAGATTACCTTGTCCCGGTCCCCGGGCCTCGCCTTCCGCAAGTTGATTTCCATGCTTGAACGTCCCCGCTGACTTCTCCCCAGATGTTCTCCCCGTTATTTACCTTTTCTGATATCGAGGCTATGAGTCGGTGTAAAGGGTACAGCTCCAGCTCCTAGCTGATGTTGATTCGTCATACTGGTTCATGCCCCGTCATGACGGGACCTTGAAGCCCCTTTTAAGGCTCAAGCCTCAACTCAGCGTCAAGATGCGCAAAGCGGTTAAGACACTGTTAGTGGCACTCCTAGTACTCTTACCTCTGGTCCCTCACGCCTCGGCTGTCGATTCGCCCTCACCCAGGCATGGTGCCAGAATGATCTACGACCCGGTGAACCAGAGGGTCCTGCTCTTCGGCGGAGCCAAGTACGAGAACAGGTACACCTTCTACAACGACATCTGGGCCTTCGACACGGCCTCAGAGACTTGGAGCCAGGTCGAGGCGCCAACCGGCCCACAGGGCAGGCTCAACCACAACATGGTGTACGACCCAGACAGGCGCCAGATCATCCTCTTCGGCGGATTCAGCAGCAGCGACAGGATCGGGGACACCTGGACGTACAGCATAGCCGAGAACGCCTGGACGAGGATCAGCGCGAGCCCCTCGCCGCCGCCTCGGAGCGACGCAGGCTTCGTCTACGACGAGGCCCACGGGGTCGCCGTCCTCTTCGGCGGCTACGGCCTCAACGACTCCCACCCCGACGACACCTGGGTCTTCGACCCCGAGGCTGGGGCCTGGACCCAGATGAGCCCACAGATGAGCCCCCCTGCCATGTACGGATGCATGATGGTCTACGACAGGGCCAACCAGGCGTCGCTTCTCCACGGCGGCCACTGGTCTTCCAGCACCCAGAGCGGCATCCACGGCTACATAAGTAGCATCTGGGTTTACGACCTGGACGAAGACAGCTGGACCGAGATTCAGACGGCCTCCAAGCCACCGGGCCGGTACTGGCACATGATGGCCTACGACACGAGCCGCGGAGAATCCCTCATCCACGGTGGCTCCGCCGGCGGAGACAACCCGATGAGCGACGCATGGACCTACGACTACGCAACGAACACGTGGACCCAGGTGACTCAGGATGGGGGCCCGGGCCAAAGGGAGAACACCTGGATCGCCTACGACGAGGCCAACGACGCCTACGTCCTGTTCGGTGGCCTCGGGCAGGGGTTACAGGTGTCGGGCCTCAAGGGGGACACATGGATGCTTAGGCTGGAGAACGGCCGTGGCAGCTGGAGCCTTGTGGAGGCGGAGCCCACAGAGGAGCCAACTGTGGAGCCCTCGGGAGACATCCGGGGATACCCCTTTGCAGCGATGGCGTTGTCCCTAGTCTTGGCCGTGTGGGCCTTGAGGAAGAGAGCTGGGCTCGCAGAGCCCATCCAGTGTGGACGTTCCTGTGTGCTGGCCACCGCTAAATCTAACGCGTCCTCTTGGGGACGGCCAGGTCGGGTGCCCCTACATCCGAGAGCCTGGCCTCGGGCCAGTTCTCCTCCACGATGCCTATGAGCCTCTCCGCGTATACTACCTTGTCCCGGGCCAGCTTCTCCAGGCCGACTCCCCACGGCTTGTACATAGCGCCGACGCTCGGCCCCGGCTCTATCTTAAAGTAGCAGGGGGAGCAGGTGCGCGCCATCTCCGGGGCCTCGTATATCCTGTTGAAGCCGCCCCACGCGTCGAAGAGCCAGACGTGGAGGTCCATGGGTATCTTCACCGTCTGGCGGATAGCGGCGAGCTGCGGGAGCGTCAGGTCGCCTACGGGGTTGAACGTGTCGGCACCCAGCTGCTCCAGCACCTTGGCGCCGGCAGGGTTGGCGTGGCCCGCGAAGATGCTGAGCTTAAACACCACGTCCCGAGGAATCAATTCACGCTTCCTGAGCTCGCTCAAGGCGTAGAGGCCGCACTCCCCGACGACCAGGAAGCCCTTGAAGCCGAGGCCGATGCTGTGGCGTATATCGTCCACCACCTCTATCAGCCCTTTCATTCCCCTGTACCTGATTCCGCAGAGGCCGCCCTCCGGGGTAGCCACCTGGCGCCCCGTGTCCCACAGTGCCCTAGGCCCCGGCGTCAGTATGACCTCCAGGTGGGCGTCGTGGGCCACCTGGGCGAACTCCTCCAGCTCAGCGTCTCCGAGGAGCGTGGACCCCATCACGGTGCTTATGAGCCTGTGTACGGGCACGCGGCGCCTGTCCATCTCGTCCACCAGGGCCCTGAGCACCGAGAGGTTCTCGACTCCGGATATCTCGATGCGGTAGTTGGCCCCGTCCGGGAAGGTGACCTTGGATGAGGGGAGCCCGTAGGCGTCGCCCTCGGGAAGCCCTATCTCGGCCAGCATCCTGGCCGTTTCCTTGAGCATGGCTCTCCGAGAAAGGGTTTAGTCTCTGGGTATATTAAATATTCCAGGATGAATCAGTGAGCGCCTGTGAAACTGTTATACCCAGCTACAGGGTATAAGGGAAAATGGGGGCTATATGCTCTCCCTGAAGGGGTGCCTGGAGCTCTTGGCGTTTTTGACAGCCTCCCCGGCCGTGGGCCTGCCCTCCATGGCTTTCCGTATGGCGTGCCTCATGGCCTTCAGGTTGTTGATATAGACGCGTCTGCGGCTGGAGGCCGAGGGGTGGACGAAGACGTGTGCTATCATCACCAGTTCGTCTGTGGCTGGCAGTATCCCGTCCTCCACGCTCTGGGCCACGGCCTTGGCCACGGCCTCCTGGGCCGGCCCGTAGACGAAGCTGGCGTCCCTCATGCCCCTCACGGGCACGGTAGGCACGATGATGGTGGGCGGCTTCACCGCCATGTTAGGCTCCAGTATCACCTGTAGCGCCTCACGGTCCTTGCACGGGCGGGCCAGCGCCTCCGCGTAGGCCCTTCCCACGGGGCCGTCCACCTCACCAATCAACAGATCGATGTGGGCCACCTCGTTGGTGTCGGGGTCCACCAGGGCCTCGCCCGTGCGCAGCTTGAACTGGTCAATGACCTCCGGGGTCACATCCACGCCGTAGAACCGCCCCGTCACCGGG
>MEZG01000011.1:2349-4085 GCA_001775965.1 Candidatus Bathyarchaeota archaeon RBG_13_60_20 | reverse complement strand
GGCCTTCCTGGGGATGAGCTCCAGCTTCTCCAGCTCGACCCTGAGCTCCTCCCGGAGCTCCCAGCTCACCGTGTCCCCCAGTACTATGGGTCGGCGGGTGGGGCCCACGTCGTGGCCCATGAAGTTGAGGCACACCTTGGGGCCTTGGGCGCCCGTGGCCACCATGTGGCGAGTGAACTTCTGGAGCCTCCACTGTACCTTCCTGGCCTCCTCTAGCTTCCCTGCCTTGAACTTCTTGTAGAGGTCCAGCCAGTACGGGGCGACGATGTTGGCGGAGGCCAGTATCATGCCCTTGCATCCTACTGCAAGGGCCGCGAGGACCACCTCGTCCCAGCCCACGACGACGTCGATCTTGTCGCCCACCTTCTCCAGCACCGACATGAGGTACTTGAGGTCGCCACTGCTGTCCTTCATGGCGCGGATCGTGCTGCACTCGTCCACCAGGTCCTCCACCACCGGCCAGGGTATGTACTGGTTGGTGGCCACCGGTATGTTGTATAGGACCAGTGGCATGTCCACGGCGCCTGCTATGCTCACGTAGTGGTCGTAGATGCCCTTGCTGCCCTTGGGCTTCATGTAGTAGGGATTGACTATGATGGCTGCGTCGGCGCCCACGTCCAGCGCGTGCTTAGTTGCGTCTATAACCAGCTTGGTGGCCGTGTCCCCGGTGCCAGCGATCACCGGCACCCTGCCGTTCACCTGGTCCACGCAGACCTCTATGACGCGGGCCCGCTCAGCCTGGGTCATGAGGCTGAACTCCCCCGTGGTCCCGCAGGGCACTATGCCCGTGATGCCCTGCCCTATGAGCCAGTCCACGAGGTCCCGGAACGCGGACTCGTTGAACTCCTCTTTCTCGTCGAAGGGCGTGACCACCGCGGGCAGCACGCCCTCAAGCTTAAAACCTGTCATATGGGTGTTGTTGGGCTCAACCGTTCTATAACGGTTTCCACGAGGTGCCAGCTACTTGTCGGCCTTCTTGGCCGCCTCCAGCCTCCTCCTGACCCCGTCCATGTACTCCGGGAAGTCGTACTCCTCGGCATCGAAGGGCCCCTCCCACCACTCCACGGTGAGTATGTCCGTCTCTGGCAGCAGAATGTGTGGTACACCGGGGGGCACATGCAGCGGCTTACCCTTGGTCAGAGGGTACTCCGAGTTCCGGCCTTTGTCCTTGAACACGTACTTGGCTTTGCCGTCCATGAGGATGCTGGTCTGCTCCACCTTGTGTACGTGGTTCCCCCTGTACATGCCGGCCCTGGTGTAGAGGAGCGAGTACCACTTACCGTTGTATGTGAAGCCTATAGCCTCGCCCGTGTACTCCATCTCGCCGCCGGTCCACCTCTCAAAGTCGATTACGTACTTCTTCGACAAGCTATCCACCATTCAGATATGGCGGACACACAGTATTTATCGGTGCCTGCTTACACCGGCCTCGAAAGTTAGCACAACTCTCCAAGGTAGACTATCATTAGGGAAAATGGATGAGGCATACACCGCCGCGGTATGTATTATATGCCCGTGTGCAGGTTCCTACTCTGTTGATGCCATTTGGTTAAGGTCGACATACCCCACCACTGCTGGTACGAGGACAAGCCCCTCACACTCACCTTCCCCGACGATTGGAATGTCCACAGGTGCAGGGTCGAGTCCGAGAGCCACAAGCCCATGACCCAAAAGCAGATAGACGCCGCCATCCTCAAGCCCATCGGCCAGAAGCCTCTAAGCGAGTTAGCCGAGAA
>MEZG01000011.1:0-2268 GCA_001775965.1 Candidatus Bathyarchaeota archaeon RBG_13_60_20 | reverse complement strand
AGCGAGGCCATGAGCTGCGACCTCAAGATCGGGGTCGGCACCGTCCTCTTCCACAGGCTCACCGGGATGAGCGGCGGCGGCAAGCTCATCAGCCCCGGCGTGGCCGGCGTCGAGACCATCAGGTTCAACCACGGCGAGGTGGGGGGCTTCGGCCCAGGCAGGACCCCGGACCCCTCCACCGGCTACATGGCCAACGACCAGAACCGGATGAGGCTGGACGCCGAGGACGCGGCCAGGATGGCGGGCCTCGACTACAAGGTCGACACCGTACTGGGCCTCGACAGGAACCCCCTGAAGCTATACGCCGGCGACTTTGTGGAGACCCAGCGCCGCGCCGCCAAGGACGCCGTGAAACTCCACGCCACCGAGAGCCCCGAGTCAGACATCGTCGTGGTGGGCAGCTACATGCGCGAGAACGAGCCCTACCTGGGCCTGTGGCCGGGGCTGAGCACAGTCAAGGAGGGGGGCACACTGGTCCTGGTGAACGACTGCCCGGACGGCGACATCAACCACTGGCTGTTCAACAGACACGGGAAGACCGTGGGCGCCAGCCTGTGGAGCCCCAAGCCGCAGAGGCTGAACAAGGCGAGGCACATGATCATATACGGCGAGTACCCCCTCAGGAGCTTCATGATGAGGTACGAGCCCGAGCAGGTCACGTGGATCAGGAGGTGGGACGAGGTAGTGGAGGAGCTCAGGAACCACCACAAAGCCGGCTCCAGGGTGGCAGTCATACCCGACGGCACAAGCTGCATACCCGAGAACGCCTTGGTGAAGTAGATGAAGGCGATACAGATAGACGACAGGGACAACGTCGCAACCGTCACCGGCGACGCCAGGAAGGGCGAGACCGTGGAGGTGCTGTCCCCGGACGGCAAGGTCATCCTCAAGGCCACGGCCGTGGACGAAATAGCTTTCGGCCACAAGCTGAGCCTAAGGAGGATCAAGAAGGGCGAGGAGATCATCAAGTACGGCGAGGTCATAGGCGTCGCCTCCCGGGCCATACCTGCTGGTGAGTGGGTTCACACCCACAACGTGGACAGCGCCAGACTCAAGACCTCCGGAGAGGAGGTCAGAGGGGTGACGGTGTGACCGAGTTCCTCGGCTACGAGAGGCCCGACGGCTCCGTGGGCGTCAGGAACCACCTACTGGTCATCGCGCCCATCGACTGCAGCTACGAGCCAGCCAGGAAGATCGCTGACCAGGTGCCCGGCACCGTGGCCGTCACACAGACCCACGGGTGCGGCGCCGACTCCATGCTAGTCCACAACCTGGTGGGCACCGCGCTGAACCCCAACGTGGCGGGCGTCCTCATCGTGGGCCTGGGCTGCGAGACGCTCACCGGGGAGATGCTCATGGAGCAGATCGAGCCCAGCGGCAAGCCCGTCCACAACATCACCATCCAGGAGGAGGGGGGAACCCTGAAGACGCATGAGAAGGGCGTCAGGCTCCTCCAGGGGATGGCGCAGGACGCTGCGAAGCTGAGGCGTGAGCCCTTCCCCCTGAGCAAGCTGACCCTGGCCGTGGAGTGCGGGGGCAGCGACGCCACCAGCGGCCTGGCCGCCAACCCCGCCGTCGGCGTGGCGGCGGATATGCTCATCGACAAGGGGGGCGCCGTCATCTTCGGGGAGACCCAGGAGATGAGCGGCACCCAGCACCTCCTGGCGCGCCGGGCCATTAGCGACCAGGTGGCTAAGGACGTGTACGCCATCATCGAGGCCCAGGAGGCCAGGCTCAAGGCCATGGGCGTGGACAGCCGTTGGATGAGCAAGGGCAACATAGACGGCGGCCTCACCACCATCGAGGAGAAGAGCCTTGGCGCCGTCCGTAAGGGAGGCACCAAGCCCATCCAGGGCGTCCTATTCAACGACTTTGACAGATTCGGCAGTCCCTCTGGTCCCGGCCTCTACATCATGGACGGCACCGGGTGGGACGTGCCCAGCGTCACCCATATGGTGGCCGCCGGGGCCCAAGTCGTCTGCTTCACCACCGGCGCCGGCAGCACCACCGGCCACGCCATCGCCCCCGTCATCAAGGTCACGGGCAACCCCCAGACCTACGCCAAGATGACCGACAACATGGACGTGAACGCGGGCACCATCCTGGACGGCTCGGAGAGCCTCAACAGTGTCGGCCACAGAATCTTCCAGATGATCGTGGACACGGCCAACGGCAGGCTGACCAAGGCAGAGGCCCTGGGCTACCGCGACTACATAGTGTTCAGGAGGAGCAGGGAGGCCGAGCACCTCCTGGGCCACTGCTGATCTA
>MEZG01000010.1 GCA_001775965.1 Candidatus Bathyarchaeota archaeon RBG_13_60_20 | reverse complement strand
TTCGCCCAGGGCCCCAAGGACATACCGGACACCATTGCTGAGGCCAGTGGCGCGGCGGCCCTGGCCTCATCCATCGCGGGGGGGCGGGAGGCCGAGCGAGTATGAGCGGCGACGCAGGGTCGAGCCGAGTCGGCGTTTTCCTGTGCAGCTGCGGCACCAACATCGGCGGCGTCATCGACATCCCCCGCCTAGCCGAGTCCGCCAGGAAGATACCCGGGGTAATATACGTGGAGGCGAACCTCCACACCTGCAGCAGCGAGGGCATCGCCCATATCAAGGAGGCCATCAGGGCCCACGGCCTGGAGAGGGTTGTGGTTGCAGCTTGCACCCCCAGGACGCATGAGCCCCTGTTCATGGCCGCGGTGGAGGAGGCCGGCCTCAACAGGTACCTGTTCCAGATGGTGAACATCCGCGAGCACGACAGCTGGGTCCACGGCAGGGAGAGGGAGTCCGCCAACGAGAAGGCGGAGTACCTCGTCAGGATGGCCGTGGCCAAGGCCCGTTTCCTCGAGCCCGAGGAGGAGAGGGAGGTCGAGGTGGCTGGGTCGGCCCTTGTCGTGGGGGCCGGCGTGGCCGGGATGACCGCTGCCCTCAACCTGGCCGGCAAGGGGTTCCAGGTCTACCTGATCGAGAAGGAGGCCCAGACCGGCGGCCTAGTCGGGAAGCTTCACACGCTTTTCCCGGGGGGCCGGGACGCGAGGGAGTTCCTGGAGCCCCTGGTGGAGGCCGTGAAGGGCAGCGACATGATACAGCTGCACCTCGGCTCAAAGGTGGCCAAGGTCGAGGGGTCCATCGGCAGCTTCGCCGTCACCATCCAGTCGGGGTCCAACACGCTGACCGCCGAGGTGGGCGCGATAATCGTGGCCACCGGGGCCGAGGCCCTGACCCCCGAGGGGTATTACATGTACGGCTCCCACGGGGGCGTCGTGACGCAGCTGGAGCTGGAGGAGCGGCTCAGGCTGGGCTCACCCATCCCGCCCACGGTGGCCTTCATCCAGTGCGTGGGCTCCATGGAGTCCAGGGGCCGCACCTACTGCTCAAGGGTCTGCTGCGGCGTCTCCCTGAAGAACGCGGTGCACCTCAAGAGGCTCGACGCGTCAAGGGAGGTCTACATCCTGTACCGGGACCTCCAGGCCAGCGGGGTTGAGCTAGAGGCGCTCTACAGGGAGGCCCTGGAGGCCGGCGTCAAGTTCGTCAACTACGTGCCAGAGGAACAGCCTAAGGTCGCTGTGGGGGCTGACAACTCGCTTCACCTCGCGGTGCACGATACGCTGCAGGGCGCGTCACTGGATCTTCAGCCGGGACTGGTGGTCCTAGCCACCCCCCTGGTCCAGCATGACGGTGGCAGGGAGCTAGCGGGTGCTCTGAGGGTCCCCCTGACCCAGGACGGGTTCTTCCTTGAGGCCCACCCCAAGATGAGGCCCGTGGACTTCGCGTCCGACGGGATCTACCTCTGCGGGTCCGCCCACTCGCCGAAGGGCGTCGCGGAGAGCATAACCCAGGGCCTGGCGGCCGCGTCCCGCGCCTCCATACCCTTGACGAGAGGCGTGGTCAAGGCTGAGGCCGTCACGGCCGTCCTGGACCCTGACAAGTGCGTGGGCTGCGGGGCCTGCGCGAGCGGGTGCGCCTTCGACGCCATAGAGTGGACCCCCGTGGGCATGCCCAGGGTCAACGAAACATCGTGCAAGGGCTGCGGCGTCTGCGCCGTGGAGTGCCCCGTAGGGGCCATGCAGCTAAGGTACTTCAAGGACACCCAGCTGCTCCCCGCCGTGAGGGCGGCCCTGGAGCCGGCGCCCTGGGCCTGCGAGACCCACCCGGAGAGGCCGGTCGTCCTGGTGTACGCGTGCAGGTGGTGCAGCTACGCGGCCGCCGACTTCGCCGGCGTCATGAGGCTGGAGTACCCGGCAAACGTGAGGATCGTCCTCGTCCCTTGCTCGGGCAGAGTCGACTTCAGCCACATATACCAAGGTTTCAGCAGCGGCGCCGACGGGGTCGTGGTCGCAGGGTGCCTCAAGGGTCAGTGCCACTACGTGGACGGCAACGTCCTGGCTGAGAGGAGGATCGAGGCAGCCAGGAAGGCACTGGAGGTCCTGGGCATAGGTGGCGAGCGGCTGGACATGTTCTTCTGCAGCGCCGGGATGCCGAGAGACTTCGCCCAGCACATGAGGGACTTCACAGGCAGGGTGCAGGGGCTCGGCCGAGTAGACAGGGCGGCTCCTGCCTTCACCAGCCCGGAGTCGCAGGACGCGGAGGTGCGCTAACGTGTACCAGGTAACCGAGAAGAGGGACGTCCCCCCCAACATCAAGATGTTCAAGGTCAGGGCGCCCGCAGTGTCGCGCAAAGCCGCGCCCGGCCAGTTCGTCATAGTGCGTACAGACGAGCGGGGCGAGAGGATACCCATCACCATTGCGGGAGCCGAGCCGGAGGAGGACACAGTCACCGTATACTTCGCGGAGGTGGGCGCCTCCACGAGGGACCTGGGCAGACTCGGCGAGGGGGACGGGATACTAAACTTCTCCGGGCCCCTCGGGAACGCCATACCCGTCAAGGGTTACGGCGAGGTGCTCTGCGTCGCAGGCGGCGTCTTCCAAGGCGTCAACTTGTACCTGGCCAAGGCGCTCCGAGGCGAAGGCAACAGGGTGACATGCGTCCAGGTGGCCAAGGGCATGGACCACCTGTTCCTCGTCGACGAGGCGAGGGAGGCCTGCGACGAGTCGTACGCCGTCGTCGACGACGATGAGGGCGGCGGGCTCAAGGGGCTGGTGGCCAGGCTGCTGGACGAGAAGAAGATGAGCCGCGTCTTCACATTCGGTCCGGTCCCGATGCAGAGGGCGGTCGCCGAGCTCGCATCCGCCCGGGGGGTCCCGTCCAGCGTGAACCTGTACCCCGTCATGGTGGACGGCACGGGGATGTGCGGCGCGTGCAGGGTCACGGTGGGCGGGGCCACGAGGTTCGCCTGCATCGACGGCCCCGAGTTCGACGGGGCCAGCGTGGACTTCGACGAGCTCACATCCAGGCTCAGGTACTACACGCCCCAGGAGAAGATAGCCATGGTGCTCAACGAGAGGGGGGTAATATAGTGGCGTCCGGCGCCCCACAGGTGGATATGCCCAAACAGGCCCCCGAGGAGCGCAAAAGCAACTTCGACGAGGTTGCCCTCGGGTACAGCGAGGAGCAGGCCCTCGCCGAGGCGTCAAGGTGCCTGGGCTGCAAGAACCCCCGCTGCGTCAAGGGGTGCCCCGTGGGCGTCGACATACCGGGGTTCATCGGCCTTGTGAAGGAGCGGAGGTACGTGGAGGCCGCCCGCAGGATAAAGGAGACCAACAGCCTCCCGGCCGTCTGCGGGAGGGTGTGCCCCCAGGAGAGCCAGTGCCAGATGAGCTGCGTCCTGGGCGTGAAGGGCCAGCCCGTGGCCATCGGCCGCCTGGAGAGGTACGCGGCTGACTACGAGAGGAGCAGCGGCGCGCAGGGGCCGGCCAGGACAACGCGGGGGGGAGGGAGGGTGGCCGTGGTGGGCTCGGGCCCCTCAGGGCTCACCGTAGCCGCCGAGCTCCAGAAGAAGGGCCACCAGGCCGACGTCTACGAGTCGCTCCACGCCGCCGGGGGGGTCCTCATGTACGGGATACCCGAGTTCAGGCTCCCCAAGGACATAGTGCAGGCGGAGATAGAGTACGTGAAGGGCCTGGGCGTGAACCTGCACCTGGACTCGACAGTAGGCAGACTACTCACCGTGGGCGAGCTGCTCAGGGCCGGCTACGACGCGGTCTTCATAGGGAGCGGCGCCGGCCTCCCCCACTTCCTAAGAGTGCCCGGGGAGAACCTCAAGGGGGTGTACTCCGCCAACGAGTTCCTGATACGGACGAACCTCATGAAGGCTTACAGGTTCCCCGAGTACAGGACGCCAATAACGGTGGGTAGGAGCGTGGCCGTCATCGGCGGGGGGAACGTGGCCATGGACTCGGCCAGGTGCGCGCTCCGCCTCGGCGGCGAAAAGGTGTACATAGTCTACAGGCGCGGCAAGGGGGAGCTGCCGGCGCGCCTGGAGGAGGCCGAGAACGCCGAGGAGGAGGGCGTCGAGTTCATGTACCAGACCAACCCCGTCAGGTTCATCGGGGACGACCGGGGCTACGTCACCCGGATGGAGTGCGTGAGGATGGAGCTTGGCGAGCCGGACGCCTCCGGGAGGAGGAGCCCGTCCCCCATTAAGGGCTCAGAGTTCCTGTTGGACGTGGACACCGTCATTGTGGCCATCGGCCAGTCCCCCAACCCCATAATACAGCAGACGACGGACGGCCTTGAGGCGACCAGGTGGGGGACAATAGTCGTGGACGAGGAGACCATGGCCACGAGCATCAGCGGCGTGTACGCGGGCGGGGACGTAGTCAGCGGCGCCGCGACGGTCATCAGCGCCATGGGGGCGGGCAAGGCCGCCGCTGCCTCGATACACAACTACATAGAAAAGAGGGGTCAATCGGCCACGTAGCACGTCAGGGTCGATATAACGCCGTACAGGTTCCTCAGCCTGTTCAGTACGATGTCCTGAAGCTCGTCCTCCGAGTCCACGGACACGAAGGCGTACATGTCGTAGGGCCCGTAGATGTAGTGGGCCTCGATCACGTTCTCGATGGACTTTATCTCGTCGATGACCATCTTCTCGATCCGCGAGTCGACCCTGAGAAGAACAAGTGCTTTTAACTTGTTTGACGCAATGTGCTCCACATCCATCATCTAATCTGTCGCAGCGATCATTTTTGGAAGTTCCGGGCAGGAAATAATACGTTTTTCGTACATGTCTGAGTCATATTGGATGAAACACGTAATATATCTGCCTCAAAAGAAGCATTAAAACGAGAAGCCTATATACAATAATTACTTTATATATTATAAAAGGGTGGTGGGGAGAAATTACATGACCATGTAAACGATCCCTTTGCCCCCCAGTTCTAAAGGATGAGACATGCGCGTAGACAAGCTTGACCTGAAGATACTCCGCTCGCTGAGCCGAGACGGGCGGAAACCCTACAAGGCGATAGCCAAGGACCTGGACGTCAGCGACGCCACCATACGGAAAAGGGTCGAACGGATGAAGAGGGACGGCGTCATAAGGCAGTTCCACGTGCTGGTGAACTACGAGCGGGTGGGCCAGTTTGTCAAGGCCTTCATAGGGCTCAAGGTGAACCCCTCCAGGCTCCAGGACATCGTGTCGGGGCTCCAGAACAACCCTGACGTGCAGGTGATTTACCGGACCACGGGCAGCTGGGACATCCTGATCGAGGTGATACTGAAGGACATGAAGGAGCTAAACTGGTTCCTCGAGAGGCAGCTGAACATTGAGGGCGTCACGGAGACCGAGGTGAACCTCACCATAGAGGCTTACAAGAGGTGCCCGTGCACCAACCTCTAGCATGGCTGCTAAGCGTATCGGTGTCAATGGCTGCCTTTGTGCAGACGCTAGAGCCATGCGAGAAGGGTAAGGCTCGGCGCATACACCCTGTGTTGGTCGGGGGGGCGTGAAAACGAAAGAAAGGGGGGATTATAGATGAAGTTTCTGAGGTACATGGAGTTGTCTTATATCTTCATGCAGATGTGTTCTCGAGTTACGGGATTAAGGATCCAGTCCTCTCCGGCGGCTGGTGCTGTAACTTGTTTGTCCTCGTTTGGTATTGGGTTTATGTGCACGATGTTCGAGGTCTTTAGTCAAGCTCTCTAAGCAGTGAATGGATGTCTCTTATCTCCTGCGCCGCATGGTGATCCTTCTCGAATCTCTCGTAGACGCGCCGGTATGATTCAGCTCGCTCGTCGAACATCTGTTCGAATAACGATTCGAGCGATGAGAGCAGGCTCTTCAAACCAAGCCATAAGTAATGTAGTTCGATTAAGGATTAATGCCTTTTCTTATACTGTTGCCGGGGAGGTTACAGTCGGCGGCGCTACGCCGCGCGTCCACTCACAGTGGAACAGTTGTTTCAAAACGTTCTGCGGTGTTCTTAATCAAATAGCCGCCACAACATTGACTATGAACAATATGACGAAACCGAAAATGAAGAAAGCAGCATCCTTGCTGATCGCAGCACTGCTCGCATTATCGGCCTACAGCTACTCAGCCAGGGCCCTAGCATCCGGGTACACGGCCTCGTTGTCACACATGAACTCGGGTGTATCTGTGTATATGGACCACCCTGCCTGGGGGGGAGTCATACACCTGGCTGCCCCAGGGACCGCCTCGACGGAGGTAAACGAGGGTCGCGTAGAGATTCTGCTACCAGACGGCACTACTCTGGGAGACATCACAGGCATCTCCTGGGAAGCATACACCTTAGCGGGCTACCCCCCTCACGCCGACCTGATCCTGGACAAGGACGGTGACGGCTCTGTCGCATGGCTCGGCTCAGGGGTCCCAGGCCCCTACGAGGGGGGCATCTTCGGGACTCTGGCCAGCTTTAAGGCGGGCACGGTCCAGGTGCTCGGCGGAGCCGAGTATGCGGATGTAGACTCCGACACCCGGGTCCTCATGATCCACTTAGAGGTGGATAACTGGCTCGGCGCCTCAGAAGCCTACGTGGACGACGTGGCCGTCAACGGCGAGACCCTGATCCAGGCCGTGGGGCCCACGGTCACCGTGGTGAAGCCCACCGCGATCACCTATAGCCCAGGGGACGTCCCCCTGGAGGTGCAGGTGAGCGACATCCTCGGCGTGAAGACGGTGCAGTACAACCTCGTGGACGAGGACGGCGACTGGGTGTACCCCGCGAACCAGACCTACACGGGGCCGACAGCGATGAGCGGCCTCCAGCCGGGCAGCTACA
>MEZG01000009.1 GCA_001775965.1 Candidatus Bathyarchaeota archaeon RBG_13_60_20 | reverse complement strand
TCCATATCTGGAGGTCCTCTGCCAGCCTGCTCAGGTTGCTCATGTGGATGGCGACGGCTGCCGACAGCTCCATGAAGTAGTCGACGGCGGCCACCGCGTCCTGTGTGTTCTCAACGAGGCCGCTGAAGCCGAGGAGCTCCTTGACTCTGTCCCTGTCGATGCCCCAGCCGGTGCCCGCGAACGCCGCTGCGCCCATGGGCGACAGATCTGTTCTACGGTACACACCCTCAAAACGGTCGACGGTCCTCTCCGCTGCCTCAACGTGCCCCATAATGTAGTGGGCGAGGGTCACGGGCTGGGCCTGTCTCCAATGGGTGTATCCCGGCATGTAGGAGTCCAGGTTGGCCTCGGCGGCCCTCATAAGCCGCTCCCTGAACTCGATGACAGCCCCGATGAGCCTCTCAGCCTGGTCCCTGTAGTATAGCCGCCTCTGTGTGTGGCCCAGGTCGTTCCTGCTGCGGGCCGTGTGCATCTTGCCTCCAATCTCTCCCACCTCCTTTATGAGGGCCGTTTCGGAGGACATGTATACGGTCAGCCTATGGTCAATCTCGGCCTGATTCTCCACAACCTTAAGACCCTTCAGTATGACCGCGGCCTCGTCCCTAGTTATTATTCCCCTCTCCTGGAGCATCACGACGTGGGCCCTGTGTATCCACATCTGGCAGTAATAGGAGTCTACATCGAAGCTCCTCGGGCCGGTCCTCCAGGCGTTGAGCTCCTGTATCTCTGGGGAGCTCGCCTTGCTGGCGCGGCCGAACCTCTCCCAGTCGGGCTTCTCACCTTCAATCATTTAAACCACAACTGATAGTATCCTCAACGGATATTTAGAGGGTGGGAGGGGCAAGGTTTGGGTGAACGGCTCGTTAAGGCCCGGATACGGGAAAGGTACGACGACCTGGGCGGGAGGCTCTACGACCTCAGGTACGGCGAGGAGCAGAGGGTAAAGTACAGGGAGGCCCTGAGCTTGGTCCGGCTGGATCCGTGGATGGTGGCGCTGGACAACGGGTGTGGCACGGGGCTGCTGGTGGAGGAGCTTGACGCATACGTCGTCGGGCTGGACCTGTCCCAGGCCCTGCTGAGGGAGGCGCGGGCCAGGACGGCCTCTAGGGAACGTGTCCACCTTGCGATTGGGGACTCCGAGAGCCTCCCAATACGGAGTGGCGTCCTTGACGCGACCTTCAGCTTCACGGTCCTCCCGAACCTGCCCCACCCCGAGAGGACGCTCATGGAATCACGTCGAGCCTCGTCCCCCGGGGCCCCCCACATTGTGTCCACCCACAGGAAGACCATGACCCTGGAAGAGATCACAGCGCTGATAGAAAGATCATGCCTAAAGGTCACAAGAGTAATTGACACTGAAAAATCGAACGACTGGATAGTGCTGGCTGAGTGACGCCATAAAAAATACTAAGAAAAACCCTGTTTCCGAAAGCTTTTATATGATGCCCCAATGCACTATTCATTACTTCAGAAACGGTGTACTAGTTTGGAGCCACGCAAGAAACCATTGAACGTTCTGATAAAGGCGGTCGGGAGCAACGTAGCGGTAGCCCTCAAGGGCAGAGGAGAGTACTGGGGCAAGATGACCAGGGCCGACGGCTACATGAACATGATGCTCAAGGGGGCCAAGGAGTACGACGACGGCGGTCTAATAGCATCGTACGGCGACGTGTTCATCAGGGGGAATAACGTCCTCTACATATGCATAGAGCCCACGACGCCGCCGCCGGGCGAGTAGCCCCTCAAATCAGTTATAACGCTTCGCTTCTCTATTCAGCTAGGTGTACCTGGGTATGAGAATCATCGTCGCCGTCACAGGGGCCAGCGGGACTATCTACGCCGTCAGGCTGCTCAAGGCGTGCCGCGACCTGGGTATCGAGACTCACCTCATCGTGACAGAGGCGGCGGAGAAGGTCGCGGCCCACGAGATCGGCGGGACGGCCAAACTAAGAGAGCTGGCTGACCAATGTTACGGGCCCGACGAGCTTGAGGCGCCCATCGCCAGCGGCAGCTTCAAGGTGGACGCTATGGTGGTCGTCCCCGCCTCGATGAAGACTGTGGGGGCGCTGGCTAACGGCTACGTGCCTAACCTGGTGACCAGGGCAGCCGATGTCCACCTAAAGGAGAGGAGGCCCCTGATCCTTGTACCCCGGGAGACGCCCCTCCACGCCGTCCACCTGGAGAACATGGCTAGGCTCAGCAGGCTTGGCGCGGTGATACTCCCTGCGATGCCCGCGTTCTACCACAGGCCCGAGACGGTGGATGAGGTCGCCGACTTCATCGCCGGCAAGATACTGGACCAGCTGAACGTGCCCAACCGGTTATACAGACGCTGGGGCTCAGGCTAGGCCTCCGTTAAAAGCTCCCTTCGGAACTCCTTCAGGTACCCGAGCAGGTACCTGTGGCGTCCCTCTGCCAACGCTCTCGCCTCCTCAGTGTGCATGAGCCCCTTGAGGGTCAGCAGCTTCTCGTGGAAGTGAGCAACGAACTCGTCCACGGGCCGGTTTAGCTCGCCGCTGTACATGGCCGTCCTGTAGACGCCGACGGCCCCCATGGCGTCCAGCTTGTCAGCGTCGCTTAGTATCAGGGACTCCAGTGAGGCCGCCTTCTCGCCTCCGCTGAAGCTGTGAGCCCTTATAGCGTCACATATCAGGCGGGACTTATATTGGTCGAAGCCGGCGCCCATGAGGACCTCCTCGGCTTCAGCGGCCCCTTTCTCGGCGTGCTCGGGCTGGCCTCGGGCGATGTCGTGGAGTATGGCGGCAGGGATGAGCACATCCATGTCGGCGTTCAGGGCCGTCCCGAGCTTTTTGCACAGCTCTACGACTCGCTCCGTATGCTCGTAGCCGTGGCACCCGTTCATGTTCTGCCGCTTCCGGGATTCAGCCACCAACCCATCAATGATCGAGTCCAAATAAATCACCGCTTCGCTATGCTCGAATCCCTGCCAACGTTCACCGAAAGCTCCCCCTTGTAACTGGTCACAAACATGCCTACAAGCCTCAACGTGTCGCCTAGCTTCACGCTGTTCAGCTCTGCGATCTTCTCGTTCCACACGGTCAGGCTCATGGAGCCCGAGGCGTCTCGCACGACCCCCTCCACCAGCCTGTGCTTCACCCCCGTGTAGGTCTCCACCTCCCTGGGATCATCCAAACTTACGAGCTCAAGGTCCAGGTCGACGTTCTCCATGCCAGGCCGCAGCTCCGAGAGCTTCATGGGCGATCGTGAACAGTACCGTGGGAGCCCATAAAAGAATTGGCATAAGCATAAAACATGTGATGCGGCTGTCATATTGATGAGCCTTCGACCCAGCCTCACGTGCACCAAGTGCGGCAAAAGGCACGCGCCCGAGAACCCGAGGCAGGGCTGCGGCGAGTGCGGCGGGCTGCTCGAGTACACGCTTGAGCCCGGCTCGGGGCCGGTCAGCTTCAGCGGCCCCATGACCTTCTGGAGGTACAGGCCGGTCCTCCCACGGGTCACCAAGACAGTGACCCTAGGAGAGGGCGGGACCCCCCTGCAAAGGGCCAAGAGGCTCTCCGAGTCTCTGGGCTTCGAGAACCTGTACCTGAAGGACGAGACCAGGAACCCGACGAGCAGCTTCAAGGACAGGTCCGCGGCCCTCATAGTGTCGGACGCAGCCAGCAGAGGGTACGACAGCCTCATCTGCGCCACCAACGGCAACCACGGGGCCTCGGTCTCAGCCTACGCCGCCAGGGTGGACATACAGTGCAACCTCATCGTCCCCAAGGCCGTAGACCTGGGGAAGCTAGCCCAGATGATGATGTACGACGCCAAGATCGTAGAGGCCGGCGACAGCATAGAGGAGGCCATCGCCAGAGCCCAGAGACTGGAGGAGGAGATGGGCTGGTACCAGGCCACCACGGAGCTGAACCCCCTGAGCGTCGAGGGCCTGAAGACCATCAGCTACGAGATCGTGGAGCAGAGGGGCGTCCCAGACTGGGTCATAGTGGCCATGGGGAGCGGCGCCACGATGCACAGCATATGGAAGGGCTTCAAGGAGATGGAGGCCCTGGGACTCACCGGAGAGAAACCCCGGGTAATAGGCGTCCAGGCCACGGGGTGCTCGCCGATAGCAGGGGCCTACGACAAGGGGCTCAGCGAACCCGAGCACGGGAGGGGCGACACAGTGGCCTCTGCCATACGGGTCTCAGAGCCCATATACGGCGAGCTGGCGCTACGAGCCCTCAGAGAGTCGAGGGGCCTGGCCGTCACAGTGTCGGACGAAGACATGGTATCCGCAGGCAAGGACATAGCCAAGTACGAGGGCATATTCGCTGAGCCAGCCTCCAGTGCGCCGGTGGCGTGCCTCAAGCTCGATCATGTGAGGAACGCTATCAGTGCCGGGGACTCCGTTGTCTGCCTTGTGACCAGCAGCGGCCTCAAGACCGACGACATATTGAGCAGCCTCACGAAGCACCGGAAGGCCCCTAGGCTTGGGTCCAGGCTGGCCACCAAGGAGAGGATACTGAGGATCATCAGCCAGCAGCCGACCCACGGCTATGCCATCTGGAAGGAGCTTAGCGGCGAGATGACCCTGGGGGCGGTGTACCAGCACCTGACAGATCTGGAGGTCAGGGGGCTGGTCACGTCCACATCGGAGGGGAAGCGTAAGCTGCTGGGCGTAACAGAGAGGGGGCGGAGGGTTCTGAAGGCGCTCGACGAGCTTCAGGTGCTCCTCTGAGTATTATAGTTTCAACTAGAATATTTTATATTATAGTTGTAACTATAATAAATCATGGCGATACTCAAGACCCGCCAGATAGCGGCAGTGGGCGTCATGGGTGCCCTGACCACCATAGCTACAATGATGTTCGTCTTCCCCATACCCGCCACCAGCGGCTACTTCAACCTGGGGGACACAATAGTCATGATAACCAGCCTGACCTTCGGCCCGTTGGTGGGGGCCCTAGCGGGGGGCCTCGGCTCGGGGCTCGCCGACCTCCTCGGAGGCTGGTACAACTGGGTGGTATTCACGACCATCATCAAGGGGACAGAGGGCTACGTGGCTGGGAGGCTCGCAGGCCCAAGGGAAGGCCGGACGATGCAGAAGACCGTCGTGGCGTGGGCCGTTGGGGGCCTCTGCATGGTGGGCGGGTACTTCCTGGTGCAGATATTCATGTACGGCCTGGCAGGCGCGCTGACCGAGCTTCCCTTCAACGCGGTCCAAATGCTCGTCTCTGGCGTGGTGGGCGTACCCATCTCGACCGCCCTGAAGTCGAGACTAGACATCTAATATATCCTAGGGCACACCCATACTCTGTGTCCTCAGCCGAGAGAGCAGCCCAGGCCCTCACCCAGCTGGAGAGCTACGACCTAAGGATACTCCAGGCTATCGAGCTGGGCATGATGCAGCACGAGTACGTGCCCTTCGAGGAGGTGGCCAGGATCAGCGGTCTGAACTTCAGCGAGCTGGAGTTTAGGCTGGGCAACCTTGACAGGCTGGACCTCATCTACAGGCAGAAGGAGCCCTACCTGGGATATATTATGAACTACACGGCCTACGACTGCCTCGCCCTGAACGCCCTGGTGAAGGGGGGCACCTTGGAGGCGCTGGGCCCCCCCGTGGGCATGGGAAAAGAGGCTGACGTTTACGAGGCCATGATGCCCTCTAAGCGGAAGGTGGCCGTCAAGTTTCACAGGCTGGGCCGAACCAGCTTTAGGGACACGCGTCGCAAGAGGGACTACAACGCCGACAGGCGGCACATCAGTTGGTTGTACCAGTCGAGGCTGGCCGCCGAGAGCGAGTTCAGGGCGCTCAAGGCAATGCACGGGGCGGGCGTCGCCGTACCCGAGCCCATCGATCAGAACAGGCACACCGTCACTATGGAGTACCTTGAGGCTGTGCAGTTGTCAGACGTCACGGAGCTCGACGAGCCCCGTGAGCTCCTCCTAGATATCCTGGAGAACGTCAGGAAGGCCTACGAGGCGGGCGTCATCCACACCGACCTCAGCGAGTACAACGTCATGGTCAACGCCGAGGGCAGGGTCTGGCTCATTGACTGGCCCCAGTACACAGCCTCGAGCCACACCAACGCTGAGGAGATACTCTCCCGAGACGTGGGGAACGTGGCGTACTACTTCCAGAGAAAGTACCGGACAGACATGACCGTGGAGGAAGCCGTCGCCTACGTGAAGAAGGGGCTCAGTCGCTGAGAGTCATCTTGACGTCCAGCGCGCTGACGCCCCTCCCCGCGTCGTAGACGAGTATAGGGTTTATGTCAAGGTCCTTCAAGTCGGTCAGGTCCCAGACCATGAGCCCTATCCTCAGGATCGCCTCCCTCAACGCCTCTATGTCGGCCGGGGCTTGGCCCCTCACCCCCTTCAGCAGGGCGTAGCTCTTGGTCTCCTCCATCATCTGCTGAGCCTCCCTCTCATTCATGGGGGCCAGCCTGAAGGAGACGTCCTTGAGGAAGTTGACGTATATTCCTCCGAGGCCAAACATGACCATGGGGCCGAACTGGGGGTCCCTGCTCATCCCTACGATCATCTCCCGGCCCCTGGGAACCATCTTGTCAACCGTGATGCCGTAAATCTTGGCCAGGGGCTGAGCCTTGCGGCTCTTCCTCATGATCTCCTCGAAGGCGATGCGCACCATCCTGGGGTTGGTGAGGTTGAGCTCCACGCCGCCTATGTCCGTCTTGTGCATGATGTCCGGGCTCACTATCTTCATCACCACGGGGTAGCCAATGGCCTCCGCATGCATCACGGCCTCCTCGGCGTCCTTAGCCAGCTTGCTGGCCGGCGCGCTGACCCCGTACGCCTCCACCACGGCTACGGCCTCGTGGGGGAACAGCACGCTCCGCCCATCCCTCCTAACGGCATCGAGTATCTCCCTGGCGGCGCCCCTGTCGATGTCCTTGAACTCTGGGGGGCCAAGCTCAGGCAGCTTCAGGTGCCTCGCGTAAAGGTGCAGGGCGTTGAGGGTCTTGATGCCCTTCTCAGGGAAGTTGAAGCACGGGACGCCGTTGTCCTTGAGGTACTCGGCGGCCTCAGCCACCCAGTCGCCGCCCATGAACACGGCTATGACCGGCTTCTCAGGGTAGAACCTGGAGAGCTCGTGGACGTGCTTGGCCGTCGTGAGGCTGTCAGTCATGGCTTGAGGCGTCAAGAGGATCACCACGGAATGAACGTTCGGGTCGTCGAGGACCAGCTCGACGGCGATGTGGTACCTGTCGGGCAGCGCGTCGCCCAGGATGTCGACGGGGTTCCCGGTGGCGGCGGCGGGCGGCAGGCTCTCCCTGAGCTTCACCCGTGTCTCTTCGGTGAGCTGAGCCATCTTGAGCCCCAGCTTCTCCAGCAGGTCCGTGGAGAGGATGCCAGGGCCGCCTGCGTTCGTCACGATGGCCACACCCTCGTCCTTGGGGAGGGGTTGCTCCGTGAACGCGACGGCGTAGTTGAACAGGTCCTCCATGCTCTCGGTGAGGATGACCCCCGTCCTCTCGAAGGCCTTCTGGTAGGAGAGGAAGCTGCCGACCATGGCGCCGGTGTGACTGCCCGCGGCCTTGGCGCCGGCGCTGCTGGTCCCGCCCTTCACCACCATGACGGGCTTGGTCTTCACGACCCTCTCGGCGACCTCCAGGAACCTCCTGCCGCGCTCGATGCTCTCTAGGTACATGAGGATGACACTGATGTCGGGGTCCTCAGCCATGGCCTCCATGAAGTCCACCTCGTCCAAGTCCGCCTTGTTCCCAAGGCTGATTATGCTGCCGAACCCTATCTCCTCGGCTATGATCCAGTCCAGTATAGCGGTGCCCAGGGCCCCGCTCTGGGTGATGAAGCCTATGCTGCCCTTCTTGGGGAGGGTGGACGCGAAGCTGAGGTCGTAGGGCACGTGGGTATTCACGGCCCCCAGGCAGTTGGGTCCTTGTATACGCATGTCGTGTCTGCGTGCCGCCTCGACGAGCCTCTTCTCCAGCTCTGCCCCCTCGCGCCCGGTCTCCTTGAAACCCGCCGAGATGACGACGAGGGCCTTCACGCCTTTGCGGCCGCACTCCTCCACCAGCTCAAGCACGTAGTTGGAGGGAACGGCTACCACGGCCAGCTCCACGTCGCCCGGCACCTCTGATATGGTGCGGTACGAGGTG
>MEZG01000008.1:12778-12971 GCA_001775965.1 Candidatus Bathyarchaeota archaeon RBG_13_60_20 | reverse complement strand
GGGCTCCGTCATCCATAGCCCCAGCCCCCTGGGGCCCCTGTTCTGGGGCTCGTAGACGCAGCATGTGCCCCCCGCCCCCGAGCCGTCGCCCATTATCTTCACGGACATCACGGACAGCCACCCGTCACCCAGGCCGCTCTCCACTCCGCACAGCCTCAGTGCGTCCAGGACATCCCCCGGCTCGTCCCTCGTG
>MEZG01000008.1:0-12743 GCA_001775965.1 Candidatus Bathyarchaeota archaeon RBG_13_60_20 | reverse complement strand
CGTGGCCCGGCCCTCGGCGTCGCGCTCGATCTCTCCGCCCGGCGGGTCGGGGGTGTCGTCGCCCACTCCGGCCAGCTCAAGCGCCGCGCTGTTGACCACGGCCTGGTGGCCCGTGTCGGACGCTATGAACACGGGGTTGCCCGGAGCCGCCTCGTCCAGCTCCCACCTGGTCACCTGGCGCCTCTCGGCCAGCTTAGAGTCATTGTAGTTGGCGGCCCTCACCCACCTGCCCGGGCCAAGCTCCCTCGCCCTGTCGCCGACCATCGTTAGGACGTCTGCCACGTCCCGGACGGGCGGGGCCCTCAGGTCCACTTCCATGAACCTTGCAGCTAAGTGGCTCGGGTGGGTGTGGCTGTCGATGATACCGGGCATCGCCGTCCTCCCCTCAAGGTCGAGGACCTCCGTGTCCCGCCCGGCCAGGGCTCTGATCTCCCGCGTAGAGCCCACGGCCACGAACCTGCCTCCCTTGATGGCCGCGGCCTCCGCTACGGAGTCTATGCTGTCCACCGTGATGATCTTACCGTTGAGAACAACCATGTCGGGGCTACTCGATCCCTTCATGAAACCACAAGTGTACCCACGGCTGCCGGGTTATAAAACCAGCCACCAGGGGTGGCTGGTGGAGAGACGGTGGGGGCTGAATCGCAGATTGGGCCGCGATACACCGTGCCTCCTGCCATTACGCCGTAGCCGGTCTAAAAAACCGTTTATGGGGGTGAGCCGGCGACAAACAAGTTGTGTGTGGGAACCCGACAGACTACTCTGCTAGCCTCTCCGCCTGATCTCGAACATGCACTCGTCTGAGCCGGAGACCGCCGACTCAAGCACCCTAATGTCCACGGGCTCCTCCAGAACCCTCTCCCAAACCGTTCTGACGAAGGCCACCGAGCACTTGCAGTACGTCAGGGACGCCTCGACCCCTTCGGGTTGCCCCCTGAGGAGGCTGCAGTAGCATCTCATTGGTCTGCCCCATAGCCTCGGTGTGTACCACTGGTAGTAGACGTCACCATCCCTCCTGAAGCGCGTCCCCCTCCGCGGCTTCCTCTCCTCCGCCTCCAGGTACTCCTCGGGGCTGCCGTACTTGCCTCGTCTACCAACAGCAGCTGCGACGGCTCTATCGTTGACTGCGGCACAGTCCAGCCCGCAGAGGCCCATAACCCTCCCACGGGTCTCCTCGTCCAGGAGGGCGTCCAAACGGCCCACGGCCCCCTTCACCCACAGAGCGACCTCCTTAGACCCAGCGGACTTGGGTAATCTCTCGATGCCCTCCATGACGACCCTGCGGGCCTCAGGCCCAGCCTCCTCCTCCAGGTGCCGCCCAAGGTTCTCCAACTGGAATCTAAAAATCATAGTTAGCCAACCTCTCCAGCCTTGGATCAGCTCCTCAGCCGAGAAAGAAGGCGCCCTGAAAAAGATAAGAGTTGGGCTAGAGCCTGACCAAGCCCACGTTGCCCCTCACATCTATCTCCGTACCATAGGGCTCAGAGAGCTTCTTGATGGTCGCCAGTATCTTCTCGCCCCTCGCAGCGTCGGCCAACATGGGCCGGCCCCTCTGGCTCCTAGGCTTCCCCTGCCCCAGCTCGATGGGGTGAAGCGTGAGCTCCCGCAGCCTGTCCCCCTCGAACACCATCTGGGGCGTGACGGTGACCCAGTACTTCTCGTCGTCGGTGAACCAGGGGTGCACCGGGTACCCGGGCCGGGGCAGGGCCTTCTGCCGGGCGTCGAAGGCCATGCTAACAGTGCCCTCATAGGGGTCTAGCCCGTACCGCTCGTAGAAATCGGCGGGCATCAGCTCCACAGTCTCGTTCTGGAATATGAAGTTGCCCAGGCTGTAAAATATGGGCTTCCCGCCCCTGATCTCTATGCCTCTCATGGCGTGGTGCCCGTGCCCGATGAAGCAGTGGCATCCGGCGTCGATGGCCGCCCGGGCGAACTCCTCCATGAAGGCGGCCGGCTTCTCGTCGTCCCCTGGCCACCCTTCATGGGAGTGGAGGCTAAAGAGCACCCAGTCGGCCTGCCTCGCCGCCTCCCGGACGCTCTCCAGGTTGCCCTCCATGTCGGCCGTGTTGCACTTGGTGTGCAGGCCTGGCGCCTCCCCCGGTACGAACTTGTTGGCGAGGAAGTGGTAGCTGCCCTCCTCCTGATGGACTACAGGGAGCCCTAGCTCTATCTCCGCCTGCCTCAGCCGCTCCAGGGTTTCAGGCCTAGCTGTGAACCACCTCTCGAACCTCAGGGGATTAAGCCCCGGCCGGCCCCCCATGTCTCTCCTGCTGTCCCCAGCCCTCCCGAAGCTGGCGAATGAGCTGCAAGCGGAGACGAACCCCACTCGCCCCTTCCCGGTCTCCAGGTACGCGGGTCTCCTCGCCTCGGCCAGGTCCCCGCCAGTCCCCGCGTAGGGCACCCCGGCGGCCTCCAGGCAGCCCATGGTGCTGAACAGCCCCCCGTACATGTAGTCTAGGCTGTGGTTGTTGGCCGTGCTGAACAGGTCGAACCCCATCCACAGCAGCTCGTCCAGCATGTGCGGAGGAGCCCTCATGTACGTCCCGCCGCTCTCCGACGCTGGGTAGCACCCCTCCCCGTAGTCGTGGAGAAGCATCTCCAGGTTGGCGAACGCCACGTCCGCACCCCGCACCAGCTCCACCAGCCCCATGAACTCGGGCTCACAGTGGACACTCTGCCTCATACTGATCAGGCTGTCTCCCGTGGCCACCAGGCTAATCTCCTTCAAACCGACACCCGCCACTATTAGGCGCATGAGGATAAAAAACCAAGGCTGCCTGTGTGTGTTGGTACAAAACACAATAAGCTTATTTACTACTCAAAAGTAGTAAAATTAATCCTGTTGGTGTGAGGTCCATGAACATGAAGGCAGCTATTATCGGCCTGGACGGAGTGCCTATTGAACTGGTCAAAGACCTCACATCCAGGGGAGTGATGCCCGGACTGAGGGACATACTCAAGGAGGGGGAGCTTAGGAAGCTGCAGTCCACCGTCCCGCCCAACTCCGCCGCGTCGTGGACCAGCATGACCACGGGGAAGAACCCGGGGGAACACGGCGTCTACGGATTCACGGACTTCGTACCGGGCACCCTCAGCGTTCGCTACCACTACGCCTCCAGGCTCAAGGCTCAGCCTTTCTGGGCCAGGAACCCCGCCCTGAGGACCCTGGTCGTCAACCTCCCGGCTTCATACCCGGCCCAGCCGTTGAACGGCGTCCACATATCAGGGTTTGTGTCACCCTGCCTACGCGGTGCGGTCTACCCGTCTTCCTTCCACGACGCCCTGGCAAAACTGGGATACATGATCGATGTCGAGGCCCCAGCCACGCCCAACGATTACGGTCGCTTCATCGCCGACCTGAACACCTCGCTGCACAGGAGGGTTGAGGCGACTGAGAGGCACCTACAGCGGGGTTGGGACATCCTTTTCATGGTGCTAACCGGGACCGACAGGATAGGCCACTACCTTTGGGAAGCCTATCGCGACGATAACCATGAGCACCACGAAGCCTTCCTGGATTATTTCAGACAGGTGGACGAAGCGATAGAGCACCTGAACGGTCTTCTCGGAGAAGATACACCCCTCATGATGCTGAGCGACCACGGCATGGGAGAAAGCAGGGTCTCGCTGAACCTCAATACCCTGCTTCGAAGGTCAGGCCACCTAGCGACCAGTGGAACCGAGGAGAATTACTACTCCCTAGAACCTGGGACCAAGGCGTTCGCCTCCGAGACCAACAAAATATACCTTAACAGGGTGGGCAGGTTCCCCAGAGGAAGCGTAACCGAGGACGCAGCGGAGCGGATAACTGATGAGCTTAACGACCTCCTTCTCGGGACATTATTCCGCGGAAGTAGGATCGTTAAGAGAATTTATACCGGCGGCGAAATCTACAGCGGACCATACACGGACGCCAGCCCAGACCTGATAGTGATCCCTGAGAAAGGCTTCAGCCTCAAGACGAGGCTGACGGGTGACAGGCTCTTCAGCGTCGATGGGCTCACCGGAACCCATACGGACGACGACGCCTTCCTGTTTCTGCGTGGAGAAAATGCGGCGTGCGTCCCCGAGAGCCTCAACATTCAGGACGCGATCGCTGCGCTAAATGGCGCGGGGGGTCTCAGCCTTTGACGGGTCCAGTGCATGACTGCCTAGGGTGCCCGTTCATGGTCAACCGTTGCTCCGTTTCTCTCCGCTCATGCAGCGTTTCCAGGGAAGGCGCGGGGGACTCGCGCCTGATGGTCGAGTGCCTGAGAAGGCCCGAGCTGGGCCTGTTCGAGCCCTTTACAGGTGTCGAGTGCTCAGCGCGTGGAGCGGAGGACGTGTACCGATCCCCACGTTGAATATGCCTATGTTGGGGACCTGAGGGCCTTCTCTATGCTCCCCAGGTCGGCGTCCACGGTAACCGGCCTGTTCATGCGCCCGGCTGAGCTGAACCCCCCGGAGTGGTACCTGATGGTGGTTTCGGTGTCTTTCAGGATGTTGCCTGTCAGCACGCATAGCACCTCCTCGTCCGGGCCGATGACGCCTGCCTCCGCCAGCTTCTTTGCTCCAGCCACGGAGGCAGCGGAGGCGGGCTCGCAACCAACACCGGTAGCGTCCACGACGGCCTTCGCCTCAAGTATCTCGGAGTCCGAGACCTGCTCCACCGTCCCCCCCGTTAACCCTACGGCGTCCAACGCCTTCTCCCAGCTCACGGGGTCACCTATCTTGATGGCTGAGGCGACGGTCGAGGGATTCACGGGCTCCAGCCGGCCCCCCTTGTCCTTCCACAGCCTGTAGAAGGGGTTGGCCCCTTCGGCCTGAACGGCGGCTATCCGCGGCATCCTTTCCAATAGGCCCAGCTGCCCCAGCTCCTTCAGGGCTTTGCCGAAGGCGGAGGTGTTCCCTAGATTACCCGCAGGGACAACTATCCAGTCGGGTGGGATCCACCTCATCTGCTGCAGCGCCTCGAAGACTATGCTCTTCTGGCCCTCGATCCTCCAGGGGTTCAGGCTGTTAAGGACGTAGAGGTTCAGCTGCCTGGAAGCCTCCCTGACGAGCCTCATGGCGTCGTCGAAGTACCCCTTTACCTGGATGACCCTCGCGCCGTAGGCCAGGGCCTGGGCCAGCTTGCCTAGAGCGATCTCGCCTGCGGGGACGAAGACCACGGACCTGAGCCCGGCCTGAGCCGCATAAGCAGCCACGGATGCACTCGTGTTGCCCGTCGATGCGCACACCACGGTCTCCGCCCCAGCCCTCAGGGCCTCAGAGACGGCGACGGTCATCCCCCGGTCCTTGAAGCTCCCCGTGGGGTTCTCGCCCTCATGCTTCATGGTGAGACGCCTGATCCCCGTGTACTCCGAGACCCCGCCCCTCACGTACAGGTTGGTGTTACCCTCGGGTCTTGTGACCACTTGCTCAGCACCTATCTCCGGGTGGATCAGCTCCTTGTAGCGCCAGACGCCGCTGTTGTATGGCTCCTCGGTGCACCCTAGGCGGCGGTCGAACGTCTCACGTGAGACCTCGATGAACCTGTGCTCCACCTCAACCAGCCCGCCGCAGCCGCACTGGAAGCCCTCGAAGCTAGGGGCGGTCCTTCCGCAACGCACGCATCGGTACTTCACGATATCACCCTGGCGCCCCTATTGCTGGGCTGCGTGAAGTATACGCGGGTTTCCACGTCTTTAAAGGCTACCACCATGGCCTTGGCTATGTCTGCCACGGCATCGCCCACGGCGAACACGGAGGGGCCGCCGCCGGATATGCTGCACCCGTAGGCCCCCGCCCTGAGGGCCGCTTCCTTCACGTCCCAGAACCCAGGGATCATGACGGCCCTGTGAGGCTCCACTAGGCTGTCGCAGACGCTTCTGCCGAAGAGCACGGGGTCATGGAGGGCCACGGCTGCGGTCATCCTGGATGCGTGCCCTATGTTCCGTACCGCGTCTCTCAGGCTCACCTTCTCGGGCAGAAGATCGCGGGCTCTCCTAGTCTTGTTCTCCACCTCCAGCTCCGGTGCGACGACAACCATCCCCACGCTTGGCGCGTCCAGCCTCACCACGTCGTAGTCCTCGCCCACCAAGACGAAGCCACCCATGATGGAGGCGGCGACGTTGTCGGCGTGGGGGTGCCCAGCCACGGCCCCCTCGCCGACGGCCGCAAGCCTGATGAGCTCGCTTCCCCTCAGGCTCAGGTGCTCAAGCTCGTTGACGGCCACAGCCGTTGCGGCCGCTGAGGCCCCTGATGATCCCATGCCCTTCCCGGGGGGCAGGCCCTTCCTTATCTCGGCCGCGAACCCGTAGTCTAGGCCGTAGTCCTCCCTGACCTTCACAAGAATGGCCCCGGAGCTGTTCCTCTCCGGGTCCACAGGTATCCTCTCCGCCCCCACGCCCCTGATCGTTAGCCTTACCTCTGGTTCGTCTATCTCCTGTAGCTCGATGATGTCGCCCAAGGATTCGAGGGCTACCCCGAGAACGTCAAAACCAGGGCCAAGGTTAGCGATGGAGCCGGGAGAGTAAACCCTGACCTGTTTTACAGTCACCGGTCACCCTTAACACCTTGACCCGTGTACTTTCACGGCCTGATGTTTTAACGGTATCTAGCCAATAATGGGTAGAGCCCTTCATGCGGCTAACTCATCGCAGCGCGGAGGGGCGCTTCACTACCCTGCAGGTGGTCTCCCCGTTCGGGTGTTTCTCTCCTCTCGTCCAATTGGGCAGACCCGTTGGCAGGTGCTGCACATGAGCCACGTGTTCTCTGTGAGTGAAGGGCAGTGCTCCAAGTAGGTGCCCCTGT
Organism: Candidatus Bathyarchaeota archaeon RBG_13_60_20; assembly: GCA_001775965.1. Lineage (GTDB taxonomy): Archaea > Thermoproteota > Bathyarchaeia > TCS64 > TCS64 > RBG-16-57-9. The sequence continues at coordinate 5,969 of MEZG01000008.1, read as the reverse complement.
GCTCGTCCGACATTCTCTGCTCCCAAGTCATGCCCAGGAAGCATTTATCCGGGTCGACCTTGTACGGCGTCAGGGCCCCCATGGGGCAGGCCTTGACGCACTCTTCGCAGTCACGGCACAGGTCCGCCTCGAATGGTGCATCCGGGACGAGCTCCGCGTCCGTCAGTATGCTTCTAAGCCTAATCCAGGGGCCGTACGTGGGATGGACGATGAGGGCGTTCTTCCCGAAGCAGCCTATCCCCGCTAACTGGGCCATCCTCTTCTTGGAGAGGAGGTCGGGCTCAAGCACGGTCCTGTAGCCGGCCTGGTTAAGGAACCTCATCATCCTCCTCGCATACAGGCGGCCCCTCCACTCGTCGGGGTACTCGTGGTGGCCCCGCACCTTGACCACCACGTCGAACAGGTTGTCCCAGACCCTGGCGCCCAGAATGATGATGCTTCTGGCGTTATCCATATATTCCCCTGTCTTCTTGGACCAGACCCTATAGTCCCTGTGGGCAATGTAGTGGCTTGGAACAGCGTCGAGGGCCTCGGCCCTAACTACGCCCACCGCGTCGAAGCCGTACCGTATGGCGTTGCTCTTGACCTGCTCAGTTAGTGTAATCTCTTCGGGCGAATGATCCATAACGTCTAATCCCTCCGCTGGTTGTTGTATCCATCTTATAGGCGCCACGATAAATACAGTTTCATAGGTGCCACGTGATCTTGTCCGATGAAGAGGGTATGTTGAGTGAACCGACTCAGGCTTTCATTAATTTTCAAGCCCGTTCCCTTGAATGTCGGCGTTTTTCATGCGTAACCCGGTTTGCGGTATATGTTTATATACCATCAAAACTCCGTACTGAGAGTGAACGCTTTTGATAGACGAAGTGCGCCAAGCTCTCGAGGAGGTTAGGCCCCACCTTCAGGCGGACGGAGGCGACGTGGAGCTCGTGGATATCAGCAAGGACGGGGTCGTCAAGGTACGGCTCACCGGCCACTGCGCGGGCTGCCCCATGAGCCAGATGACACTGAAGTGGGGCGTGGAGAACTACCTCAAGAAGAAGGTTCCGGCAGTAAAGTCCGTTGAAGCAGTGTAGGAGTGTTCTCCCTGACGCCGCCCGTTGAACTGGACCACGCCAAGAGCTACGGGGACATATTCACGCTTGTTAAGAAGGCCGTCAAGCGTAGCCTTGAGCTGCACCGCGTGGGCCTCATGCTGTACCTGGGTAACCTCCCCATCAGGGTTGGGGCCTTCCACCCCATGGGCACAAACGAGATAGTCCTCAACAGGCGGCTGCTCGGCTCCACCAAGAGCCTCAAGGAGAAGTCCCAGGTCTTCGCCATACTCGTGCACGAGTACCTCCACACGCTGGGCTTCAGCGATGAGAGGCAGGTCAGGAGGCTCACCTACAAGGTGTGCTCCGAGAACTTCGGTAAGAGCCACCCTGCGGTCGAGGCCGCCCTCACCGGGCCGTGGACCGACCTCACGGAGGAGGACTTCGAGTCGATTGAGCCCGAGTTGAATTTGGAGCTCGTCCGCGACTTTGAGCGGATCGACAGCGGCTACATTATCTAAAATGGTTAGGCCTGACCTTTGGCGAGGAGCGTCCTCTTAGTTATCTTGACGAGGTCCTCGGGCGGGATGGGCTTCATGAGCACCTCCTTGATGCCCAGCTCGTCCTCCTTCAGGTCGTCCTTGAAGCTGCTGTACCCTGTGATCATGATGATGTTTACGTCGTCGCTGGTCTCCCTGATCTTCTCGGCCACCTCGTCGCCGAGCATGTCAGGCAGGTTGATGTCAAGGATCACAAGGTCGTAAGCCTTCCTGTTGATCTTGTACAGAGCCTGAAGCCCGGTTATGGCCGTGTCAACATTGAAGCCCACGCTCTGGAGCACCAGCTTGAAAGTGTTGGCCAGGCTCTTGTCGTCGTCCACCACGAGTATGTTGGAGACGCCGGCCTCCTCATCCACGGCCTCCTTACCGAGTTCGTACTCCATGACGCTGCGCTTGAGGTCTGGGTCCTTCTGTATGGTCTGGCTCACGACCTCTAGACGAGCGACCAATTCGTCCAGTTTCTCCTCGTGCTCCCTTAATATGTTTATCAGAAGGTCTAGGACATCTATTTTCTCTGTGAAGGACATAATCTCACTCTCGGCGCTTCTGTGTTGCGATCGTGAATGGGAGTATATGACTCTTTTTACCTTGAAATCTGGATGAATACTCTATTTCGCGGGTTCCTCCGAGCACTCCGGGCATACCAGATTCAGGCTGTGTTCGGCGGGGTAGTTCTCCACGACACCGTTGACAGGGCACAGGAAGGCGTAGAACTGGATTTTGCCCCTACACCCTGGCCAGCTCCTCATCGCCGTTGGGGCAGACCCCGTTAAAGTCACCATAATCCTCTTGAATATTGAGGAATATTCGCCATTTTTCATCAGTCTTATTTTCGAGCCTACTCGTGATTATTTTGATGTAACCAGTATTACATCGGCAGGTCTTGTAGGCTCCGGTAACATTTTAAAAATCGGGGGGCGCCCTCTTCATTGGTGTTGTGTATGAGGAAACAGGTTGACGAGTTCAAGTACGTCGCTGAAACCAACAGGCTTCTGAAGGATGGGGGGCTGCTCCTTGTAACCCAGGGGAAGAAAGGGGAGCCCAACGCCATGACCATCGGATGGGGCTTCTTGGGGACGATGTGGAGGCGCCCCGTGTTCGTAGTTGCCGTCAGGCTCTCCAGGTACTCGCACAAGCTCATGGAGGAATCTGACAGCTACACGGTGTGCCTCCCAGGGAAGGGCATGGAGAAGATGCTGGAAGTGTGCGGCACAAAGTCCGGCAGAGACATGGACAAGTTTAAGGAGCTGGGGATGACGGCAGCCAAGGGAATACAGGTAAAGGCGCCTTACATAGAGGAGTGCCCGGTCCACATCGAGTGCGAGATCGCGTACAAGGACCAGATGGAGCCGGGTGAGCTGAAGAAGGCCATCGAGGACGAGGTCTACACGACCAGGGACCTACACACCATCTACTACGGGGAGATCAAGGGAGTCTACGAAGTAGAAGGCGCGAGGAGCAAGCTGCCCTAGGTGAGAAGAAATGAAGCTGCTAATAGTGTACGATTCGAGGACGGGTAACACCGAGAAGATGGCTCACGCGGTGTCCGAGGGGGTTAAGTCGGCGGGCGTGGAGGCGACTCTGAGGAAGGTGGACGAGGCGAGTGTGGACGAGCTGCCCCTGTACCAGGGCCTCATATTGGGCTCCCCAGTCTACTACGGGCTTCCAAGCAGCAAGATCAAGGAGTTCTTGGACGTAAGCGTTAAACACCACGGGAAGCTGGAGGGCATGGTGGGGGGCGCCTTTGCGAGCTCCGGCGGCACACACACGGGCGCCGAGACCACCATCATCAGCCTACTGGAGGCGCTCATGGTGCACGGCATGGTCGTCCAGGGCACATCGAGCACCAACCACTACGGGGCGGCGAGCGTTGGGGCCCCCGACGAGAAGGCCCTCGAGGTCTGCCGCAGGATGGGTGAGCGCCTGGGGAAGCTGGCCAAGAAGCTCAACACCTGACCTCAGCCGAGGCTCTATCCCAACCAAGCACCCGGAAGGTTGAGACCTGTGTGAACAGTCAGGGCATGTAGAGACAGTTATAGCCGTGATAGTGTTAAAAAAAGGGTGGTTGGATTGTATCCGCGCTATGGCACCTTTATGTTGAAGGGCAGAACAGCTTCCGCGGTGGATCCTCCGACCGTTATCTTGTAGCCGAAGTGAACCGTCACTGTTTTTGTATCTTGGACATGCTCGAGCTTTAATGTGTGGATTGTGATTTCGTTGCCGGACATGTGCTCGTCGTAGAGTTCCTTCAGTGTTATCATCTGTCCGTTGAGAACCCATTTACCTGGTAGGATGACGTTTTCCAGGTCCCCGGAAAGGTCCATCACCAGTATGTGGCCTTCGAGGGCCACGGGTTCACCAGTTAGGGTTGATGGCTCACCGTTCCTGAGAATGTATATGAGGAGCTTCAGCCTGTTTAGGGGTCTCCACACGCCCTGCGTCGTCTCTTGCTCGGAGCCAGACGCCTCTTCTGCGAATACGGGGGGTAGGACCATGAACGCGCTGAAGGCTACCAGCAGGGCGCACATGGCCGCTAGGTGTTTCTTTTGCATCTTGTCTTCACCAGGCGTACCTTGCATAATCGTATAATAGGGGTTTCTCACCCCTCGTATTCACCTTTGGTGAACAGGTTCGGTCTACTCACCCAGGAGCTCTTTCTCCAGGTGAAGCAACAGGCCCAGGCGCTTCTCCCACCGCTGGTAGAACATGTGCTGCCTCCACGAGGTGTAGGCGCTGTAGAGCAGGAGGCCGGCTATGGTGACAGCCACGAGCTTGTCCAGGGGGCCGCCCTGTTTGAGGGTAACCAGGAAGTAGCGGGGTAGGAAGACGAGGAAGAGGAGGAAGGTGGTGATGAGGCTGAGGAGGCTTCCCGTCCTGAAGCTGTTCCACTCTGAGTCTATCTCGAAGAGAAAGTCGTGGATGCTTCGTAGGGGTAGCTTGGCCTCGTCTCTCTGTTTCTCCGTCATCACATCAGCCTCTTTCCGGGTTCTTTTAAGGTGTATGCACCAGAGGTGTACCTAGAGTATGCTGGGCAGCACCTGCCGCAGCTTGTTGAAGACCTCTCGGCCTTCTGGTGAGATGACGGTGTTTCCGTCGTCATCCTCCGTCATGAGACCCTTGTCTATCAGGTACTCCAGGTGTTTAAGGAAGTCGTCGTAGCTCAGGGTGGTGGCCTTGCGCCACACGTGGGTTCTGGGCTGTGGCGTGGGGTCATAATAGAGGTACTCCAGTATCTCGAAGCGTATCTGCACGACTCCCTTCCTGGCCCTTGGCACGGAGGATACATACGAGGGACCAGCATTTATCTTTAAACCATGTACCCGCCCATGATGGGCGCGGGTATCATCATATAGGGCTGTTGCTCCTTTTTATCCTCAGGCCACTATAATACTAAGCATGAGCTTGGACAAGGAAGGGTTACTTCGTAAGGTGCGGGCCGGAAAGGAAGACCTCGTGGAGCTCTGCTCGCAGCTTGTCAGGATACCCAGCGATAACCCTCCTGGAGACACGCGGCAGCTGGCGTCCATGATAAGGGAGTACCTCGACGAGCGAGGCGCCGACGTTGAGGCGTACGAGCCCCTGAGTGGAGCCGTCAATCTCGTGTCGGTTGCTGGCGATGGTTCGCCCCACCTGGTTCTCAACGGGCACCTGGACCAGTTTCCGGGGGACGTCGGCGAGGCTTGGTCCCGGCCGCCTCACTCGGGGGCCGTCGAGGGCGGTGTGATCCACGGCCGAGGCAGCGGCGACATGAAGGGGGGCCTTGCCTCCCTCCTCTTCTGCTATGGGCTGCTCCTCGGCGAGGAACTTGACGGCCGGATTACCTTCACAGGCACCTCAGATGAGGAGACGGGGGGGAGATGGGGTGCTTTGTGGCTGCTTGAGAACGTTGACGGTTTGATAGGAGATGCCGTCTTGAATGGTGAACCATCGGGGCTGACAGCGAGGATAGGCGAGAAGGGCAGGTTGCCGCTGCTGCTGAGGGCTGAGGGTAAGGCGGCCCACGGTAGCTTCGCAGGTTACGTTGGTGAAAACGCCGTGATGAAAATGGTTAGGGCTCTACCCAACGTGGAGGATCTCCAGGGGCTGCCAGCCAAGCTGGATGGCGGTGAAGACGCGCTGGTGGAAGAGGTCATGGAGGGGTACAGGGACCAGTACGGCCACGAGTCCATGGCCATGGCTGAGGTCCTGAGGCGCCTAACAGTGAATGTGGGTGTCATCCGCGGGGGGACCAAGGAGAACATCGTGCCTGCTCTCTGCGAGGCCGAGGTGGACATCAGGCTACCCTTAGGCTTCACGCCCGACCAGGTCAGGGCTCTCGTGGAAGAGAAGGTGCACCTTGCTGAACCATCCATCCAGGTAGAGTTGGGCCGCC
>MEZG01000007.1:2108-12796 GCA_001775965.1 Candidatus Bathyarchaeota archaeon RBG_13_60_20 | reverse complement strand
CTGGTGCTTCTCCACGAAGCCGGGCATGCTCCTGCTGCCCATCTCCTCCTCGCCCTCCAGGACGAAGATGAGGTTCACGGGCAGCTCGTCCACCGCCTTCATCGCCTCCACGGCGTTGAAGGCCGTGGCCATGGGGCCCTTGGTGTTCATGCAGCCCCTGGTGTGGTAGACCCTGCCGAAGGGCTCACGCTCCTCGATGCGGGCCTCGAAGGGCTGTATGGTCCAGCCGTCGTCCACGGGCTGCACGTCGTACATGCCGTACACGATGAGGGTCTTCTCGGCTCCGGCATTGTACTCGCCGTAGACGATGGGCCAGTAGTAGTCGGGCTTCACGGCCTCTACATTGGTGCAGCCTAAGCGCCCCAGCCAGTCCTTGAGGTACTCCACGATCTCGTCCATGCCTTCGCCGGTCTGGCTTATGCTGGGGTGGCGGAGGAAATCGCTGATCTGGTTCAGGTGAGCGTCGTAGTCCCTGTCTATCCTACTGTAGACCTTCTCCTTCACTGACATGGGTAAGGATTTGCGCGTGGCAGGGATGAAACTTGCGAGCCCCCTGGGCGGGGGGAAACGATATATCGGCTCCGGGACGGGTTCATACCATGAGTGAAAACATTCTAGCAGTGAAGGGAGGGCTACTGTGGGACGGCACAGGCTCGGACCCGGTCCTCAACGGGGCCGTCCTCGTCAAGGGCAAACAGATAGTGGACTCTGGCCCAGCCAAAGACGTTGACATTCCCAAGGAGGCGAGGGTCATAGACGCCCGGGGCAAGACCATCATCCCCGGCCTCATGGACCTACACGTCCACATCTTCCAGATGGTGGGCCCCCTCGACTACCATGAACGTTACCTGATACCCGAGAGCCTGCAGCTCCTATACGCGGTCAAGCACGCCCGGGTGCTCCTGGAGGCCGGGTACACGACGTGCCGAGACCTGGTCTACCCGTTCCCGGAGTACACGGGCAGGGACGCCGTCTCACTGAGAACCGCGCTGGAGCAGGGTCTCGTCAAGGGCTGCAGGCTGGAGGTGGCCGGCGTCGTCACGTCCACGGCCAGCCACCTAGATGTCATAAGGCCCCATCCGCTCCGGTACATGCACGTGACGGCGGACGGCGTGGACGAGGTCAGGAAGATGACCCGCGTCTGCGTCAGGGAGCAGGTGGACTGGATCAAGACAACGACGACGGGCGGCATGGCGGGCGGCCCCACCAACGACCCCAACTACAGGAACTACACGCCTGAGGAGCTGGGCGTCATCGTGGACGAGGCCCACAGCTTCGGCCTGAAGGTGGCCAGCCACACGGAGGGCATCATAGGGTGCAGGATGGCGGCCGAGGCAGGCATCGACACCATAGAGCACGCTTCCGAGCTGGACGACGACACCATAGACACCATCGTCAGGAAGGGGCTGTACACGACGCCCACGCTGGCCCCCAGCTACTACCGCGAGGAGGTCATGGGCCTCCCCACCCAGTACCTGCCCAAGAAGCTGGGAGGCAGACCCTTCGACGAGCGCCACCTGGAGAGCCAGAGGGCCGCCCTGGAGGCGGGGGTCAAGATGGCCATGGGCACCGACTGCGGCCACGTGTTCCCGCCCGGCGCCAACAGCTGGGAGCTGGAGCAGTACGTCACGAAGCTGAAGATGACCCCAGCCGAGGCGCTGCTGCTGGCAACGCGGAACGCGGCCGACGCGCTCGGCAAGCTCCACAGATTCGGGACCCTTGAGAAGGGCAAGCTGGCCGACCTAATAGTCGTGGACGGCAACCCCCTGGAGAATATCAGGGTGCTCCAGGACCTAAACGCCATCCAGTTTGTGGTGAAGGAGGGCGTCGTCGAGGTGGACAGGCGCGGAGCACTGAATCCTTATGTATCGCTGTAATAATGTGTAAAGTTGACTATGTCCGCCGCTGTTCCGCCACTGCGGGACGGCGTTTTTTTCAATAAAGCAATGTGTTTTATTACGTTTTATTTCAATTAAGATGACTGCATGTCAAGCTAGGTGGACAGTTGGGGAGCCCGACCTCTTAGCCTCCGCCACCACTAATGATTTAGGCATCCTGGGGCTGAGTAGAACCGTGGTTCTATGACCCAGTTCTCGGAGAGTAAGGACAAGCAGCTTAAGGAGGACGCCTCCACCTACCTGGTCCAGCGGTGGGAGCCCAGCGAGCGGCAGAAGCCCCTGGTCATGGTGAAGGGCGAGGGCCTGTACATGTGGGACGCGGCCGGCCACAGGTACCTGGACTTCATGAGCCAGCTGTACAACGTCCACATAGGCATGGGCAACAGGGTGCCTATAGAGGCGGCCAAGAAGCAGTTGGACGAGCTGGCCTACGCGTCGCCCAGCTACTTCAGCGAGCCCCAGGTTAGGCTGGCCAAGAAGCTGGCCCAGATCACGCCGGGGGACTTGTGCCAGACCTTCTTCGGCAACAGCGGGACGGAGGCCAACGAGGTGGCCATCAAGCTGGCCCAGCTCTACAGGGAGGCCTCCAAGATCATTGGGTTCTGGGACGCGTACCACGGCTCCACGTACGCCATGGTGAGCGTCGGGGGCAGCGCCAGGAACCGCCAGTTCAGGGGCCTCAGCATCTTCGAGGAGTTCAAGCACATCCCCAGCCCCTACTGCTACAGGTGCCCCTACAAGAAGACGTACCCCGAGTGCGAGCTCATCTGCGCCGACTTCCTCAGGTACACAATAGAGAAGGAAGGCGACAACACCGTCGCGGCCTTCATGGCGGAGCCCATATGCAGCTGGGCGGGCCAGGTGGTGCCCCCCGAAGGGTACTGGAAGAGGATAAGGGAGATATGCGACGAGAAGGGGGTGCTGCTTATCTTCGACGAGGTGATGACGGGCTTCGCACGCACCGGCAAGATGTTCGCCTGCGAGCACTGGGGAGTCGTGCCGGACGTGGAGACCTACGCCAAGGGCATCACATGCGGCTACGTTCCCCTCGGCGCCTGCATAATCAACAAGAAGATGGCCGACCACTTCGACCAGAAGGGATTCCCCCACAGCTACACGTACAGCGGCCACGCCGTCAGCTGCGCCACGGCCCTGGCCGTCATCGACCTCTACGAGAAGGAGAAGCTGGCCGACAGGGCAGCCAAGATGGGCGCCTACATGATGGACGAGCTACGCGGCATGATGGAGCGGGTGCCCATCATCGGCGACGTGCGCGGCCTCGGCCTCTTCATGGGCGTGGAGCTCGTCAAGGACCGTGAGACCAAGGAGAGCCTGTTCCCCCGGGAGCTCTCGGCGGAGGACAAGAAGGACCCAGACAAGAACCCCATGCAGTATTTCACCGGGAAGATCAAGGAGAACGGCCTCATCGTGGGCAGCAGCTGGAACACCAGCATCCTCAGGATGATGCCCGCCCTGGTCATCTCCAAGGAGCAGATCGATGAGGGCCTGCAGGTGCTGGAGCAGACCCTCACGGAGACCATGATAAAGTTCAGTCTCTAACCAGATTTTTTCCCAAATCCATGAATTCCACCTTACACTTCGACCTGATACACACTTCGAACACTGTAAATACTCAAGCGGCTTTCAGAGGGAAGTGAAATTTCGCACCGTGGATGCATTCAATCTACGTGCATACAAATGGGTCTAGTCTAAAATTTATGCTTCTATGTTGAGGTATCCCTTATCTCTTAACATGAAAGCCTGGTTACTCGTATACCTGAAGATGATGTCGCCCTTCTCAGCTGACTGGAAATCCCACGGGCTTATGAGGACCACGTCGCCTTCGCGCACCCAGACGCGCTTCTTCATCTTGCCTCTCACGCGGCAGATGCGCATCTGGCCGTCCTGACACTTGATGTTCATGCGCGTCTGACCGTAATTCTTGATCACGATACCGAGAATGTCGTTCTTGTTGGGGTACATCATCCCCTTGCGAATGTCTACCTCAGTCTTCACCAGCTTCTTACCCAATGTCTGAATCCGGGGGAGTATACACCGCGCACAATTTAAAGGAGACGTATTTATTTAAAAAAAGGGCAGCGGTTAAATTACAAATTTAAAAAATCAGGTCAAAAATCGTGGTCGTGGCGCCCGCATTAAAGGCGTGGACCGGATTACGCGGCGCATCCCTATTCGCGGGGCTCTTTACGCGAACAGAAAGTCGTTTCGGACAATGCCGTCACCGCGTTCGGGGGAATGGGATGCTCCAGTGGTTGTGCCTTTCGTTGGAAACCCAGAGACCGCCCAATCGTCTAACTTTCTCGTCGATTCTACGCCAGTCAGGCCGCGTCAACGCTCTTGGGCTTATTGTGACGTAGCCTGAGCCCTGGAGCAGCACCGTGACTTTGGGCAGAAGGTCCTGGGGTAGGTGTTTTTGTACCTCTGCGCGTGTAACCCTTGAGCTGTACCCGCCCTGGTTTTTTCTTTCATCTGTCATATGGTTCATTGTGGTTACGCCCGCTTTATTCGAAGAGAATAGGATGTTTTCATGCCTGCGAGGTTTAGCCGTTCACAGGTGGAGGGCGTATCATGTATATGCGGGCCAGAGGGGTGATCTCGGGGATTTTCCACCCCTGAACAATGATTCCGTTGTGCTGCAAGGTCCTTCTGACGCTTTTAGGCAGGTCCCTGATCGCATCGCACTCGTTTTTAGATTCAAGTATCTTAATGAGCTCGGGTTCATAGAAGCTCATCATGTTGCTGAACGTCTTTTCCTTCAAGGTCATCCCAGTCATGCTGCGGAACCTCTCATCAGACAGGCGAGCGACTGATTGTTTCTTCGCCTGGGCCTGCTCCTGGGCCTTCATGTACGCCTGCTTGAGCTCCGGGTCCCTGTTGTGCCGCATCCTCTTCAGGTCGCGCATCACGACCCACAGACGGACCCCTAGCCTCTCCGCGATCTTCGAGTACGCGAAGCCCCCGTTTATCCCTTCGATGATGTTTAAACGGCGCGTCTCTAGCTCCTGAATGCTGCTTGACATGTTCTTGTTCTCCTCTTATGCACGCTCGCTCTGAGCCCTTGACGAAAATACCTGTCTGTTTTGTTCCGTGCGCGCTCCTATTGGTTATACACTTATCTTGTACCGCGTGCGGAGGGAGTCGGCCCCGTTACCTGCCTGGCGGTGCCCAGGAGTCTTTCCGACTCACCTATTCTTCCGTGGCGACCCATGTTTTTAGGGCTTCTTCGACCGCTCTGGAGAGGTCGCCCTTTTTTCCTCCATACGTCTCGAGGGCCTTGAGCCTTAACCTCTTCTCCAGTTCGTCTGGGATCACCGCGGTTATTCTACCCATTTCAATCACCTACGATTTTATGCGATGCACGCTAGACGTGTTTCCAGTAAGCAAAGTGCCTCGTGCCTTCGCTGGCAGCCGTTTTCGTTCTTGTCGTCATTTTTGTTTCACCTTGCTTATCCGCATTATATATTATGTGCATATCAGCATATAAACATATTGGTTTATGTGTTTATGTGTTTAAGATACGATCGGGCCTATCGATGAACACCACGTAGGATACGACCAAAACACCACAATGCACTTAGTGATAGCCAGCTTGAGTAAAAAAAGGGGTCACACTATAAGACCAGACCCAGGACCCGCGAGACGTTACCCCAGAGGATCGCTTCCCGCTACTCGTCCCTGAGGACCGGGGATCGCTCGATCCACCTGACGGGGTCCTCGACGGCCATGGGGGCGGGCCAGTCCGAACCCAGCAGGACCCGGTCGGCTCCGACCACGTCCACGAGGAAACGCAGGTTCCTGTCCGTGAAGGTGACCGTGTCGTAGAGGAACCGGCGTAGGTACGCGCTCGGCGGCTCAGCCGCTTCACCCCTGTACCTGGGGAACATTAACCAGCCCCTGTCCATCCTGTCCACCGCATAGGGCACGTAGCCCCCCGCGTGGCCCAGGCACACCCTGAGGCCCGGGTGCCGGTCCATGATGCCTCCGCCTACTAGGCACCCGAAGGTCAGGGTCCTGTCCACTAGGTTCCCCACGGCGTTGTGGAGGAAGTAGCTCCGGGTCCGGTGCTCAACGACCGTGGATGCGCCCTGATGGACCAGTATGAGGGCCCCGAGCCTCTCGGCTGCGGCCCAGAAGGGCTCGAAGGCGGGGTCGTTGTAGGTCCGCCCGTTGACGTGGTCGTCTACCATGAACCCCCTGAGGCCGAGCCGCTTGACCCCCCTCTCCATCTCCTGGACGGACCGCCCCACGTCCTGCATGGGCAGGGTCCCCAGCCCCATGAACCGCGAGGGGTGGGCCCTCGCCATCTCGGCCACCTCGTCGTTGCACTCCTCGGCGATGCGTGCTGCTGCCTCGGGGTCCTGGTAGTACTGGTAGAAGCAGTCGGTGGGCGAGACGAGCTGGACGTCCACGCCCATCCCGTCCATCTCCTCGATGCGGCGCTTTGGGTCCCACCTGTTCTTGGGGTTGTCCAGCTCGCCGTCCTCAGCGGTCATCCCGTGCCAGTCTCGGCCCGAGAGGACGGCCCTCAGGAACCTTTGGGGCGTGACATGCGCGTGAATGTCAACTATGGGGCCGCGCCCGGTCACGGGTGCCCACCGTCGCACCCTGTTTCCATCAACATGCCGATTTCCCCCTATGGCTGGGGCGCACAGGTATATATGGCCGAGGCTGGGCATCAAACGTTTTTACACACGGAGCCATCAGGGATGCCATGCCGCACTCCAAGGCCATCCTTGACTTCTGGGAGAGGGTTAAAGGGGAGAAGGGGATAACGGGCGGGTTCCAGGACGCCTGGGGCTTCGGCGACAACCCCCGGCTGACGGATGAGTTGCTGGCCCTCGTCCTTGAGGGCAAGAAGAGGGCCACGACAACCCTTGTCCGGGAGATGGAGGCCGAGGGCTACCCTGAGCCCAGGGAGGGCGAGTACAGCGTCATACTGGACGGGTCCGGGGAGCCGAGGGCCATCATCAGGACGGTGAGCGTCCGCCGGGCCAGGTTTGGGGACGTGGACGTGGACCACGCCTACTGGGAGGGCGAGGACGACAGGACCCTGGAGAGCTACGTGCGCGAGCACGTCAAGTACTATACTCGGCGGGGCGAGAAGCTGGGCTTCGCGTTCTCGGAGGACATGGAGGTCATCCTGGAGCGGTTCGAGCTGGTCTACCCCTAGAAGCCCCCTCCTTTTCTCGTTTATATTGCTCCGGCCATCACCCATACCTAGTGTTGACTATGTCTCATGGAGAGCACGGCCACGAGATGCATGAGGAGCACGCCCCGGAGAAGCCAGCCGAGCCCGAGCACAGGAACCACCACACCGCGATGGAGGAGGACTTCAAGCGCAGGTTCACGGTGAGCGCCCTCATCACCCTGCCCATCCTGGCGCTGTCGCCCACCATCCAGGGCTGGCTGGGGTTCACCGTCCCCAGGTTCCCGGGCTACGACGCCGCGCTGTTCACCCTGGCCACGGTGGTGGCCCTCTACGGGGGAGCCCCGTTCTACAGGGGCGCCCTGGAGGACCTGAGGAGGGGTGTCCTCGGGATGATGGTGCTGGTGAGCCTGGCCGTGGGCTCCGGCTACCTGTTCAGCGTGGCGGCCACCTTCATCCTGACGGGCGTCATGGACTTCTACTGGGAGATAAGCACCCTGGTGGTCTTCCTCCTCTTCGGCCACTGGATGGAGATGAGGATGACGCGCCGGGCCACAGGCGCCCTCCAGGAGCTGGTGAAGCTCATACCGCCGACGGCCAACGTGAGGCGCGACGGGGAGTACGTGGAGGTCCCCACGTCAAGTGTCCGAGTGGGGGACATACTGCTCATCAGGCCCGGCGAGAAGGTGCCCATAGACGGCGTCGTCCTGGAGGGGCGGAGCAGCCTCAACGAGTCCATGATCACCGGCGAGTCAAGGCCCGTCACCAAGGAGCCCGGCGACGAGGTCATCGGGGGGACCATCAACGGCAGCGGCAGCCTGGTCCTAAGGGTGGACAAGACCGGGGAGGAGACGGCCCTGGCCCAGATCATCCAGCTCGTGAGGGAGGTCCAGGAGTCCAAGCCGCGGACGCAGAGGCTCGCCGACAGGGCCGCCCACTACCTAACCATAATAGCCATCACCGTGGGCGTGGTGAGCTTCGCGTACTGGAACATCGCCGGGGCGGGCGTGGTCTTCGCCCTCACCATCGCGGTCACCGTCCTGGTGATCGCCTGCCCCCACGCGCTGGGCCTCGCCATACCCACCGTAACCGTCATCAGCAGCACCCTGGCCGCCAGGAACGGGATGCTGGTCAGGAACGCCGAGGCCCTTGAGGTCGGGGAGAAGGTGGACATCATCGTCTTCGACAAGACCGGCACCCTCACGGAGGGCAGCTTCCAGGTCACGGACATAGTCACCGACGGCGTGGAGGAGGACGAGCTCCTGAGGGTCTCGGCGTCCCTGGAGGCCCAGTCCGAGCACCCCATAGGCGTGGCTCTGGCCAGAGCCCTCAAGGACCGGGGCATACCGGCCGCGGCGACGAGCGGCTTCGAGGCCGTGTCCGGCCACGGTGTGAAGGGGATGGTGGGGGGCGTGAGTGTGACGGCGGGCACACTCCGCCTCATGGAGATGGAGGGAAAGACGTACAGCCGGGGGCTCGTGGAGAGGGCGGAGAGGCTCTACGACCAGGGCAGGACGCTCAGCTTCGTCGCCGTGGGGGACGAGGTGAAGGGGGTCATAGGCTTCGCGGACAGACTCAAGGACGACTCCGCCTCCGCCATAGCGAGCCTTCGCGGGATGGGCAAGCAGGTCATCATGCTCACGGGCGACAACAGGAGGACCGCGGAGGCCGTGGCCAGGGAGGCCGGGGTGGACAGGTACCTGGCCGAGGTGCTGCCCGAGGACAAGGCCAGCGAGGTGAGGAAGCTCCAGCTGGAGGGCAGGAGGGTGGCCATGGTGGGGGACGGCATCAACGACGCCCCGGCCCTCATCCAGGCCGACGTGGGCATAGCCATAGGCGCCGGGACCGACGTGGCCATCGAGTCCGCGGACATCGTCCTCATCGGGAACCGACCCAGCGACGTGGCCCGCCTCATAAGGCTCAGCAAGGCCACCATGCGGAAGATGAGGGAGAACCTGGCCTGGGCCACAGGCTACAACGCGGTGGCCATCCCCGTGGCCGCGGGCGTCCTGACCCCCTGGGGCATCACCCTCAGGCCCGAGTGGGGGGCCCTCCTCATGACCGCCAGCAGCATCATAGTGGTCATCAACGCCCTCCAGCTGAGGAAGTTCAGCTTCACAGAGGGCTGACCCCCGACGCGGCGAGGAGGAACACTCCAACCGTTTTCCCTTATTCCTTCTAAGAAGAAACAATCCCCCTCGAGGAGCGGAGAGGAAGACCCAAAAAACCATTATAACTAGGCGGTTATGAGCCAGCGGCGCCCAGCGACCCTGCCCTCGCGAACACCTTTTAGCCGTCCCAGCCATCTTGTCCCCCATGTACAAGACAATCTTCACTGTAGTGGATGTCCAGGAGCCCCGCAGCCTCGACGGCGAGCCCACCCACGTCAAGGGCCCGTGCAAGATGTACCTGCCCGGCGACAGGATGACCATCGTGGGCAACCCGGGCCGCCTGGTCCTGGAGGAGACGGACAGTGTCTGCCTCGCCGCATTCAGCGCCATACTGCCGCTGGCCTCGGCCATGGAGCGCGAGGTTACCGAGCCCTGGGACTACATCGACAAGATCAAGTACTTCAGCTGCCCCGACTCGGAGCGGCCCGTCGTCTTCAGGGTCGAGCGGGTGAAGGTGGAGCAGGGCGAGTACCCCACCCCCTACGGAAGTAAATAGTGGGGCTAGGACACCCCGTAGTAGATGCTGTTGAACAGCAGCTTGAAGGTGGCCCTGTTCTGGTTCCTGAAGTGGGGCGAGCACCCGATGAGGATGAGGGTGCCGTTGCCCGCCGGGACCTCCGCCACCGCTGCCCTGCCCCTCAGGTGCTTCTCGCCCAGCAGCCACCCGCTAACGGTGGGGTCCGCCTCAGGGTACAGAGCCACGGCGACGCCGTCCTTCACGTTGAAGGCCGGGCTGTCCTGGAACATCACCGTCTCCTCGCGGGTGTA
This sequence comes from Candidatus Bathyarchaeota archaeon RBG_13_60_20, assembly GCA_001775965.1. Classification (GTDB taxonomy): domain Archaea; phylum Thermoproteota; class Bathyarchaeia; order TCS64; family TCS64; genus RBG-16-57-9. The sequence continues at coordinate 2,792 of MEZG01000007.1, read as the reverse complement.
CCCGTAACCCACTGGGTGGCTGTCGTCCACCAGCACCCGTAGCAGGCTGCCCGGGCAGTAGAACTCCTTCTCGCTCAGTCCAGCCAGGGCGAGCTCCACCCCAGCGTACAGGTCCTTGACGGCGTACTCGCATGCACGGTTCAGGGTGATTACGGTGCCGCCGGCGTCCAGGAACCTGAAGATTTCCTTGTTGCCCTGCTCCTCGACGCCTCTCCGGTACTTGGGCTCGTAGGCCTTGGCGTCCATGCCCCTGTACCCCTTCATGCCGTCCACCACGACGTCGCGGGTCAGGTCCGGGAACACGAGCACGTCCATCTTCTCGGCCAGGTCGCCGGCCCTCACGTCCTCGGGGTACAGGTTCACGTACTGGAACCCGTACTCCTCCAGGACCATCCTGAGCCACCCCTCGTCGGCGTTGGGCAGCCAGGCACGGTAGACGCCAATCCTCGGAGCCTTCAACTCGAACGCGTCCTGGGGGGGCCTCTCGAAGCTATAGAAGTCCAGGCCCAGCTCCTCCGCGAGCCCCTCAAGCAGCTTGCCGGTGCCCTTCCTGGCCTCGACGAAGAAGGCCCCCGGCCTCAGGGCCGCCCCGTTCAGCTCAAGCTCGCCCAGGCTCCTGCTCACCGCGATGCCCTCGGCGAGCAGCCTGTTGGCGGCCTTGAAGCTGTAGTTGGGGACCGGGCT
>MEZG01000007.1:154-2002 GCA_001775965.1 Candidatus Bathyarchaeota archaeon RBG_13_60_20 | reverse complement strand
CACCGCCCGGAGCACATCAACGTCGCCCAAGCGGATGACCCGGAGGAGTTCCGCGGCCGCGCCTGGGTCCCGCTGCCTCGCGGGCACCACGAAGGCGTAGGGGCTGCCCTGGAGGCTCACCGCCCTCCTGCCCATGTCCAGGGTGCCAGCCAGCCACCGCCTCCTGAACTTGGCGGCAGTCTGGAGGCACGCCCAGGCCACCGTCAGCTCGTAGTCGATTATGTCGCGCAGGGTCCAGCGGCCCCCCTTCCAGGGGAGCGGGTGGTTCCACCGGGCCTCCTTGGGGTTGAAGCCCCTGTCAGGCTTCAGCTCCTCGGGCTTGATCTCGATGGGCGTCGCGATCTTGACGCTGGCGGCCTCGCTCAGTATCCTGATGCCGCCGTGGTAGTGCTGGTAGGCGCGGGCTGGGGTCCAGGCGTCGAACACCCAGTTGGTGGCCACTCCGCGCTTGCCCTCACGGGCCAGGGCGTCGGCCATGCTTATGCCCATGAAGTTGACGCCGCTTGTGAGCACGGGGTCCACGTTGGGCTCATAGGGGTCCGTGAAGGGGGGCACGTAGAGCCTGGGCCCATTGCTGCCCATCTGGTGGATGTCGTACACGACCTGGGGGTGCCACCTGTTGTGGATGTGCTCCACGGTGAGCTGGGTCTCCTTCAGGGTGAACATGTACCAGTCACGGTTGTTGTCGTGGCCGGCGTACTTGTGGTATACGTAGGGCGGGCTGGTGCCCTCGTACTCGGTTCCCAGGTACCTGTTGTACCACTCCACTACCATCCTGTTGCCGTCGGGGTTCAGCGACGGCACGAACAGGAAGATCACGTTTTCCAGTATCTCCCTGACCTCCGGCGTGTCCTCCGTGGCCAGCCTGTGGATGAGCTCCATGCTCATCTGGCTGCCCCCCACCTCGGTGCTGTGGATGCTGCAACTGATCATGACGACCACCTTGCCCTTCTCCAGCAGCTCAGCCGCCTCGGCGTCTCCCAGCCCCACGGGTTTGCTGAGCCTCATCTGGACCTGCCTCAGCTCCTCCAGGCGGCCCAGGTTCTCAGGGGACGACACCGTGGCATAGATGAAGGGGTTGCCCTCCGTGGTCTTGCCCACCTCCTCCACCAGGACCCGAGGCGAGGCGGTAGCCACCTTCTTGAAGTACTCCACGATCTCGGGCCAGTCCGCTAGCTTCCTGTCCGTGCCGACGTGGTACCCGAGGTGCTCGATGGGTGACGGAACACCTTTCGATGACATGAGAAAGAGTCTGCTCACACGTAGTTAAGTTAAACGAATAACTCAAGAACCCAGACCGCGAATCATCAGGGAATGGATCAAAGCAACGACACTGGTGCCCCGAGGCCCAAGCAGCCGAACATCAACGACTACATGGCCGGGGCCATGCTTGCCAACGGCGTCGTCTGGATATGGATGCAGAGCCTCGGCCTGTTCAGGGAGTACACGAGCCATGTCCCCGCGGCCCTCCTGGCCGACCTGAGCTACGTGGTCTACGTCGCGGGGGCCTACTACGCATCCAGGCAAGTGTGCAAGAGGGCGGACGAGAAGCACCTGATCGTGGGTCTGAAGCTGGCTGCCGCCTCCTGGGTCATGGGCGTCCTAATAATGTTCACGCTTGCCCCCGAGCCCGACGGGCCTCTGATGCTGGCCCTCCTCCTATGCTTCGCGGCGGGCGGCATACTGGGCGGCTACATTACGGTCAAGGCCCAGCTCAAGAAGCGCAGAGAGGCAAGCCCTTAAAGCCACCTCCGCAGCTAATGGTCATAGCCGCCGAGGTGCCGAAGCATGTTCTGGGACGAAGAAATAACCACTGAGGACGAGGACAGGGTCATAGAGTGGACAGCC
>MEZG01000007.1:0-118 GCA_001775965.1 Candidatus Bathyarchaeota archaeon RBG_13_60_20 | reverse complement strand
AGGAGGAGCCGATGAACGAAGCTAGGAGAGAGCCCGAGAATGTGCGAGAAAAGCAGAATGGAGCCGGCAGAGAGGGAAGGAAGAGCTGGAGAAGGTACCTGCCCTTCTAGGCATCGTG
>MEZG01000006.1 GCA_001775965.1 Candidatus Bathyarchaeota archaeon RBG_13_60_20 | reverse complement strand
ATCAGTTGTACGTACAGTCAATCCGCATATAAGAGAAATGGTGCGGCGGAAATGACACATGAAAAAAACTTGGACCGACGTTATGTGGCTCAGGCTCCGGCGCGCCCCCGCCGTGAACAAGATTCATAAACGGAACACATCGATGTATTCTGAGGCACCCGATGAGCTCAGGACACGGGGCAGGCGCTGCCGCTCGGAGTGAATCCAGGCGCGCCTACCTCCGCGAGGCTTACCACGATTCAGCCCAGGCGACAGCCACGCGCCCCCCTCGCCGTGAACACGAGGCGCGTGGGAGCAGGTGAGCGGCAGTATGTCCCAGCTCTTCACCATCGAGCACCCCGCCATCAAGCTGGAGCTTGCACTCGCCAGGATCGACACCCTGCACATCCACGAAGAGATAATCCCATACGCCATGGACGAGCTGGTGCGCAAGATACCCGAGGACAGCTACTTCCTGCACCCCATAATCGTGGACAAGGATACCCGGGTGGTCCTAGACGGGATGCACCGGGTGGCCGCCTCTAGGGCCCTGAGTCTGAGCCACATCCCAGTCTGCTTCGTGGACTACCGGAACCCCAACATCCTGCTACGGTGCTGGTACAGGACCTTCAGGGACCTGAGGGAAGGCGAGGCGGAGAAGGCCCTGCGTCAGCTTGGCTTCACCTGGGGTGAGACGGGGGTCGAGGAAGCTCTGGGGCTCATCGAGGAAAGGAGGGCCACAGCGGCGCTCATCACCGGGCGGAGAGCGCGGGTGGTAGGCGACGGCGGAGACGCAGAAACCATGTACTCGACTGTCAGAAGGATGGATAAGGCGCTCGGGAGCCGCGGCATGGGCTTCGCCACGGAGAGGGACGCCCTGGACAGGGCCGCCAGGGGCGAGGTTTCGGCCTGCGTCGCCACGCCCACCCTCCGGAAGGAGGAGGTGGTCGCCGTCGCCATGGCCGGGAGGGTGTTCCCCCAGAAGACCACGAGGCACGTGATCCCCGCGCGCCCCATGGGGGTCAAGGTGCCCCTGGAGTGGCTGGTGACCGACAAGGACGAGGCTGAGCTCAATGAGAAGCTGCGCCTGTACCTCTCGTCGAGGAGGATAAGGCGGATGGTACCCGGCACCGTCATCGACAGGAAGTACGAGGAGCCCCTCTACATCTTTGAGTAGAACAGGATTAGAGGCCGAGCCTGTTTAGGCTGCCGTCGATGACCTTCACACCACCCATGTAGGGCTGCAGCGCCTTGGGAACACTGATCGTCCCGTCCTCCTGCTGGTGCTGCTCCAAGACGGCAATCATAGTGCGGCTCGACGCCAGAGCCGTGTTGTTCAAGGTGTGGACGAAGCCCTCAGGCGGGGCCCCCTCCTTGAGCCTGTACTTGACGTTGAGCCTCCTGGCCTGGTAGTCCGTGCAGTTGCTGTTGGACCCGATCTCCCTGAACTCGCCGTCGGCCATCCAGACCTCCGTGTCGTACTTCTTAGCCGCGATGCTGCCTATGTCGCCGGTGCACACGTTCACCACCCTGTAGTGGAGGCCCAGCCCCTCGTAGAGCTGCTCGCAGTTGCGCTGCAGCTCCTCGTGAAGCCCCCAGCTCTGCTCCGGCAGCGAGAAGATGAACTGCTCCACCTTGTGGAACTGGTGCACCCTGAACAGGCCCTTCGTGTACTTGCCGTGGGCCCCGATCTCCCTCCTGAAGCAGGGGCTCACTCCGACGAGCTTGATGGGCAGGCTCTCGGCCAGCAGGGTCTCGTCCTGCAGCATGGTCCCCATGGCGTGCTCCGAGGTGGCTATCAGGTACAGGTCCTCGCCGTCCACCTTGTACATAACCGACTCGAAGTCTGCCAGGTCTGTGACCCCCTCGTAGGCGGACCTCTTGATCATGTAGGGGGGCTCGATGAGGCTGTACCCCCTCTTCAGCAGGAAGTCTACGGCGTACATCTGGATGGCGTGGTTCATTAACGCCAGCTCGTTCCTCAGGTAGTAGAAGCCCGAGCCGGCCGCCTTGGCGCCCCGCTCAAAGTCGGCTACGCCCAGGCTGGAGGCCAGCTCAGCGTGACCCTTCGGAATGAAGCCGAACTCTGGCTTCTTGCCCCAGGTTTTCACGACGACGTTGTCGTGGTCGTCCCTGCCATAGGGCACCGAGTCGTGGAGCATGTTGGGCAGCCGCATAAGGCCGTCCCGGAGCTGCTCCTGGTTGATACTCATGAGGGATTCCAGTTCGCTTAGCTTGGAGGGAATCTCGGCTGCCTCGGCCCGTAGACTCGAGGCGTCGCCACCAGCCTTCATCGCCCTGCCGATCTCGGACGAAACGACGTTCCTCCTTCGGCGTAGCTCGTTGACCCTCTGCGTGAGCTCCCTCCACTTCAAGTCGGTCTCTATGACGCGGTCTAGGAGCTCCAGCTTCTCGGGGTCGTGTCTCCTCGCTATGTTCTCCCGGACAATATCGGGCTTCTCTCTGATGAGTTTAATGTCTAGCATCCTAGGCCCACGCATTCAAGGTGTAGTTGTTTCACTCTTTTAGAGGTTGTGAGTGTAGAACGTTTTAACTCATGTTCAATTCGTTAAACCCAGCTTGGAGAAAAGCCCCACAGCATCGTCGGAAACCCAGTAATGGGAGTACTCTCTTCCTTCTCTCTCGTAGCGCTTCTCCAGCAGCCCCGAGTTTACGAGAATGTCGAGGTGGTACGAGACGGCAGTTATGCTCTCCCCAACCTCCGATGCAATGCCCTTGAACCGGGACTCACCATTCTCTAAAAGGAAGCTCATTATCTTGTACCTCGTGTCGTGGTCAAGCGCCTTGATCTTCTTCGCCAACTCCACTGTACTTGCCTCGCGCTCGTCGTCAATTACGTTGAGAAAGACCACCGCTTATTTAACATTTAATTATTAATGAATGCGGTTACAGGCTACATTCACATACCTCCCGCCTAGTTCGCGGTACGCACGCCTTAAACCAGAAACCAACATTCCTTTCAAGCGATAAGTTATGTCGAACTACGAGGTTGGCGCCTTCGAGGCGCTGGAGTGGGCCTGGAACCTTCTCAGGTCTCAGGGCGGTGGCGAGGCCCGTGAGGCAGCTGTCCACATTCAGGAGATGCTGTTCACCCTGGGCTCGGGCAGTCAGGTGAACTTCAGGCTGAAGACCAGCGCCCTCAGGAGCCCCTCCTAAAGATAATATCCACCCGCGACCCCTGTTCACCTGAATATGACTTCGATGGCTTTCAATAAAGAAACCCTTGTGGTAAAGGGTGGCTGCGCAGAGGCGGACGGGAGACCCCAGGATTGGAGATTAGGCGCCTAAGTCTTGTGGAGGGGGCCAAGAGTGCTCGGGGCCTGGCCGTCGTAATCGACGTCTTCAGGGCCTTCACCACGGCCGCCTACGTCATGGCAAACGGCGCCCAGCGCATCCACCCGGTGGCCGCCCTGGAGGAGGCCTTCGCCCTCAGGGAGGCGCACCCCGACTGGGTGCTCATGGGCGAGCGCGGTGGAAAGCCTGTCCCAGGCTTCGACTACGGCAACAGCCCCAGCCAGATCATGGATGTGGACTTCACGGGCCGCGTCGTGGTCCAGTCCACGAGCGCGGGCACCCAGGGCATCGTGAACGCCTCCGGCGCCGACGAGGTGCTCCCCGGCAGCTTCGTCATGGCCGACGCCATAGTGGACTATATTCGGGAGAGGAGCCCCAGTGTGCTGAGCCTCGTCGCCATGGGGTGGAGCGGCAGGGAGAGGAGCCCCGAGGACGAGCTCCTCGCCGAGTACATTGAGACCCGCCTCAGGGAGGGTAAGCCCGACTTCGGCTCCATGGTGCAGAGGATCAGGGCCCACCCGGAGGGGGCTAAGTTCTTCGACAAGGCCAGGCCCGAGTTCCCTGAGGCAGATTTCTGGTGCGCCATGAGCCTCAACAGGTTCGGGTTCTGCCTCAGGGTTGAGCCTGGTTTGCTACCTGCCATCATCAGGTGCCACCGGTAGACTCAATACCCGGCCCACCCCAGTTCAACTAGGCATGAAGGTCTCAGACGTCATGGTCAGGAACCCCGTCAAGGTGGGCCCGGACACTCCGTGTCTCCAGCTGGCGCACCTCATGAGGGACAGGGGCATCGGCAGCGTCGTCGTCGTGGAGGACGGCAGGCCCATCGGCATAGTCACCGAGCGCGACCTGGTCCACAGGGTAATGGCGGCATCCATGAACCCCGAGGCCTGCACGGCGGCCCAGATCAGCAGCCGGCCCGTGGTAGCCGTCAGCGTTCACGCCGACGTGGAGATGGCCGTCGACACCATGAATGAGTACGGGATAAGACGTATAGTCGTGGTGGACGACCGGGACAGCGTGGCCGGCATCCTGACCACGGACGACCTGGCCAGGAGGCTACGAGAGATGAGCGAGGAGCTGGCCGTCAAGCTAATGATCCTGTCCCAGCGGAAACGCTGAACCGGATATCACTGGGCTGGAGCGGGCTTGAGCCTCTCCCTATCCCAAAAGTCCATGATCCTGTTGCTCAGCTCCGCCTGTATCATGAAAAGCGTCTTGGCGTGGCCCTTGGGCACGAAGATCCTGATCTTGTAGCTGCGGCCGAAAGGTACACTGGCCTCGAAGTAGGCCTCTGGTTTCCTCAGCATCACTTTGGGATACCTCTCGGAGATTTCTTCGATGGCCGGCCTGATGCACCTGGAGAGCACCTCCTCGTTCCCCACGGGCACCAGGTGGGGGACCGTGAAGAGGAAGGTGTTCTTGATGAAGCCCTCGTGGGTACAGTTGAGCACCCTGCTGTTCAGCACCTGGACGTTGGGTATTTCCAAGAGGTTGAACGTCGGCGTGTACAACTTCGTGTAGTTGATGCTGATCTCCTCCACCTGGCCCTCCACGTCCCCGATCTTCACGTAGTCCTTGACCCTGAAGGGCTTGCTCACGATGACGTAGAGGCCGGCCGCCACGTTGTTGATTGTCTGGCTGCTGCCGAAGCCTATGACGGCTCCTATGAGGGCGCTGCTGCCCACGAAGTACTGGCTCGGTACCTAGTAGACGCTGAGGGTGGCCGACACCGCCACTATTATGGCGGCTATCCTGACGAAGAGCCGGATCACGTTCTCCACGTGGCTGTCCACTATCTTCATTTCAGCGACCTTTGAGACGATGAGGCTCGCCAGCTTGTAGCCGCGAAGACGGCTAGGATGTAGAGCGCTACGAGGGCCAGCTTGGGGCCGTGGAACGCCAGTATCTCTTGGATGATCGCCAGGGTGATGGGCTCAATGGAGATACCTGAGGCGGAGCCATTTTAAAGGCATCTCTGGGCCAAGCCCCACCCGCTTCAGGTCGGCCCTGGGAGCCCCGAACAGATGGTTTCGAGCCATACGGGGTCCCCGCGCGTAATCGGTCATCCCCAGGGCTGCCTGCCTCGACGGTGGCGGCACAGTCACGACGAATCCCGCGGAAAACAGCCTTAAACCGCGCGGTTTATCGACCCCCGCCACCGGACAGGCTGTTTTATGGGCATGATAACTACAAAACCCTATATTACACCATGGAACAGTAGATATAGTTCTCGGGTCGGAAGACATGGTAGAGTTCTGTGAGAGGTGCGGCTCCTTCATGCAGATGGGAGACAGAGGCTACCAGTGCCCGCGATGCGGGTGGGAGAAGAGGGCCACGGTCATAGAGGTCAAGTCGGGGCCGGAGAACGAGGCCGAGCCCGTATACGTGATGAGCGGCACAGACAGCGCCATAGTGGTGCAGAGAGCCTGCCCCAACTGCGGCCACCCAGACGCCTACAAGACCATAACGGTGGCCCTGGGGGAGCACGCTGGCGTCGCCACGGACCGCAGCGTGGAGAAGTACAGGTGCGCCAAGTGCGGCCACACCTGGGTCGTCAACTAGCGCGGGCTAACCCTGACGTTCACAGGTATCCCCTGCTCGACGCTCCTGCTTATGATGCAGAAGTCCTCGAAGAGGCCCGCGCACCGCTCGAACTGCTTCTGGAACTCGGCGGGGACCTCCGGGACGATCTCCACGTCCACGCCGGCCACCCTCCACCTGCCCTCCTCATTGCGCCTCATGACGCCGCTCACCCTGGTCTCAACGCCTCCCACCTCCGCTCGCGCCTTCTGGAGGCAGAAGAGCAGGCTGGCCGTGAGGCAGTTCCCCATGGCCGCCGCCAGCACCTTGCCTGCGTCGGGGCCACCGCCCTCCCCCACGGGGGCCGACTCGTCCATGACCAAAAGGGGCACGCCCCCGAGGCCGAAGTCCACCTCGAACCTGAACCCCTCCAGGCGCCTCAGGGAGACGCCGAAGCTCCTGTCCTCCTCGCTCATCCGGATCAAGATATTTAATGCGGGCCCCATATAAACGGCTACGATTCAGGCCACTCTGGCCTGTACTCCTCCGGGTGCTCTCTCCTGTACTTGGATTCCGAAAGGTAGCCCCCCGCGAATAGGGCGAACCCCACCAGAACAAGCACCCACACCGCCCACTCGGAGCTGGGGTCGCCGGTGACCGTGATCCTCCATATGAGGTAGACGCAGGCGGCCACGCAAGCCGCGGCGCCGCCGAACATGAGGGTCCAGGGTTTGAGCGCGCTCACACAAGTACGTTTGCACTGGCGACAAAAGGTTATCGACGGCGAAGCTCATAAGCTGCCGCCGCCCAGCTTATGGCATGTCGACGATGCGACGCAGGGAGAAGGAGATCACGGACAAGGTGGTCCTGGAGGAGATACTCAGGGAGAACCAGGTGGGCCGCCTCGCCACGGCCGTGGACGGGGAGCCCTACGTGGTGCCCATGAACTTCGCCTACGTGGAGGGCAGGATACTTATGCACACCCACAGGGACGGCAAGAAGGTCAGGGACATCCTGCGGAACCCA
>MEZG01000005.1:6667-6901 GCA_001775965.1 Candidatus Bathyarchaeota archaeon RBG_13_60_20 | reverse complement strand
ACGGCCAGCGACAGCGCCATTAACAGGGGTTGCGAGAACCCATCTGTCGGGTTCGTGCCGCCTGATGTGTCCGGCGGGGGCTCCGTCGTCGTGCTGTTGTCGCCGCCGTTGCCGCCCGGCGTGCCAGGGTCAGTTGAGCCGCCCAGGACCTTCACCGTGATGTTGTCCATGAGGAAGTCTGAAGCGCCCTTCGGGCCCTGGAAGGGGAGCTCGATCCTTACCAGGTTGAAGGGC
>MEZG01000005.1:0-6642 GCA_001775965.1 Candidatus Bathyarchaeota archaeon RBG_13_60_20 | reverse complement strand
TCCCCTGGGGGAAGGAGTTGCCCTCCGGCCAGGTCCCGCGAGCCGTCGCCGACCCCACGGGCGTCGCCCCCACCGTGTCCAAGTAGGCTTTCAGGGTGAGGTTGCTGGGCTCCGAGCCGGCGCCTCCGTGGTACTCGATCGTCGCGAAGGTGAATGCGATGCTGGTTAGCTGTCCGTTGAAACGGATGTCTACCGACCTGGTGGCCAGGTTGTTGTCGTACAGGAAGTTGCCTGAGAAGTTTGACAGCATGAAGAAGGTGGTCTCGTAGCTCTGGACCGAGAAGGCTGAGGGGTCGAAGAGTGAGGTGAAGCTGGCCGTGACGTTGCCCACCGTCTGGTTGAAGGGAGTAGGCCTGCCCGGCGAGAGGGTGGGCAGCCCCGAGTCGAAGTCGAAGACGAGGCTGGCCGCCGCGGTTTGAGGTGTGGCCGCCGATGCTTGGCACGCGGGCCACGCGATTAACGTTACGAGCGTGAACATCAATAATTTACGTACAATCTCTTTCATGTTTCATGAACCTCCAAAAGTTGGGTAGTTAAAAAGGGGGGGAGTCAATGCGTCTACCTTGTCACCTGAACAGTGTTGGTAGGCAGGGAGTCAGCCGTCATCGTCGGGAACCCGACAGCGGGGGCAGCATAGACCCAGGTGTCGCCCACGACGTTGTTGGCGGTGACCCTGTAGTAGTACGTCACCTTGTTAGCTAGTCTGCTGTCCGTGTATGTGGTTACGTCTGGTCCAACGGTGTAGGTCGTCAGGCCGACTGTGAAGGCTGGATCGGTGGCCCTCTCGATGGTGAAACCGGTCTCATTTATCGAGTTGTCCGTCCAGGTCAGTGTTGCCCTGTTACCCTGTATGGTGGCGGCTAGGTTGCTCGGCGCCTGCGGAGGAACCACTATGGACATGACTCTCATCATGTCCATCTCCTCGTGGGCCAGTATGTGACAGTGCCACACGTACTCCCAGCCGTAGTTGACCATGTGATTAGTTATAGTGACGGGCTCACCTGTGACGTCCATGACACCCTGGGTCTTCAGCACTGCGCCTTCGGGCATCGTGGGGTCGAGGAGCCTGACGCTGTTGGGGAGCTCGAAGGGCAGGTTGGGCATCAGGGGCCTGAGGGCTACTATGGTGTCCTGCAGGGGGTTCACCCTGATAGTCTCCTTCCATCCAAGCTCGTTGGGGTCAGTCATCCTGATATTGTTGTCCCAAGCGACCCTGTTTATCAGCTGGACCTCGAACATGTGCCAGTGTACGGTGTGTACGTCCACGCCGTTATGCGTTATCTTCCAGATCTGCGTCCCGTCGCCCAGTGAGCCTATCTGTGTTCCGACTACAGAGGGCTTTATGATCTCTGTGGGCGGGTCTGCGTAGTTGTACAGTAGAAGCGTCTGCTGGTTGGCCTGCGTCTTGGGCAGCTCGAGCCCGAACTGGACGGCCATGCGCCCGTACTCGTGGTCGTAGGCCTCACCCATCTCGTCCTGGATCGCCTTCGACTGGAACGGGATCGTTACAGGCGTCGTCGCTCCTATGGGGGTGAAGGTCAGGGAGTTGTCGAATATGTTGGAGACCATGTCAGGGAACGTGGTGCCGTATGCTGAGCCGTATGCGGCCTGCGGGATGATGATGTCGTTCTGGGCTGCCTGGAAGACGCCTAGCGCTGACCAGGCGGCCTGCAGCGCAGCAACGTCGAATGGAGCAGCAGGAGCGGTGTTAGCGACCCGTATCTGCATGACGGTGCGGGTGTTGGGCCCGAATCCAGCTATCACTGGCTCAGAGCCGCCGCCGTCCGTCATGTCGGGTCTGCCGGTGTAGTAGTCTTGACGTGGGTCGCTAGCCGGGCTTGGGGCCGGGCAGTCGTTGTACAGGATGAGGGTCTGCCCCGCGTACGCGGAAAAGTCTACGATGACGTCGGCGCGCTCAGCGGTTCCCAGCATGAGGGTGTACTTGTTCAGGTTACCGAAGTCGAAGGTTCCCATGTCCATGTTCCAGTCGATCGGCTGCATGGCGTGTACCACCGGCTCAGGCAGGAACCCGCCCTCGGTCCCGATCTGGATGAATGACGGGCCCACCGTTGCCGGGTCAGGTACGCCGCCCTCGCGACCGTCTGCAGGCCATCCCTCGGGGAAGCCTATAGTCGGGATAGCGGGTACCAGCTTTACCTCCGTGTTGAGCCTACCGTCGAATGTGGTGGCCAATGGGTCGGCCAAGTACATCTGCAGGTTGAAGAACCTGTCGTCGGCAGCGTTCAGTATACGCAGCCTGTACGCCTTAGGCTCCACATCGATGTAGGGGTATGCTACCCCGTTGACGACCGGTGTGTCCATGAATGCTTCTCCGGGCGCCGATACGCTCGGCACGCCAGGGTACAGCAGTGGCTCCATGGGGTTGCCTGGTCCAGCGTAGTAGGGGTTCGCCACGGGTCCGTATGGGACTGGCGTCGGAGGCCAGAACCACGGGCCGTAGTGCCACCTACCGATGCCGTTCATCCCCGAGGGGTCCCCCGGGTTCTGCATCGGCACGTAGACGTGGGGGTACCATAGCTCCCCTGGGCCTCCCCATATGTTGATGTCCCAGGTCGGGTCCTGGAAGGCTAGCTGCGAGTCGAAGGTACCTAACATGTTTGTGATGGGGACCGTGTTGTCGGGGACGAAGGTCTTGTCCTGGATCACCAGGGGTATCTGGTCCGCTGGGATGATCCCGGCGTCGATCAGCGACTGCTCCACGGAGTCAGAGATGAGGTAGCCTGCAGCCTCACCCGCGTACACGTTGAGGCGGGTGATTCCGTAGGCGTGGTCGTGGTAGAACATGAGCCTGGCGCTCTGCTGGTTGGTGTAGTAGAAGGTCATTGTGCCTGGCTCAGAGACCGGCATGTCGGGGACATCGTAGACGCTAACGCCTTCAGGGTAGACGGTGTCCTCTCCAGCGGGAGTTATCCACTGGTGGGGGGTGCCATCGCTTATCCACGGCGAGAAACCGCCGTGAAGGTGCAGCGTTGCGCGGTTCTGCGTGTAGCTCGCCTTCATCCCGGGCATGCCTGGCATGTCCAGGGGCCCCATACCCGACCCCATGACTGAGGTGTCGACGGGTATGAATAGGTCGCCACCGGCGCCCGTAGGCAGCAGGTTGTAGAACTTTACTCGCACCGGCACGTCCTTCTGAGCTAGGACAAAGGGCCCAAGGTAGGCTGGGGCGTCCACGGCAAGTGCTTGGGTTACTCCGTCAGGCATCAGAATCGGTGTACCGTCAGGGTTCGTGAGGGGCACCTGGCTTCCTGGGACCACGGTGGTCGACAGCTGGACATAGCCCCTGAGCTTCGTAGCGACGGGGAGGTCCGAGTGCATCTGCTGGCGGAACTCGACCACGGCTATCTCGTAGTAGTCGGATCCCGGATACGTTATCTGGTCCGGGACAGCTATGGGGATGTACACCCCCGGCGCTCCGCTGGCGAAGGTGTTAACGCCCGCAGGTCCAAGCCCGGGAAGGGAGTCGACAAACTTCCTGATCCCTCCAGACACACCAGTGATGTCACCGGTGACAGGGTCGTAGGTCACGGTTGGAAGCTGGCTTGTAGCATAGTTGGGGTAGGGCCCGAAATAGTGCGGGATTAGGAACCCGTCGGGTCCTACGATGTGTGTTTGTGCACTGCCCATCATGGGCATGGGTAGGGTTGCGATTGCAAGCATCAGTATGATTAGACTAAGCTTAACTTTGGTGTTAATTCTCTTTTTTTCCATTTTCATTACCTTTTCAATGTTAACTCACTTACATGAGCGATCTTTTTACGGGAAGCATAGCTAATAAAGAGAAAAACATCGCATGCCGCGCGTTTGCACGGCTGAAGCCGAAAAAGCAAGCGCAGACGCTCATGAAGCCGATTCCCGCGTGCCTCGGCGGATCACCTTACGATGTCTACGTGCTCCACATGACGCGGGGCACGTCCATGCCGCCCTCGTGCCTGACCTTTACCCTGCGTCCTATCCGGCCCTTGGCGGCAGCCGCGGCGAGGGGCTCCATGATCTGGTTCTGGTCACCGTGGCCCATCAGGTACGTGCGCCTCCACTCTTCAGGGGGCACGTGGAAAGCCTCCTCGAAGCCCTCCTTGCTGAGGGCCGTGAGCAGCGCGACGCTGTCCAGCTCGCCTCGGTCCCTCAAGACGCGGAGGCTCTGCTCCAGGAGCGCCTCCTCGTCCAGATCCGGGTCCGGCGCGCGTCTGGTCGGGTCCAGCTTGGCGACCTCGACGCGGTCGCGGGTGAGCGTTATGAGGCTGTTCCTGGGGGCCCTGAACACGTCGAACTCGTCGCGTAGCCCCCCGAGGCCGATGCGGCTGCTGGTGAACATGGTCTCGCCGTCGCCCTTGGCCAGGGTGCAGGCCTGCATCCAGTTGGCTATGTGGACGGTCTCGGGTTCGTCGGCGTGTACGGCGACGAGGAGGACCATGCCTGTGAGGCTGTTGGCGGTCTCCCTGAGGGCCTCACCGGTGGGCCTGCCGGCCTGGACCTTCTCGTCCAGGAGGTGGAGGGCGACCTCGCTGTCAGTGATGTCGTCCACGGCGGGGCTGTAGCTGGTGAAGGTGTGGCTGCTCCTGAGCCTGGCCCAGTGGTCCCGGTAGTTGGTGATGATGCCATTGTGCATGAGGGCCGTCTTGCCGTCCTCGCTGGGCCAGGGGTGGGCGTTCCCCTCAAGGTTGTACTGGGGGCCCTTCAGCACGTTGAGGCTGTACCTGCTGTGGGCGATGCCGGTGGTGCCTGTGAGCGCGGCTATGTCCGATGTAGCCCGGACGTGGTCTACGGGGCCCGGCCTCTTCACAATCCTGATCCTGCCCTCGTCCAGGGTGGCGAGGCCGGTGGCCTGGCCTCCGAAGTAGCCCTCCTGGAGCCTGAGGGCGTCCAGGAGGATGGGGGCCGCTTCCCTGCTGCCCACGTAGGCTGCTAACTGGCACATTTTGGGTATGTTTTCGGGTGGCCGGGTATATCCTTTGCGCCAGAGTTACAGTGGCTGTACAGAGCGTGAACGTTTTTTTTTAGGGTTGGATTTAGCGACTATTAGCTATGAGTCATCTCAGCTGCGCGATTTATTGGGAAACAGGTCTCCATGGACCCTTGAAGGAGTGAAGGTGTATTTTAGAAATCGCGCTTTCTAAAATGCTCGTTTTTTAGAAATCAAGATTTCTAAAAAAATATACTTCCCTCTATGTTAAATTCTCAGTGATAGGTCTTGTAGATGACGCGCCCGTAGATGGCGTCTTAGAGAACGCGATTATTATATCCGATCATCATCAGACTCAATCAGAGGGATACTCAGAAAGAGGCAGGGTTAGAGCGGCGGGGATTTTAACCGTTGCCCTCCAAGGTGATCCAGCCCTTCTCGATGGCCGTGATGCCGGTGCGGGCCGCCTCCACGATGCCTATATGCTTGACGTCCCGCATGAACTCTGACACCTCGTCCACGGAGCCGGTGACCTCCGCGATGATGGTGTCGGGCTTGATGTCCAGTATCTGGCCCTTGTACCTGTTGATGGTCTCGAGGGCCTCCTCCTGGGCCATGGGGTCAGCGGTGCTGAGCTTCACCAGGGCCAGGTCCCTCTGCACGGTGCGCAGGGGGTCGAGGCGCTTGACCCTAATGACGTCCACCATCTTCTCCACCTGCTCGACGAGCTTGGTGACCTCGTGGGCGTCGCCGCGAACCGTGATGGTGATCCTGGTGGTGTCCGCGTCCTCGCCCGCGATGGCTGTGATGCTGTGGATGTTGAATCCCTTGCGCCTGAAGTTGTTGCTTATGTTGAATAGCACGCCGGGCTTGTTCTCCACCATGAGGCTTATGATGTTGAGGGGAGTCATGGTAGGTTCTCCGTCAATATGTCCTTTAAACCCATCCCTGGCGGGATCATGGGGTACACGTTCTCCTCGGGGTCTATAAGGACCTCTATGACGGTGGTGTGGCCGGACCCGGCGGCCCGGCGCACCTCGGACTCCAGCTCCCGGATGGTCTCGGCGCGGACGCCGTGGGCCCCGTAGGTGCGGGCCAGGGCGGGGAAGTCCAGGGTGTAGTCGCGGCGGACGGCGCTGTACCTGTGGCCCATGAAGAGGCGCTGCCACTGGGCCACCATGCCCAGCATCCTGTTGTTGAGCACCACCACGGTGACGGGGAGGTCCTCGTCCACGGCCACGGCCAGGCTGTTCTCGGTCATGGCGAAGCTGCCGTCGCCGCTGATGTTGAGGACCGGCCGGTCGGGAAGGGCCGCCTTGACTCCTATGGCGGCGGGGGTGCCCCACCCCATGGTGCCGAGGCCGCCACTGGTGAGGAAGCTGCCCGGCTCCTCCACGTCGAAGTGGAGGGCCGCCCACATCTGGTGCTGGCCCACGTCGGTGGTCACGTAGGCGTCCCTGGGGAGGGCGCGCCTGATGGCCCGGATGACGGCGGGCCCCGAGATGGCTGTGTCCTCCTCTGGCTGGGCCTCCCGCTTGAACTCGTCGATGCGCTTGCTCCACTCGCCGTTGCGGCCCTCGGCCCGCCGTATGGCCTTGACGCGGCTTATGAGGCCGGTGAGGGCGGGCTTGGCGTCGCCCCAGACCTTGGTGATGCTGGTTACGTTCTTGTCGATCTCGCTCTTGTCGATGTCCACGTGGACTATCTGGGCGTTGGGG
>MEZG01000004.1:6060-9304 GCA_001775965.1 Candidatus Bathyarchaeota archaeon RBG_13_60_20 | reverse complement strand
ACAAGCTGCCCATGATAACCACTAAATCCTTACAAAGGACTGTATAAAAACGTTTGAGGGGCAACACCCCCAGATCAGATGCATATATAATATGGCAGGAGACGCCGCGACAAAATTTATCCCTTTATCATTTATGGTTCACATGAAAACTTGGGATGCCCACTAGAAGGCAAGCAGCGGCGACAGGGGCCGTACTCATCATAGTCTTAGCCGGTCTCGCATGGTGGTACAGCCAGCGACCGGTAACACCTGAGGGCGAGCCAGAGTACACGGTGCTGGCCAATGACCTTGAGGTCCCGTGGGGCCTAGCACTCACACCGGAGGGGGACATCCTCTTCACAGAGAGAGGAGGCGAGGTAAAGCTGCTGTCCGGCGGCACCGTGAACACGATCCACACCGTCGATGTGCACCAATCAGGCGAAGGCGGGCTCCTGGGGATCGTCCTACATCCCTCCTTCCCGGATGACCCCAGGGTGTACATATACTACACGTACCGCGACACCGGAGGCCTCACCTGGAACCGCGTCACACACCTCGCGTTCAGCGGCGCGCAGCTGCTCAACGAGACCGTGGTCCTGGACCACATACCCGCCGGAACCTTCCACGACGGGGGACGCATAGGGTTCGGACCCGACGGCAAGCTGTACGTGACGACGGGGGAGACGGGCAGCGGGCCACTCGCCCAGGACCCCGCCTCGCTCGCGGGCAAGATTCTGCGCCTCAACCCTGACGGCTCCATACCGGAGGACAACCCCCGAAGCGGCTCGCCCGTGTACAGCATGGGCCACAGGAACCCCCAGGGACTCGCCTGGCACCCCGAGACCCATGAGCTCTACTCCACGGAGCACGGCCCCTCAGGGGAGGGACTCAGTTTCGCCCACGACGAGATAAACGTCATAGTGCCCGGGGCGAACTATGGGTGGCCCGAGGTCATCGGCGAGGGCGATGACCCAGGCTACGTGAACCCCGTCCTTCAAACAGGTGGCGAGACCTGGGCACCCTCCGGAGCCACGTTCCTGGACGACCCGAGCAGCCCCTGGCATGGCAGGTTATTCGTGGCTTGCCTCCGGGGGGCGGGTATAAGAATGGTGGATTTCCCGCCGGGTGACGAGCAGGCCGAGGTGGTCCAGCTCTACCGGGACCTGGGGAGAATAAGGACCATTGTCCAGGGCCCTGACGGCTACCTGTACTTCTGCACAAACAACAGAGATGGCAGGGGGTCTCCGAGGCAAGGCGACGACATAATAGCCAGGTTCAAGCCCCCGTAAGGCATACCCGGCTGGTTCCAAGGTACCCCAGGCGGAGAGGTTACTTACCGTATCTTACGTCCGCGTGGACGATCAGAGCCCCTTCGCTGTGAACTATTCTATTGATGTCTAATTCCATCACAAGATCAGATTCCTCGAACTGGCTTCTAATCACGGACGGCGACATCGGTATCGCAGGGAAGGCCCTACGGATATCCCTCTCGATGTTACGCTCCAATCTCACAAGCAGAGGCTGAGGGAGCCTCCAGCCGAGACCAACATCGAGGCAACACCCACGGACCTCCAACATTATCCGTTGCTCGTCATCAACAGCCAGCGAAGCCGTGGAGTCGAACAGCTCTATCCTCTTCTTGTTCGCCCTGTAGCGCCAGACCTCGAAGACTCTTCTACCCTTGGCCACGACCGCATCGTCCTCCCAGGGGGTCAGTATATCGGGGATCGGCCCGCTGGTGTCGAACTTCAAGGCCACGTCGAGCTCGACCCTTAGAAACCCTGTGACGGAGACCAACGCCAGGGCTTCGAGGCTCATAGAGGTCTCATTGAGGGCTACAGCGGGTTTACTGAGCTCTACGACTCCCTCGTAGTCCAGCCAGATGTCGACGATATTGTAGTCTATCTCCAAGAAGCCTAGGGAGATGAGCTTGGGCAGGAGTTCGACGCTGTAGTTCGACAGGAAGCTCATTATCTCTTTAATGTTCCCAAAGTCTACTCTGCCCCTGAACGGCATCGACTTGGGATGCGTGGTACGGGTCCACCAGAAGTCAACCACCTTGTTGACGCCTGACTGCGAGAGGGCCACGGCAAGGTCATTCTCCAGGGACAGGTTTTCCAGACTGGTCTTTGCTCCATCCCCCCGGGTGGCGATGTCAAACCCAAGAGAAATGGCGTCGCTGCCAATGATCTCTACGTTTCCGAATCTCACCGGAAGCTGGTGACTTCGACCCTCAGGCATCTCAGGGAGATTGAGACTACCTATAATGGGGGAAACATGGATGTGATCCAGGGCGTTTAGGCCCATCATGATGGCGTCGCGGACCACATCGTTTACCACGCCAACGATGTAACTGGGTATATCGACTGAGTCGAGGACCTGTACGTAGTCTAGGTGGAACCGTACCACGTTCAAGTCGAGGTCCATCTTCACGCGATCATAGACAGGCTTGCCCTCTATGACTCCCCCAACCCTGAACCCGGCCACCAATACGCCGAGGCCGAGCTCCACATCCGCGCGAAACACTACGTGAGCCACGCCTCCTGTTAGCGTGTCTACGACGAGGGGCTCGGTGAAAACGACTCTATAGTCCACGCTGCCGTAATCTTGGAGGAGCTTGGGTAGGCCCAGACTGTTTCTGCCTTCGAGTACGCGTGGTATGATAGACTCCTCGTAGAACAGCCTCAGGGACCTGTTCAGGAACTCCTCGGAGGTCTCCACGATGAAGTCGAACTCGGCCCCGCTGCCACCCATGCTTATTATTGTCTCACGACCGATATTGAACCTTAATTCCCGAGAAAGTAAAAGAGAAATAGAGGTTAGGGTGTGTAACCGTCGGTCAGGGTTTCAAGGAACGCTACGATGTCGTCGACCTGCTGCTCGGTCAAGCCGAGTTTACCGAAGGTCCTCGGCATGTTCCCCATGTGGCGATGCACGTTCTGAGGAACCTCCGGCGGCGGGTAGCCTGCCTCAGGGACGTCACGCATGTTGTTGAACATGACCACCTCCTTCAGGGTCTTGAACACGCCGTTGTGCTCGTAAGGCGCGGTGATGGCGCAGTTGCGGAGAGACGATATCTTGAACTTGCCGTCTTCCATGGCTGCCTGCTCCTCAGGCACCCCGATCTGGCGCAGGAAGCCACCTAGACCTAGGTCCACGTAGTCTTCGCCGTCGGGATTAAGCGGTGAGGGCAGCGAATAGTATGGTAGCTCGGGGTTGCGCGGCACGCCGAGGTTCTGGTACCCGAAGTTCGTGAACAGCGCGG
>MEZG01000004.1:3447-5941 GCA_001775965.1 Candidatus Bathyarchaeota archaeon RBG_13_60_20 | reverse complement strand
CCCATCATCGATGTGCTCCTGAACAGGTTGTAGCCTCTGAGCTCGGACTCCGTGAACTCGGCTTCCCCCTTTACCCAGTAGTCGTATTTGGATGTGAAGGGGTTAACCTCCGTCGACCGCTCGTAGGCCGCGATCGCCTGCGCTACATATGTGTAAGCGGCATCCACATCGTTGAACGAGTCTTCACCGAAGACCTCTTTGAAGAGGCCGGCGTATTCAGACTGGCGCACTGCTAGGACCACGGTCTTCTTGTCGGGGTTATGCATCTCCAGGGGGTTGAGGAAGGGTGCCTGGGCTTGTTCCTCTAGGCTGTTGGCGCGTCCGTCCCAGAAGAGACCCCCAATGTACATCCCCCCCATCATTCCTGGCCGCATTGTTGGGTCGTAGTGGAGCTCAGGGCTGTACATGGCGTATGCTGCACTCTGGGCGTTACGGTTACCGAACCGGGTCTGAATGGCTCCCCGAGAGACAGGTGAATCAGAGCGGGGGTCCGCGAAGCCCGCGGAGGGGTCATGGCAGGAGGCGCATGACTGCCCCACCGGCTTAGAGAGTCTGGCGTCGAAGAAGATGGCCTTGCCGAGAGTGACGACGTCTCCAGAGATGGACTCTTCGTGCTTCGCGGCGGCTACGTCGACGTTGATCAACGTTAGTGGTGTGATTAAACCGATCGCCAGTAAGGCAGTGACAACCAATGATACAACAGTTACTTTCTTGACGTTCATGTGTATCAGTAATATTCCTTAAAGCATGGTTTATTAACCTGAAATCAAGGGGCCTCTTGCCCATCGGTACCCGGGGTTCCGGTACACCTCATACGACAAGAATAACTTGGATCTATCCTCGGCCTAATATTTATCCGCCCACACACGGTTCATAACCAGTGTTCTAGTTGACCGAAAAGAAGACCATACATTACTTCCCCGGCGTCGGGGAAGCCTACACTGACGAGACCCTGCAGGCAGCCAAGGCCAGGGCTGATGAGCTAGGGATAAGGGACATCGTCGTCGCCAGCACCCGGGGCCCCACGGGGCTGAGGGCCGTGGAGATGTTCAAGGGCTACAACGTGGTGGTGGTCCCACACGTCACGGGTATGAGGGAGCCGGGGACCCAGGAGCTGGGTGTGGACTATGCAGAGAAGATCAGGGCTGGCGGAGGAAAGATTGTCGTCGCGGCCCACGCCTTCTCCGGGGTGAATAGGGCCATCCAGGCCAAGTTCGACACTGTGTACCCGGCGGGGATTATAGCCCAGACCCTCCGCATGTTCGGGCAGGGCATGAAGGTCGTGGTGGAGATAACGGCCATGGCCGCCGACGCGGGGGCCGTCCCCGTGGACCGGGACGTGGTGGCCATCGCGGGGTCCGGCAGGGGGGCCGACACGGCCGTCGTAGTCAAGCCGGCTTACAGCCACAGCCTGTTCGAGGTGGTGGTCAGGGAGATCATCGCCAAGCCGAGGAGCCTGGAGTGATAGGCGCCCCAGCGGGGTTGATGCTACGCCATCTGAGGGTAGAGGAAGCCGCTGCAACCATCTAATCGTTTATCCGCACCGGTAGGGATCAGAGGTAGCATGTGGGCCGAGCGCCAACCCAAGTGGACGTACGTCTTCATAGCTGCGTCCACCATCGTCTACCTCCTCCAGCAGGGGACGCGCTTATGGGTGTACCTGGCCTTCACTCCCGCCCTAGCGGCACGATACCCGTGGACCATCGTCACATCCATCTTTCTCCATGTGGACTTCTCCCACCTGCTCTTCAACATGTTCGCCCTCTTCCTCTTCGGGACCGCCCTTGAGAGGGGGATCAGCCACAGGCTCTTCGCGTCATTGTTCATCCTGTCAGGCGTTGTGGGGAATGTAGGGTACTACTTCACCGTGGGTAGCCCCTTGGTGCCGGTGCTGGGGGCCTCGGGGGCCATCTACGGGGTGATAGGTGCGCTGGCGGTCCTGGAGCCCTTCAGGTTGGTCTACTTCTACGGCATGGTGCCTCTCCCCATGATAGCCGCGGCCGCCCTGTGGGCCCTGGCTGACGTGACCGGGCTTTTCATACCGTCCCAGGTGGCGCACGGTGTCCACCTGGTGGGGATGCTCGTAGGTGTTGCGGCTGGCCTCTACCTTAGGCGCGTCGGGGGGTATAGTTACGCCGGGTATTTTATGTGAGAGTGATGCGTGGCTTGGGCGATATTGTGTTGCTTCGTTGAGGAAAGATTCATGTCTTACGCTATGAGGCAAGAGCGTCTACGTTCTATCCGTCAGCGACCATAAATGATGTTAGGACCCGTGCCCGATCTCGGCGGCCTGCCCTGCTGCCCTAGTATTGGCTGAAGCTGGCAATAAGCTCCGTGAAGGCTTCGACCACTGTGTCTTCACCGTGCTGCACCACGCACAAGTAGTGGTGCGACGCGCCGCTCAGATACCATGTGGAGATCAGCACGTACTCAGTTTCTCCATCAACAAGAACGGTGAAGTTGGCGTATAGAATCCTGTAACCGTCTTTAACCA
>MEZG01000004.1:2165-3335 GCA_001775965.1 Candidatus Bathyarchaeota archaeon RBG_13_60_20 | reverse complement strand
GTTGTTCAACCTGTCTATGGTGGACTTGTCTTTCGCCGCCATCTCCTCTATCCTCCCGTCCTGTAGGAAGTAGGCGGCGTAGAACCCCAGCCCGGAGAAGACGATTATTATCACCAGGATGAGAAATATGTTTTTGAGGCTGTCTTGAGAAAACATTGTTTCTCGTCTATTTACGGGTGTCCGCCCATATAGTTTTACTGATTTTCAAATCCTTCTTTATGTGTTTACATTAGCGTTATGGTTCTTAGGTGAATTCCCACGGCTTGGAACATTGAGTATCGATGGTTCACCGATCCCGACTCGTCGCACAGTACATATCTCCATAACGTCTTAAACCTCCCGGGGGGAACCCCTTCCGCCATGAGCGAGGAAGACAAGTGCCCCTACTGCGGCTCCGAGATCAGCCCCCGGAAGGCGAGGAAGCTGACGCTGCAGCACAAGCTGGAAAAGCTGTACGGGAAACGCTCCAAGTACGTCTACGACACCTCGAACAGGGCCAGGACGACGTCCGACGAGCTCTCCATAGAGATCAGCGGCCTGCTGAACGAGATGAGGAGGCACAGCCGCAGGACCAGGGCCTATGAGCTGATAGTTGAAGAATAACCGTTATCAGTGATCCATAAAGCATGAAGGCTCGCCGGCGAACCATGGCGACATGGGATCGGTGCAGGGTCTCGTGCAGCAAGAAATCATGGTGGGAGCCGACGGTCTCGTACCTTGCCCCCACTGTGGATTCAGGGTGCCTGAAGGCTTAAGGTACTGCTGGAAGTGCGGCTACAGGCTGGTCCGCAGGAAGAAGTGAGGATTAATCGGCTACGCTGCCGCCCCAGCCGATCAAGGGGCTGAACATGGGCTCGGGTCTATGTCTCCTCTCGCGGCCGTATCGCTCCTGGGGCTTGGTGAGGTGCCTGTGGGCGCCCTTGTCTGGTAGGTGTGCCCCCACCATGATCGCCCGGGGCTTCGCGTGAGCCGTTTTCTCCACGGGGCCCTTGTGGCCGCATCTCTTACATCTCCGGCCCTGGCCAGCACCCATGGACTCCGTGGGGCCGCCGCAGGCGGGGCATCTGGGGTTCCTATACTCCACGGCGTCGGCCAGATCCAACACCTCCAGCTTCTCCACGTTGAGGGTGATGCCGCCATCCAGCTCCCTGACGCCTGAGCTGATCCGGA
>MEZG01000004.1:0-2142 GCA_001775965.1 Candidatus Bathyarchaeota archaeon RBG_13_60_20 | reverse complement strand
CGCACGACCTCCCTGAGGGCCCCCGTGGGCTCGTAGGCGGCGCAGTCCACCTCGCCGGACCCGTCCGCGACCCTGAAGATGACGTGGCCCCCCTGGATCGTTTTAGCTGGACTCGCCACGGTGGCCTCCACGACGGCGGGGTTGTACGGCCTCAGGTCGCGTATGCTCACGGATGGGCCTAGGTGGGCGTCGGTCCCCTGGTTGCTCCTGTAGATCATCCACCTCTCCACGGGCTCCAGGGGCCTCACCATCGCCGAGGCCCTGTACACTGCCTCTGCGGACTCGCCTCTGACGCCGTAGAGGACAGGGTCCGGGCCGTGGGGGGTGATGAGGGGCCTGCCGCGCTCGTCCACGTTGTTGAAGGTCTGGTCCCCGAGGGCGGCGTCCATGGCTCTCACTGAGTCTGGGTCCACTCTCCGCCTGGTGCCCCAGTTATCCGGCGACCTGTAGGCGAGTAGCTCGTAGGTGTGGTCGCCCTCCAGGGTGCCCCCTACTGCGGCCAGAGCGCCGATGAGGCCGCGCCGGTTCTTCCAGCCGACGGCGCCCATGCCGTGCCCGTCTATGATGGCCTCGGCCTCCTCCAGGGTCACGATCCGCTTGACGGCCCGGTCGCTGAACTCCTTGGCTGCGGGGGGTACCTCGCCCACGTGGAACACGGCGCCCGGGTTGGTGTTGCGGCACCAGAACTCGCCGTAGCAGTCAACGAGGTCGAGGACGGCCTTCTTCGCGTCCCCCTGCCGGGATTCGTCCAGGTTAACCCTTAGGCAGACAGCGGCGTTACCCCGCGTCTTCCACGGCGTGTTGGGGTTCAGCCGGAGCAGCGTCGGGTAGTCCGCGAACACGGACCCAAGGGATAGGAGCCTCTCGGCTAGGAGAGCAGCCACGTAGGTGGTGCAGCCCCCGCGGGGGCTGTCCGTGTCGTCCAGGCCGATGTGGAGCAGCAAAACCCGTCGCCGGGAACCTTGTAGCCTCTATGTAAAAACGTTGCTAAAGAAAAGGGATGGTGGTGATGAGATTAGACGACTATCATCGTCAGTGTGGAGCGGACCTTGTCGAGGCGCCTGATCTTCCAGCTTATTATGTCCTTTAGCTCCTGCATCGTCTCCGTCTGGATGCGGGCTATGATGTCATAAACGCCGTAGACCATGTGCGCCTCCTTGACCTCGGGGATGTCCTTCAGCCCCTTCAGTACCTCGCTCTCTGCGCCGATCTCCGCGTTTATCAGGACGAACGCCGTAGCCAAAAGAGTTGCACCGAGATGAATCTGGACTGGGGGCATTTAAAAGTTATC
This sequence comes from Candidatus Bathyarchaeota archaeon RBG_13_60_20, assembly GCA_001775965.1. Lineage (GTDB taxonomy): Archaea > Thermoproteota > Bathyarchaeia > TCS64 > TCS64 > RBG-16-57-9. Next base: position 851 of record MEZG01000004.1, on the reverse strand, counting down.
TGATAGTGATGCACAGTATACTTGATCGGATTGCCCGCGCTCACCATAGACGGGAAGAAAGTGGAGGCGGACCTCATCATCTTCGACCTGGACGGGACCCTGGTGGACGACAGGGACAGGTACAGGCACCTGGCCGCGGTCCGGCTGCGCGCCATACAGGAAGCGGCGGGGAGGGAGGCCTCACTCACCTGGGCCAAGCTCATGGGGGTGAACCCGGAGACACGGGAAGTGGACATGGGGGGACCCCTAAGCAAGGCGCCCAGGCGCGAGGACCAGGCCATAGCGGCCGCCGCCCTGTACCAGCACGGCCGGCCCTGGCACGAGGCGAGGGAGCTGGCCCAGAAGGTGTACGACGACGCGGACAGGGTCCAGGCCGAGACCTACACGCCCAGGCTCTTCCCCGGCGCCGCGGAGGCCCTGCGGCGGCTGAGGAGCGTCAGGTTCAGGCTGGGGATGGCCACCAACGGGGAGACCCGGATCACCCTCCAGGTTATGAAGGACCTGGGCATCGACGCGCTGTTCGAGGTGGTTGTCGGCGCTGACAAGGTGGTGGAGAGCAAGCCGGCGCCCGACATGATCCTAGAGGCCTGCGAGATGCTGGGTGTAGACCCAAGCCGCACCATCTACGTGGGCGACCAGCCCGTGGACGTTCAGGCGGGGCGCAACGCCGGCGTCGCCATGGTGATACTGGTGGGGGACCAGGAGCTCCTGTCCTCTGGGGCCGACGTGGTGCTCAAGTCGGTGGCTGAGCTCTCGTGAGCCTTTTAACCTGAGAGGGGGAGGATGATCCATGATTCTGGGCGATCACCTGACGGTCCGTGAGATGGGGGCCGTGGAGAGGAACGCCGCCT
>MEZG01000003.1 GCA_001775965.1 Candidatus Bathyarchaeota archaeon RBG_13_60_20 | reverse complement strand
GTTTGAGAGGAGGTACACGACGGGGGCTGAGGCACTCCAGATGGTGAAGAGGGTCACAGGCAGCCTCAGGGTTATTCTCGTATCGGCTCTCCCCAGCTACCTGATAGAGCCCCTGGGCCTCGAGTCCGCGAGGACGGCGAACCAGGCTTACGAGTTGGCTGCAAGCGGGAGAAGGGCTAGGAGCACCTTCGTCATCCGGCACGGCTGCACTGTTAAGGTGATCGTGTGACAGTGATCACTGGTATGTAATTTTGGAAAATAATTTATTTAAACTGGGGGCGTGTGAGACTCGTGCCCGAGGCGCCGAGATGAACATCATCTTTCTCAACCTGATGATAGCCCTCGCGCTCTGGTTCCTGGCGGCCTACATTGTTCTCACCAAGCAATACCTCAGGGCCAGGCTCATGGGCGTGGTTCTCGTCGGTACCGGCATATGGGTCCTCGGCTACGCGCTGGAGATGCTGAGCGTGGACCTGGTGTCCAAGCTGCTTTGGGCCAAACTCCAGTTCGTGGGCGTCGGTTTGATGCACATGTTCGTCCTGTTCCTGCTTCACTATTTTAAAGATGACAAGCACATTAACCGCAGAAACACTATCCTGCTGAGCCTTGTACCGGTCTCCATGGTGGCTCTCGTCTTCTCCGGCGATCCGCAGGCGCTTGTATTCGCGGATGTAAGGTTGGACCCTCTAGACTCGCACGCGCCCCTTGAGTTCACGTTTGGACCAGCGCACGCGCTTTACCTAGGCTACTCCTACCTACTCGTCGTTGCTGCCAGCGCCTACGTGGCCGTGAAGGTGGCTCAGCAGGGCTTCCGCCAGAGGTTGTTGATGGTGAGTTGGATGGGGCTAACCTTGTTGCCGGTGATCATCTCGTTCTACACAAATTTCTTCATAAAGCCCCGCTTCGACTACTCGCCGGCGGCCTTCGGCCTTATACTAATCGTCCTTTCACTCTTCACCCCAGAACAGATCAGGCTGGGCAACATCCTGCCAATCGCTTACGCGTCAATAGTCTCTGGCATGGACGACATGGTGCTGCTTGTGGACCGTAACAGCTTAATCATCCACGCTAACCCTTCGGCCGAGTCGACGCTGAGCAAGTTCATCGGCGTGAGCAGGGACAACATTGTGGGGCAGGACGTTGGGGGACTGGTGGAGGGAGGCACCTTCGAAAGCCTCGGGGACGCCTTTGGCCTTGAGACGAGCCTGATAGGCCGCTCCTACGACCTTTCATCCTTCTACACGTCCAACTGGAAGGGGGAACCATCCAACTTGGTTATAGTCCTCAGGGACATCACTGATAGGGCAAGGGTTGAGAAGCAGCTTCAGATACTCCACAACTACGCCATTAAGGTCGCCGCCGCCGAGTCTCTGGATGAGGTGGGGAGGGTCACACACATGTTCCTCCATGACAGCCTCGGGTTTGAGGCAGGCGGTCTCGCCCTATGCGAAGTAGATGCGTTAAAGGTCCTGGTCTCGTGGGGTGTGGAGGAGAGCGTTGTCAAGGATGTGGTTCAGGCTAATCTGAGGCAGTGTGGCGAAGCACATAGCTCAGGGATCGTCACCCCAGAGCCCGGTGGAAGCTATGCGGGGAGGTTCAACTCGGTCCTCTTCGTACCTGTGAGAACCAAGGCCGCCCGCAGCGTTGCGGTGGTGGTCTTTGAGGACGCTTCCAGCATCTCAGCTTCAAAGGAGCTGATGCTGCTCGAAACCTTCACCGAGCACGTGGCCTCAGTGATCCACCGAATCGACCATGAGATGATGCTAGAGGATATGCAGAGTGCCGAGATCAGGCGCATCCTGGAGGGCGCGAACAGGGTCTCAAGCATGGTGCGCCACGACCTTAGGGGGCCCCTCCAGACTATCCGGAACGCCAACTACCTCATCAGCAAGAACCCCGAGAACATTGCGCAGATGGCCCCGGTGATCGATAAGAGCGTCGACTACATGGTGAAAATGTTGGAGGAGCTGAGGTACACGGACAGCTCCGAGAACTTGAACCGTGTGGAGCTTGACCTCAACACGCTGGTCAGGCAGAGCTTGAAACAGATAATTGTCCCCGACAAGGTGAATGTGGAGACGTTCTATGGGGAACCGGAGATCTTGTACCCTGTGGACAAGATTCGCATCCACAGGGTCCTTGACAACCTTATAAGGAACGCCATAGAGGCCATGCCGGCCGGCGGGAAGCTGACCCTCGCCATCAGCGCCGAGGGAGGGGGCGTGAGGCTAACTGTGGCGGACACTGGGATCGGCATCAGCAATGTGGACGACCTGTTCAAGCCTTTCGTGACGACGAAGAAGAACGGGATGGGGCTGGGGCTCGTCTCCTGTAAGTACGCGGTGGAGGCTCACGGAGGTACGTTGAGCGTCGAGTCCAAGCCGGGGGAGGGCACCCGGTTTGTCATCGATCTCCCTTGGATTGACTCACACAGGTATGAGGACCACAAGGGTCAGGACCATTATCAGGAGGTAGAGCAGGAAGCCCAGCTTCCTGGACAGGCTCAGGGGTGAAACGTCGTCTAGGGGCTCTGTGGACTCGGAGCCTTCGCGCATGAGAAAGAAGGCCACCACGACGCCCATTATGAAGTAACCTGATATGACGAGGAGGAGCACGCCAGCCGCGCTGATGATCTTGTGACTCTCTCTGCCCACCAGGGACCTTACAAGGTGGCCGCCGTCCAGCTGCCAGGTAGGTATGAGGTTAACGAAGGTTAGGATGCATCCGACCCAGGCTGCGAAGGCGACGGGGTGCATGACCAGCACGTATCCCTCGGGGGTTGGTCTGACCCACTCGGCCATGAGCTCAAGGAGCTTTGGCAGGGGCATCTGTTGGAACCGCACCTCCGGGTAGCTTATCATCCATTGGGCTATCTGTTGGATTGGCACCACGAAGCTCATCCTCAGCCCTACATACGCCATGAGGATCGTCGTCAGGAAGCCCGAGACGGGTCCGCTTATGCCGAGGTCGAAGAGGGCATCCCTGTTCACGGGGGGCTCTCTCTGGGTTATCACTGCGCCCAGGGTCCCGCCCATCCCGGGGGGAGCCGGTATGAAGTAGGGCATGCTGGCATCCACGCCTCTGAGCTTAGACAAGGCCTTATGGCCCAGTTCGTGGATGCCGAATATGGTTATGATTGAGAACGTAAAGAGGAGTGCATTCAGGGCAACCGGAGTCTCGGCCATCAGCACATTCGTGAGGATGGGGTTGTCGCTCCTCAGGTAGCCGTCGAGGAACACCGTCGCCAGTGTGGCCGCGAAGAGGAGGAGGTTTCTGTTACTCTTACCCGCTCCCACTTCCCTCGTAATGATCGATATCTGGTAGTTGTCCACTATCCAGCGTATCCGGGGCAGGTAACCCAGGGGGCGAAGCTCCTCGGCCAAGGCCTTGAACGGGTCCTTGACCATGTGCCGCCTGTAGCCAAGGGCCCTAACCTTGACTACGAATGTGGGGGTGGTTCTCTCCCAGTAGGCGTCGAGGACATCGAAGTGCCGTTGGACGGCCTCGGCGACGCGGGCGTCCATCTCCTGTGCGGTAGGCCGGCTTCTGTCCTCCATCCGGCTTTAATTGTAGCGGAACCCTAAAAAGGATGCCTGGTTTGGAGCTCCGATCTGTTTAAATCTCTTGAGATAATCCATTAACGGACCTGGGTTGGACGCGGACCAGTTCACCGTCAGGGCCTTCAAGACCGATGAGCTTCAGAGGGTCATGCACATAAACACCGTGTGCCTCCCCGAGAACTACAGCAGCTTCTTCTACAGGGACCTCTACCAGAAGTACCCTGAAACCTTCCTGGTGGCTGAGGCTGATGGTGACGTTCAGGGGTACATCATGTGCCGCGTAGAGAAGGGCTGGTCCAAGTTGGGTATGTTGACGCCGGCGAGGCTCTGTCACGTAGTGAGTGTCGCAGTGATGGATGAATATCGCAGGAGAGGGATTGGGCGAGCCCTGGTTGTTGAGGCCATGAGAAGAGGGCGGGACGTGTACGGGGCCGGTGAGGGTTATCTGGAGGTTAGGGCGAGTAACGAGCCGGCAATTAACCTCTACAATAGACTTGGGTTCCAGAAGGTGAAGCGGAACTACGGGTACTATATGGACGGGGAGGACGCTTGGGTGATGGCTATGGGCCTCAACGGGTTTTAGGAACCATTATTAGCCGCGGGTGGGCATGTTTCCATGGTGCCCTTGGACGCTGTGGACGTCATGAGCCTGGTCATCATCGTTTTCTCCCTAGGAGTATTCTACTGGTTCGGCAGGTTCACCGTGAAGCTGATTAAGCAGCACTACAACATCTACCCGCTGCTGTACGAGCTTGAGGAGTCGGAGAAGAAAAAGCGGTAGCCTCCACTGTAGATATACCTTTCAAGTACCGTTTTAGGTTGCTTAACCGAATCCTGATGTTTGAGGCATAGTTAAAAGGTTGTCTGTGAGCTTCTCGGCGAGAGCCCTCATCTGGGGCTCGGCTGCGCGGCACTCCGACAGTACCCCCACGTGTGTCTTACCTATGGCCTGGGGTTCCTCCGGGTAGGCGTCAGCCCATCGATAGGTATCCCATTCCGTGATCTCAAGGTGGAATATGAGGCCACGAACATTGTCCTTAGCGTAGGCTTGAGATGGGCAGGGATCGCTTGTGGCTAGAAGGCTTCCGTCAGGGGGGACTGTGAAGGCGTCCTGGTGCCATTGGAAGACGGGGAAAGTCTTGGGGAAGCCGCGGAATAGGGGGTCCCTGAGCCCACAGTCTGTGAGGTGGACAGTGTATCCACCTATCTCCCTTTGAGGGCTGCGGTGCACCTCTCCGCCCTGGAGCATGGCGAGCATCTGGCCTCCGCAACAGACGCCTAGTGTCGGCTTCCCTGAGTGTATGATCTGCCTTAGGTAGTCCAGCTCCTTGCGCAGGAAGGGGTGGTTGTGGGCGTCGTTGGCGGAGATGGGTGTGGGGCCCACGAGGAAGACATCGAAGGCATCTGTGGGGGGGAATTGTTCCTGGGGCTTCAAGCTGTAGGCGTGGATGAGGGTGACCTCGGATTTCTCGCGGAGGTTGTTCTCGTAAAGGCCGAGGGTTTCGGGCTCGTCATTCTGGATTATAAGAGAGCGCTTTGCCATGGTACCATGTTGGGGTCCAAGGTTGAAAAGGGGTTGGGTCACATAGGGACTGTGCCAAGAGTTAGTGTTCCCGAACATTTACTTCCCTGAAAAAGGCTGTTGTCAACAACACAAGATTCTAACATGGGTATTATTGGTTCTAGGGCCTTTTCATGCCGAGTATACGTCCTCGGCTGGCGGGTGAATAGAGAGGGTATATTAGGTTCAACAGCCATTAATAAATGATGAGCGCCTCACGGAGAAACATACTGCACAGGATCATCCAGATAGAGGAGGAGATCAAGGACATCAGCTCAGACGCCGATTACAGGCGCATAAAGAGGAACCTGGAAATACTTGGTTCCTCGCGGACGGGGAGCCGAAACATAAGTGTGAGGTCCCCCAGCGACAACACCAAGACCATAGTCGTCCGGAGGCACAGTACGGACCAAGAGAAGGTCACGGAAGCATATATGCTGAAGCTGAAGGTATACGATCTGCGTATCAGCGAGTTGTCCAAGGAAAAATCAGGTCTAAAGAGACAGCTTTTCACATAGCTTCCCCACGGCGTCTCCGAGTAAACGGCTATTAAGGAAAAATACGTTTAACAAAGAAATAAATGTACTCAATCTGACGTCTTTAAGGCGTTATTTAAACAAAAAAAATAATAATTTGAAAATTTTGTATTTTTAAGTTAATAAACACAAGACATATAACCCGTGACCGGCTTATATTTTCCAAGTGTTTTGACATGAAGGGAAAAATAGCGAAGTATTTTTCGTTTAAGGGATATGGGTTCATAGATATTGAAGGGAGTGAGGACGACATCTTCTTCCACTCATCTAGCTATCCGGCCATATCTACGCCGGAAGTGAACACGCAGGTAGAGTTCAAGGTTATCGAGACCCCCAAGGGTAAGGAAGCCACCGAGATCACGATAGTTACAACAGACAAGGCTGAGGCATAGGCATGCCAACACACGGCTCACTGACAAAGGCTGGGAAGGTGAGGGCCCAGACCCCTAAGATCGAGTCCACCAACATCTCGAAAAGCCCAGGGCCCCTGAGGCGCAACAAGCAAAACTATATGTCAAGGATCGTCCACAAACCGAGGGACGACTACAACAGACGCCGTTAAAACGCCTGTTCCAAGCCCCAACGCAGCATTTTACGTTACAGCACATGTGACCAGACTCTTTATCAGGTAAGTCCCTCTACTCGGTACAGGACCTGTATGAGCGCAGACGTAAGATACTTTAAGGACCTCCCCCTGAGCCAGGAGGTGCTGAAGGGGCTCAGAAAGCTGCAGTTCAGGGAGCTCACCCCAATACAGGCCAAGGCAATACCTCTTTTACTTGAGGGATTAGACGTTATCGGCCAGGCGGAGACGGGCACGGGTAAGACGGCGGCCTTCGGCATACCTCTCGTCATGAGGATGGACTCCTCTGACGACAGGGTTCAGGGGCTGGTAGTAGCCCCCACACGGGAACTAGCCGAGCAAATCGCCCTCATGGTCCGCAGGTTCGCCAGGTACACCGGCGTCAAGGTCCAGGTCGTCTACGGCGGGGAGAACATCGACAAGCAGCTCACACGTCTCAGCGAGGGAGCCCATGTCCTGGTGGGCACCCCAGGGCGCTTAATCGACCTTCTCAAGAGGCGCGACCTGGACCTCCGCGCAGTCAAGGTGGCGGTGGTAGACGAGGCGGACAAGCTGCTAGAGATGGGGTTCATCGACGACGTCAGGTTCATACTGTCCAGGGCACCGTTCCTCCGCCAGACGAGCATGTGGTCTGCCACGCTGAGCGACGAGATCGTAGGCCACGCCAGGCGCTTCATGAGGAGCCCTGTGGAGGTGCGGCTCTCAAAGGACGACGTTGCCCAGCCCCTCGTTGAGCAGTTCTATCTGCGTGTCGACCCTGAGCATAAGATCGACGTGCTCCTAGAGCTTCTCCGGGACAGACGCATCGACCAAGCAATAATATTCTGCAACACCAGGGAGTCCACCGATGACCTTGCCCAGAGGCTCGCCGAGGCTGGGGTGCCCGTAGAGGCGCTGCACGGGAGACACAGCCAGTCGAAGAGAGACGAGGTCATGAGTGCCTTCAAGCTGCGCAGCCTCAGGTACATCGTGGCCACCGATGTCGCCGGGAGAGGGCTTGACATCCAAGGTGTGAGCCACATCATCAACTACGAGGTCCCCCATGATCCGGAGGTCTACTTCCACAGGGTGGGCCGCACGGGTCGCATGAAGCAGACTGGAGTATCGTTCACCCTGGTCAGCGAAGATGAACTCGCGTACCTTAACGAGATAACCGCCATGACCAACGTGGAGGTCAAGGAGCTGAGCGTAAAGGCTCAGCCCGAGGGTACCCCAGAACGAGGCGCTCAAACATGATCGATTGAGGCAGGATACGGCAGTTAGGAGGCGTGTCGCCTCAGCCTGAGCCTCTTCCCAAGGTCCCCGAAGGTGAACCGCGCCGTTATGATCCGCTCCGTGCTGAATATCTTGGCCGCCACGTAGAGCACAACAACGGTCCAGACGCTGATGAAGAGGATGCTGCGAACCACCACAGCGTAATTGGCGAGGAACGCCGCCTTGGTGGCTATGATGGTGTGGGTGTACGGGATGGCCAACATTATCCACTGGAAGCTCTGAGGCAGCATCTCTATATCGCTGAACATGAGCACGATGGCTGGGATCATTATGGGTGTGATGAGCGCCCCCGTGAAGCTCTGGGCGCTCCGGACGCTATCGGCGAACACCGCGACGCTGAGCGCCATGGCGAGGGCCGAGACCAGGGTCACGAAGATCACCACTCCCACCAGCGCCAATCCGAGGGGCGTGATCCCTATGCCCACGTCGTCGATGTTCATGGTGGTGACCTCGGGGACGAAGCTGAACGCCGAGTTAATGTAGAAGCCGAATCCTATGAGGTAGCTCACAGAGCCGGCTAGGGCTATCACGATGCTGCCGCTCAGCTTCCCCGCTAGGATGGTAAACCTGCTCACTGGCAGAGTCATCAGGGTTTCCAGCGTCTTCTGCTCCTTCTCCAGGGCAATGCTGGTGGCCGCCATCTGGATGGCGAATACGACCATCATCATTACCATGATGGGCAGCATGATGCTCTGGCCCATCACCAGGCTGAAGATGGCGTTGGGCGAAACGTCCAGCACGTTCCCCTTAAGGATGGACGCGTATCGGATGCCGATGGGGCTCCTAACCGCCTCTGGAGTCCCCACGCTGCTGGTCTGTTCAAGCAGGTTCCTGATCTTGGTGATGCTGAAGTAGTAGTTGTACACGTTGATGAGGCTAGTCACGACATTGGTGCTCTGGGTCTCCGCCATGTTCAGGTTCCTCAGGTTAGCGTACACCAGCAGCACCCCCCTCTGACCCAGGGTTACGTTGGCGTGGTACCCGCGGGGGATGTAGATCAACGCTGAGCTGTCCGTCGCCTTGAACGCGATGAGTGCCTCCTCGAGGCTGCCGGCTTCTATGGGCACCACCGTGTTGTTGGTGTAGAGGTACCCCAGCAGGGCCTCCGTGACGAACCCCTTGTCGTCGGTGTAGACCGCGAAGCTGGCTCCCATGATGGCTCGCTCAACAGACTCCTGGCTGACCTGGATGGCAGCCCCCATGATGGGGAAGATGATGATGGGCATGAGGACGACCCCTATCAGTATCTTGGGGTCCCTCACCAGCTCCTTGACCTCCTTGACGATGAGCGCCCACAGGTTACTCACTCTTGGTCACCTCCATGAAAACGTCCTCCAGGTTCTTGCCCCCGTAGCGCTCCTTGAGGGCCTCGGGCGTCCCCTCCGCTATGATGACGCCGCCATCAATCAGCGCCACATAGCCGCAGAGGTACTCCACCTCAAGCATGTTGTGGCTGGACAGCAGCACCGTGACGCCCTGGGTGTCAGCGTACTCCCTGATCATGTTGCGGACGTGGAAGCTCTGGATGACGTCCAGGCCACTGGTGGGCTCGTCCAGTATGGCCAGCCTGGGCTTCATCATGAGGGCCCTCGCGATTAGCAGCCTCCTCTTCATGCCCTTGCTGTACCCGTTTACCCTGTCGCTGAGGCGTTCTCCGAGTCCCGATATCTTTCTGCCCTCGTCGACTATGCGTTTCATCTCGGCCCTGTCTTTGCTGTAGAAGCCCGCCATGAACTCCAGGAACTCCAAGCCGCTGAGCATCTGGTACGCCCCGGCGTCCTCGGGAAGGTAGCTCAGTATCTCCCTCACCTTCTCGGGCTGCCTGGCCACGTCGAACCCGAACACCTGCGCCTTTCCGCTGGACGCGCTGATGAGTGTACTCAGAATCCGCAGCGCCGTCGTCTTGCCAGCCCCGTTAGGCCCTATGAGCCCGAATATCTCGTGTTCCCTGACAGAGAAGCTTGCCCCGCGGAGGGCCTGGGTGTTGCCGAAGTCCTTTGTGAGTTGCCTTACCTCGATGGCGTCCATGTTCCCAACCTTTCCAAGGCTAGAACGCAAGCGCGCGCTTAAAAGGTGTAGGGGCGGGGAAAGGTTTACGGCGGCCACCGTGCATGTTAACCTGATGCGAGTTGAAGCTTCTAGCCTTCAACGCGAGCCCAAGGAAGACCCGTGGCGCTACCGAGGTCATCATGAACAGGTTTATAGAGGGCGCCAGGGAGGCCGGGGCCCAGATTGAGCGACACTACGTCTCCGACCTCATGATCAAGGGTTGTACGGGCTGCTTCAGCTGCTGGTGGAATACGCCCGGCAAATGCGTACACAACGACGACATGGATTGGGTCCTGCCCCGGATGGTGGACGCGGACATCATCTACATGGGGACACCTATATACAATTACAATATTGTCCATGGTCTCCAGCGGATGAGGGAGAAGACCCTCCCCTTAGCCATGCCCGACATGGTCATAGAGGGCGGCGAGACCCGCCACCCCTCCCGAGTTAAGAGAGGCCAGCAAACGGTACTCGCAGCTGTCTGCGGGTTCCCGGACCTTGCCAACTTCAGGCAGGCCGAGGGCCTCTTCCCCGACGCCACCCATATATTCCTCCCTGCGGCCCAGATGCTGTTCCAGGATGAGGGGAGGAGCCTCCTGGCGGGGTTCCTCGACGATGTATGGGACGCGGGGTACCAGATGTCCATGGGGAACAGTCTCACCGACGAGCATATGCGCAGGCTCATAGTGGAGTACCCTGACGACGTGAAGAGATCCATCGTGGAGGCGCACAACGAGCGCGTCGCCCGAGCTTGATTATTTATACTCTCGGTGCACGTATTCCGTCATGAAAGTGGACCTGGTCGTGAAGAACGCCCGGCTTGTGAGCCCCAGGGGCATCGTGGAGGCAGGCGTCGCCATCGAGGACGGCGTCATCGTCGCCGTCGCCCGGGGCGCCCACCTGCCCGGGGCCGACAGAGTTATAGACGCCGGGGGTATGCACGTGCTGCCCGGCCTCCTGGACGGCCACAGCCACACCTTCCTTCCTCCGGAGACCCCCGCCACCGGGACGAGAGCCGCGGCCAAGGGAGGCGTCACCACCATGCTGGAGATGCCGGGCACCCAGATGGGCTGCTTCAACCTGGAGCAGTTCAGGGAGAAGCGCCGCGCCATGGAGGAGACCGCCCACGTTGACTTCTGCCTCCATGCCGGCTGCGCATCCGGGTTCCCTGAGGGCACCCTCACCGAGATGTGGGGCGCGGGGGCCACCGGCGCAAAGTTCTTCATAAGCAGCGCGGGCCCAAGGTGGCCCCAGACCTTCGATGGTGAAGTCATAGACAGGTTCAGAGAGCTGTCAAGGTGCGGCGGCCTAGCCCTAATCCACGCCGAGAACGACAATATACTCAGGGACAACCAGAGGAGGCTCAGGGACCAAGGCAGGAAGGACTATGCCTCGCATCTGGAGGGGAGACCCAGGGTCGCTGAGGTGGAGGCCGGCAGACGGATGATCGACTACCTGAAGATGACGGGCTGCAGGGGCCTCATCGTCCACACAGGGGTCCCCGAGACGGTCTGGTACAGCGCTCAGGCCCGGATGGAGGGCGCCCGGACCTCAGTGGAGACGTGCACACAGTACCTTTACCTGACCGAGGACGACATCAGGGAGCGGGGCCCCTGGCTCAAGTTCGCGCCGCCTCCCCGCACCAAGGCTGACAGGGACGAGATCAGGCGTCTCCTCAGCCTGGGGTGGATAGACACTGTGGCCACGGACCACGCCCCCTACGGCAGGGACCGCAAGGAGGCCGGCCTCGCCGACATGTGGGAGGCCCCCAACGGGATACCGGGCCTGGACACCCACCTGCCCCTGCTCCTCGACGGGGTCAGCCAGGGCTGGCTCACCTTAGAGCGCATCGCCGCGGCGGCGGCCGAGAACCCAGCCAGGCTGTACGGCGTCTACCCGCGGAAGGGCGTCATCCATCCGGGGAGCGACGCCGACCTCGTCATCGTGGACATGAAGGCGCGCAGAACCATCAACAACGAGGACCAGGTGACCGCCTGCGGCTGGACCCCATACGACGGCATGAAGGTTGAGGGCTGGCCCAGGATGAGCATCATAAGGGGGGCCGTCGCCATGGAAGACGATCAGGTCCACGCCGAGCAGGGCTCGGGTAGGTTCATTCCCCGCCTCATCTGACCCTCACACCGTCGGAGGGCCTCCTCTTTAGAGCCGTCCCGCAGACGGGGCACACCCCGTCGGGCGGCGCCTCCTCAAAGACCCTCCTGCAGCCGGGGCAGTAGGTGACCCACCTGAACCGCTTCCTTATGCCGCCCACCGCCAGGCTCCTGTACTGGAGGCCCAGGTGCTCGGCCATGTTCTGGACAGCGTAGTCGTCAGATGCCACTACGGGCTCGAGGCCCTCGTCCTTCAGCTGGATCGCCAGGGACAACAACGCGGCGTCGGCCACGCTCAGCGAGGCCCCCTCGCCGCGTCTCCGAGCCTCCTCCGCGACCAAGGCGACGTAATGTTCGTCTGGCTCACGGATGTTAATCATGCCGGACGCGGCCTGTGACTCAACCCTCAGCCGGGTGAGTTCGTCCCTCAGCTCAGCGAGGACGGCGCCCACGGTGTAGGCAAGCTCAGCTGGGCTGAACCCCTGTATCAGCGCCGAGGAGTCTAGGACGAGGACCTTCAACGCGGTCACGGCGACTGGACGGTCATTATCCGCTTCTGTATCCGGCTGTAGAAGGACCTGAACCTGATGAACCTCGCCACATTGGGGCTCAGGCGGCACTCCACCCTTGAGCGGGGCTTGAGCGCGACGTAGGCGCGGCCGTCTATGATTGCCATTGCGTCGGACCTCGGCTTCAGCAGCTCCACAGTCACCACCGACTCCCGAGGTATGACCAGGCTCCTGAAGTAGCTGTAGGGGCACACGGCCGTGAGCGAGAGGGCCTTCACCGCGGGGGCCACAACGCTTCCCCCGGCCGACATGTTGTAGGCGGTGGAGCCCGCCGGGGTGGCCACCATAGCGCCGTCGGCCTGGATGTCGGTTACGTGCTCACCGTCCACGTTGAGCCCCAGGAGGAGCATCTTGCTGGGGAGGCTCGAGGCCACGAGAACCTCGTTCAGAGCGTCGGGGAACCGCTCCTCGGTGTCGATGCACCTGCCGGTCACCTTAAGGCTCTCCTCCACCGCGTAGTCGCCTTCGAGTACTCTTTCCAAGGCCCACTCGGCCTCGGGCGCCCCCACCTCGCTGAGGAAGCCCCTGCGGCCCATGTTGACCCCCAGGATCGGGGTGCTGGGGTTCTTCATGTCCATGGCTGCCCTCAGGATGGTGCCGTCGCCGCCGACCGTCACCATGAGGTCGCAGTCAAGCTCGCTCAGCTCCGTGTTGCCCTCCGTAATCCCCAGAGCGAGGGCCGTATCGGTCTCAACCCCGGCCTCCACGCCACCCTCCTTCAGGTAGCCTAGTATCCGCCTGCTGACCGTCAAGGCGTTAGGGATATCCGTCCGAGAGACTACGCCCACCCTCATACCATCGACCTCTGTGTATACGCAGGGCTTTTAAATGATGCACCCTTCACCGTCTCTGCCACCCGTGCTCCCCGGTGAGAGGCACGTATGCAACCTTCATGAGGCAGCGCTCCTTCACGGCCCCTCCCTCGTCCTTCTCTATGAGCATCAGGTCCTGGCCGTACAAGTCCATGCCGCCCACGGGTGCTATAAGCCTGCCCGGCGACGCAAGCTGCTCCAGGAGGGGAGGCGGGACGGCGGGTGTGGACGCTGTGACGCTCACCGCCTCGTAGGGGGCTCTCTCCAGGTGCCCCAGCGACCCGTCCCCCAGTACGAGCACCACGTCATCGTACCCGGTCCGCTTTAGGTTGTCCCTGGCGAACTCGTAGGTGTCACTGTTGATCTCTAGGGCTACGACAAGTCCCTCGGCTCCCACTAGTTCCCTGGCTAGGGCGGCCCCGTAGCCTGAGCCCGCACCCACCTCAAGGAACCTGGTACCGGGCCCCAGACTCAACGACTCGTAGGTGCACGGGTACATGTAAGGGGCTGATATCGTCTGCCGGCCGTCCCCGGGTATGGGGAAAGGCTGATCATAGTAAGCATACTCCCTGTCCGAGGGGTCCATGAACTCCTCCCGCGGGACCTTCATCATAGCCTCGGCGACGCTTCTGGAGGTGACGTAGCCTGCCCTTCTGTACCTCTCAACCATGGCTCTGCGCTGGTCAGGGAATGACGGCAACTCGCTTCATCTGTGAATGGGAGAATGGGTGTATAAAAGGGGTGGTTCTAAGCCATGACGATGGTGCCGCTCTTCCTGAGCTCCTCGATCTTCTCGTCGCCGTAGCCTAGGAGCTCCTTAAGCACCTGGGCCGTGTGCTCGCCGAGGAGTGGTGCAGGCATCTTGATGACCCCAGGGGTCTTCTCCATCTTCAAGGGGAACCCGGGCATCCGTATTTTCCCAGCCTTGCTGTGCTCGACCTCGATCATGGTGCCCCTGTACTTGACCTGGGGGTCCTCTACGGCTTTGTCGATGTTCTGCACAGGCGCGACGGGCGCAGCGTCCTTCAGGGCCTCGACGATCTCGTCCACGGTCCTGTCCTTTACCCAACCGTCCAGAACCTCGGAGCCCTCGCCGAGGTCGTCTACGCCCATGGCCGCCATGAGTTTCTGGTGCATCTGGGGATCGGCCGCGACGTAGACGTACCCATCCTTTGCCTTGAACATGCCGAAGGTCTGGGGCCCGGGCAGCCTGTCCGCCTGCCGCTCCCACGGCAGCTTACCGCTAAGCGTGTAGCCTGTGATGGCGACGCCCGTCTGGGCCATCATCACGTCCAGCTGGGACACGTCCACCAGCTGCCCTTCACCGGTCTTGTCCCTGTGCCGGAGGGCGCCCAGGACACCTATGACGGCGAATAGGCCGGGGTCCAGGTCGCCGTGCCACTCTGCCGGCCTGATAGGGGGCCCCTTGGGGTCCAATATGTCGCCTGTGAGCCTGTACCAGCCGCAGTAGCTGCCCGCGATGGGGGCGAAGCTGGGCCTGTCCGCGTAGGGTCCATCCAGGCCGAAGCCGCTGAGGCTGGCGTAGATGATCCTTGGGTTGAGCTTCTTGACGTCCTTGTAGCCGAGGCCCAGCTTGTCCATGGTGCCTCTCTTGAAGTTCTCTATGACCACGTCGCTCTGCTTGATTAGCTCCTTCACTATTTCCAGGGCTTTGGGGTCCTTCAGGTTCAATGCCACGCTCTTCTTGTTGCGGTCCAGGTAGTGGAAGGTGCTGCTCACGCCGCCGAAGTGGGGCGGCGAGAGGCGCGTCATCTCGCCCCATGGGGGCTCGATCTTTATGACGTCTGCACCCATGTCTGCCATGATCATGGTGGAGTAGGGACCAAAGTATACGTGTGTGAAGTCTACGATGCGGATGTCATCCAGCATTCCCATATTCTGTCACCGAATCATCGTAAGGAGTAGGCTTTTCCTCTTAAAGTTTACGCGTGGGGCGCTCCTGGGCTCAGACCGGTGCTTCCTCACCCTTCACCGACACGATGAGCCTCCGGGTAGGTATAGTTTTCCCCGATGCATTGAGGGCTAGCTCGGCGATCCCCTCCAGGCTGCTGCAGCAAGGCACCTCCATGTGGGCAACCGTCAGGCTGCGCACATCGTTCCGTCGAAGTATCTCTGTGAGCTTCTCCACGTACACCCTAGCGTCGTCGAACTTGGGGCACCCCATCACCATGACCCTACCCTTTAGAAGCCTTGAGTGAAGCCCTCTGTGGGCCACAGCGACGCAGTCGGCCATGAGCAGCAGATCAGCATCCTTGAAGAAGGGCGCATTCACAGAGACCAAGTTCAGTTGAACGGGCCAGTTGCTCAGGCTGGAGGTCTGGGGCTCCGATGCTAAGCTACCCTCGGTCTCTAGGCTCTGCGTTTGAGAGGAGGGGCAGGTTGAGCCCTGTGATTCCCGGGTCTGGAGGTACTCGTGTACGGCCTCTTCACTGAACTCGGGTGCCTCGCGCTCCACTATATTTATGGCGTCCCTGGGGCAGTGGCCCAGGCAGGCGCCGAGCCCGTCGCAGTAGACGTCACTGACGAGGCGAGCTTTCCCGTCGATTATGCTGAGGGCTCCCTCGGCGCAATTGGGGATGCACTGGCCGCAGCCATCGCATCGCTCCTCGTCTATTTGGACTATCTTTCTCCTAGCCAACAAACCACCCATGAAATATTTCTCATATGAGGTTTGTTTCATCAAGTGCTTTAAGGGTTTCCATACCAAAAGGAAAAAAGACCCGGCTACCGTATAACAGAGGAATGCCTTTAGACCTCCGACGACGCGCAGGCAAGCTCCTTGCCTCCCTTAAAAGCATGCCACGGAAGATACGAAACCTGCCAAAAGCCATCAAGGAGGGGGTTCTTGACTACGAGGCTAGCTACAGAAAGGGGGTCGAGAAGTACGGCTTTTGGTGGAAGGTGTTCAACTGGAGCATGTGGCTGTTCATACTCACCTTCATCTCCACCGCTGTGATAGCTTTCATCATATACCTGCCCCAGAGCCAGTTCCTCAGGAGCCTCTAGGCAAGCCTCCACAGCTTGTCCCCAACGTAGTGCAGGTTCTGTATGACCTTGCCCTTACGGGATGCCTCGATCTCGGCAGACGACTTGAGGGCCTTGCCCACCGACAGGGCCTTCCTGTGCGTATAGTCCCTCACGACGACTATAGCTCCCTCCTCGAAGGCGTCAGGCATCTCCTTTATCCCTGGTGCCATCACGTCGGCCCCATTACAAACGTAGGGAACAGCCCCCATATCCACCACCACGGACGGGAGGCGGTCTACCTCGCTGCCCCCGAGGTAGGGGTAGAGACCGTTCACATCCCTTATGAACGCTACTTTGTCGTCTAAGATGTACACCTTCTTGTCCTCGTACTCAGCCTCCTCCACCTTCCCAATGTCGCTGACCTCGAAGAGAGTATGCAGCTCGTCGAGAAGGCCCCTGGAGTCCCTGCGCTTCATGGACTGTCTTTTACGCAGCATGCCTGCTGAGAATACGATTGGTCGCTTAAAAAGGGGTTAGAGGCCTGCCTTGAAGGCCTTAAGCCTCTTCACGGCCTCCCTGAGGACCGGGACCGGCTGCGTCAGGGGCACCCTGATGAAGCCGTCAGCGCCGAAGTTGTTGCCGGGGCTCAGAGCCAGGTTCTGGCTTTCCCTGAGCCTCTTCAGGAACTCCTGGGAGCCCAAGCCGGTGTCCCTGGCGTCGAACCATGCGTAGAAGGCGCCCTCGAACAGGTGGCACGGCCACCCCAGTTCGTCCACTGCCTTGCAAAAGTAGTTGCGCCTCCTCTCGTACTCCTTGCGGCGCTCCTCCACGTACTGGAAGTCGCCGCGCAGGCACGCGATTCCGGCCCTGAACACGAAGGTGGCGGGCCTGGGGGCCACCAGGCTCGTGATGAGCCTTGCCCTCTGCATGTACTTCTCGGGCACTATATCGTAGCCCAGCCTCCACCCCGTCATGCTGAAGCTCTTGCTGAAGCTCATGATGCCGAGGGTGCGCTTCTTGTACTCGTCGCTGAGGCCAGCCACCGAGACGAACTTGTGGCCATCATAAACATAGTGTAGGTATATCTCGTCGCCGAGTAGGGCGAAGTCGTGGTCCACAGCCAGGTCGCCAACGGTTCTCAGCTCCTCCGCAGTGAACACCGTCCCCGTGGGGTTGGCGGGGTTGCACAGGAGGGCGGCCCTGGTCTTCTTTGTGACGTGCTCCGCGATCTCGTCCACGTCGGGGTGGTAGTTGGTCTCCGCCTTCAGTGGCACCATGTTCATCTTGACGCCCATCCCGTCGAAGATGGTCTTGTGCCCCGCGTAGTAGGGGGTGAACATAAGCACCTCGTCCCCCTCCTTCAGTACCGCGGCCAGGGCCACGTAGAGGGCCGCGCTGCTTCCAGCCGCGGGGAGCACGTTCTCGGGCTTGTACTCGACGCCCGCGAACCTCTTGTAGTAGTCTACAACGGCTTGCGCGAACTGGTCAGGGTACTCGGTGTAATGGGGGTAGTGGGTGTTCTTTCCGCCCTCAATAATGCCCTTGAGGGCCTCGTTTATAGCGTACTGGGGGGCTTCCGCGTCCGGGTCCCCTGCGTTAAGGACGATCAATTCCTTGGGCAAGTTGAGTCACACTCCCATCAACTGCGTGCCCTCTCCTATTTAACAGTCTAGGATTAGTCGCTTCTCACTCTCTCAACCATTTAGTAGTGTAGCCTAGATACCGAACAGGGGTAAACAATCCTTTAATTAGGTTCAGCTCAACCCTGCAACGTATGTCTGCGAGACGCTCCAAGTACCAGACCTCCATGCAGATCCTCCGAACCATAAAGGAGGGGAGAAGCTCCCTGGTGGACATCATCGAGTCATCGTACCTAAACCAAAAAAAGGCAAAAGAGGTCATTGACCAGCTGGTGAGCCAGGGGTTCCTGGAACAGGACTACAACGAGAGGGGGCAACTCGCCGACTCCTACGGGGTCACCAAGAAAGGCGACAAGACGCTCAGCGAGTTCGAGAAAGTGGAGGCGCTCCTCAAGGAGCATGCCCCCGAGATGCTCCAGACGCAGCAGAGCTAGAGGAGAAACCCGCCCCTAAGCGGGTCATCAGGGTCCACCACTACCTGGTTGAACCCCGTGATGTAGGCGTACGCCTTCACGTCTGGCACTATAGCCTTGTACTTGCCGACCTTGGTCTCCATGGCTATCTTCCCGTACATCAGAGTCCCAATGGTGGACTCGAACACTATCTCCTGGCCCGGCTTCAGCTGCCCCTTGCCGTACATGGCTGCCATCCTGGCGTTGGTACAAGTCCCAGCTGGGCTCCTGCACGTCTGCTTGGGGCCGAAAACGTTCCAGTGCCTACTGGTGTACTCCTTCTTGGTGGGCTTCGTGTAGAAGGTCACCAGGTCCATGATGTTCAGGTTAGGGTACTCGGGGTGGTCCACCTTGATCTGGTCCGCTATAATGTTCCTCATCCTCCATCCCAGGGGTATCCACTGGTCCTTGGTTTCCAGGGTCGGCTTGAGGCCAATCTTGTCAGCGTCAACGAATGCGTACCATAGACCACCGTAGGCTATGTCGGCCTCCACCTCACCCAGGTCAGGGATATCGAACTTCATGGTCTTCCAGTAGAAGCTTGGGACCCCCTGCATGTAGATGGCCTTGGCCACGCCGTCCTCCACTTCGACCTTGGTGCGTACTAGGCCGGCCACAGTGTCGAAGGTGATCTCAGTCGAAGGCTCCTTCACGTCCACCATGCCGGTGTTCACCAGCGCCGCCGAGCAGCTGTAGGTGCTGTCTCCGCAGGCGCTGAAGTAGCCGTCGGTCCACAGGTAGATGACGCCAACGTCGGCCTCAGGGCGGCAGGGCTCCGTGAGAACAGCGCCCAGCATGCCCTCGAAGCCCCTGGGCTCCTTCAGCATAGTGCCCAACAGGCCATGGTAATGCTCCTTGAAGTAGTCCTGCTTCTCCTGCATGGTCCTGCCCACAAGTTTGGGGACGCCGCCCACCAGAATCCTGGTAGACTCGCCGCTGCAGTGAGTGTCGATGCACGAGACGTACCTACTAAACTTCAAACCGTGACACCTTGGTGAAGCTATACGCGGCACAGCTTATACGATTATCGGGGGTGGCTAAGTATACCCCGCGTATCCTAATGTCCAAGCTACACTTCTCTGAGTTGCATTCAGCCATGATCACAGTCCTAACAGCCTTATGCCTCATGAACCCGGCCCTCCATGTAGCCAACTCGCACGACTTTAAGGTCCAAGTTTTCGCCCCGCTCGTGTTCAACTACGTCCTCTACTACATCGAGGCGAGGAAATGGAGGAGAACAGTTGTGGCGAGCATGATGGCCCCCACGATCTAGGAGCAGGCCAGCCTTCTACGTCATCGGGTACGCGGCCTACCTGACGGCCGCGGCCCTCGATGAGAGAAGGCAGTGGACGCACACAGAGAAACGGACTAGGCTCCTAGCAGCCGCCACAGTCAGTCCAGCCAACTCCAGGAGCGCCGGCGCCTGGCAGGCCTTAGCCCTTGACTGACCTCGAGTTCCGCGTCCTCCTCGCCGGGGACGCCACCAGCATCGCCCTGGACCGGATAAGGCTCCCAGACGGGGCAGGGTAAACGTTTAAAAGCCCGGTGAGGCTGAGTAGAGACGCAAAAACGCGGTGCACGTATTGGGTAAAGTACGCACGGAGATGATCAAGCGTATCAGCATGGAGCTCCTAGAGAGGTACCCCTACAGCTTCGGCACACAGTTCGAGCCCAACAAGCAGTTCCTTAAGCAGATCGGGCTAGACGTCTCCAAGAAGCTCCGCAACAGGGTGGCCGGGTACGTCACAACGGTGGTGAAGTC
>MEZG01000002.1 GCA_001775965.1 Candidatus Bathyarchaeota archaeon RBG_13_60_20 | reverse complement strand
GCGTACTCGTAGGCGTCCACTGCGAGATCGATGGCCTTGTCGCCTATAGCGTGGATCGCCACCTGGAACCCGGCTGCGTGGCCCGTGTGCACCATCTCCCTGAGGGCGTCAGCCTCTATGCTCTGGACCCCGTGGACGCCGGGGTTGTCCGCATACTCGCCGTAGAAGAGAGCCGTCCTTGGGCCCACCCCGCCGTCTACAGCCATCTTGAGGCCGACTATCCTGAGGGTGTCGTCGCCACCCACCGAGTAGTTCTCCACGGCCCACCGCGTCTGCTCTGGGCTCCTGAGGAAGCCCACCTGGATGAGGGTGCGGATCGTCAGCTCGCCGCGGCGGCGGCTCTCCCTGAAGGCCTCGATGTCCTCCTGCATCAGGCCGGGCTCGATGACCGTGGTGAAGCCCACGGCGTGGAAGTCCCTGCACGCCTGCCTGATGGCCCCCAGCTTATCCTCCCGTGTCCATGCTATGGCCTTGTCCATGATCTCCGTAGCTCTGCCCCGGAGCAGCCCCGTGGGCTCACCGTCCTCGTCTTTCTCGATGGCCCCGAACTCTGGGTCGGGGGTGTCCCGGGTTATCCCGGCCACCTCAAGCGCCCTCGTGTTGGCCACGCCCATCTGGAATACGCGCCTTATGTAGACGGGGTTCTCCGGGCTCACGGGGTCCAAGTCGTGCCTAGTGGGGAACCTCCTCTCCTCCAGCAGGGTCTCATCCCAAACATTCCCCAGGACCCACCTGCCCGGCTTGGACCCCTGCACCCTCTCCCCGATGAGGCCCACGGTCTCCTTTATACTGTGGGCCCTGGGGTACCTGATGTCCACGACGAAGGCTGAGGACAGCCCGTGCTCCAGGAAGTGGTCGTGGGTGTTCACGAGCCCCGGGGTCACCGCCTTGCCCTCCAAGTCGATGACCTCCGTGCGAGGACCCACGAGGCGCTGGACCTCGGGTTTTGAGCCGGCCGCGGCGATGCGCCCGCCTCGGACGGCCACTGCCTCGACGACCCTCCTGGCCCTGTCCATGGTCAGGACGGGCCCGTCCCAGAGAACAAGGTCGGCGTGCTTCATGGAGCATAAGACGCGTCCATCGTAGAAATGGTTAGCGGGTGATCTCGTAGACGGAGTCCCTGGTGCCCACGTACGCCCTCTGCGCGTACCCCACGAATAGGCCCGTCTCCATGACGCCCTGGACGCCGTGTAGCCTCATGTTGAGGTCGTTAAGGTCCTGTATGGGGCCGAAGCTAGCGTCTATGATGGTGTTCCCGTTGTCGGTGACCACGGGGCCAACCTTGCCGGCGCCCTGCCGCACCACCGCCCTGGCTCCCATCTTCTCCAGTTTACGGGTCACTGGCATAACTGCTATTGGGTGAACCTCCAGGTACACGGGCTGGTTAGTGCCGAGGACTTCAGCTAACTTGGTATCATCAACAATCAGAATGTACTGCTTGCAGCAGCTGGCCACTATCTTCTCCCTGAGCAGGGCGCCCCCGCCTCCCTTGATGGCGTTGAGCCCGCTATCCATCTGGTCCGCCCCGTCGATGCCCAGGTCCAGCTCCGGGTACTCGTCCAGCGTTGTGAGGGGCAGCATAGCCTTGACGGCCTCCTGGACCGCGTGGTAGCTCGTGGGGACCCCCCTTATGTCCCTGAGCTCACCCGCCTTGATCCTCTGGCCTATGATGTTTATGGCCGCGGCGGCCGTGGAGCCGCTTCCCAGCCCGACGACCATGCCGCTCCTCACGTGGTCCGCGGCCAAGGACGCGGCCCTGATCTTCGCCTCATCCCTCCAGCTCATTAGGACGCCTCTAGCTCCAGCTTGTCCAGCTCCTCGAGCTCCTTGAGGACGTTCTTCTTTAGGCGCTCCAGGCGGTCCTCCACCGCGTCGGTCCTAGATAGAGCCTCCTCCTCTTCCCTCTCAGGCTCCTCAGCCTCTTCCTCCTCGGCCTCCTCGCCAGGGGCCGGCCTCGGCCGGGTGCGACGCGGCTTCCTCACCGGTGCGGGCTTCTCCTCGGCCTTGGGCTCCTCAGGCCTGGGCTGCTCTATATGGAGCTCCCGGATGATGAGGTCTATCTTGGTCTGGGTGTCCGTAAGCGTCTCCTGGAACTGCTCGATGATGCTGGTCCTGATCTCCTCCAGCTCGTTGAGGCTCACGATTAGCTCGGCCTTTTTGAGCTCCTCGGTGACCCCGCTCATCTCAGAGTCGTAGTTCTTGCTGAGGCGCTCCCGCTCGTCCTTGGTGATTTCACTGTTGTCCTCGGCCTCGAAGAGGCGCTTCATCACCATGCTGAGTATCTCCTGCTGGAGGGTGAGGGTCCGTATCTTGCTGCGGGCCTCCTCAACCTGGGATCGTTTGGTGACGGCTGGGAGGGAGGGTACCTGGATCCTCCTACCGGGGTCCACCTCGACCTTGAGTGGTTCCGCCGACGCGGGTTCCTTCCTCTGGGGCTTTGATGCGCCGCCGGTGGCCCTCATGAACATTATGATGGCGGTGGCGGCCACAACCAGGGCGCCGACGCCCAGGATCAGGTCGGTGGACAACTCGAGAGCCATTACAAATGTAACTCAGCTATAAGGTATTTAAGCGCTGACCCCGTGGGACAATCCACATATTTCAGCATAATCCGTGGGGAGGGGGTGCGGGGGTCTACTCTCTTCCCTTGTACCAGCGCTCCTCCGCTGGGAACGCGCCGCTGCGCACGTCCGCCCCGTATTGCCTGAGCGCCTCAACGACGACCGCGCCCACATCGGCGTACCTCTTCACGAAGCTGGGCCTCCGCAAGATGGCGGGGTCCTGCATCCCGATGACGTCGTGTAGTATGAGCAGCTGGCCGTCCACGTGGGGCCCCGCCCCGATGCCGTAGACGGGTACATCCACGGAGTCGCGTAGCAGCCTCCCAGCCTCCGGGGGCATAGCCTCCAGCAGCACCATCTGGGCCCCAGCCTCCTCTAGGGCCACGATGTCCTCCCGCAGGGACCCAACCTGGTCATCTGTCCTTCCCTGCACCCTGTAGCCGCCCAGCTGAGCCAGGCTCTGGGGCGTCAAGCCTATGTGGCCCATGACCACCATCCCCGCGTCCACCATGGCCCTGACTCGGGGCGCCACGCGTCTGCCCCCCTCGCACTTCACGGCGTCGCAGCCAGCCACGACGAAGCGGCCCGCGTTCGCCACGGCTGCCTCGTCGCTCTGCTGGTAGCTCATGAAGGGCATGTCGCCTATGACGAAGGCCCGCTCCACGGCGCGGGTCACGGCGCCGCTGTGCCTGACCATGTCCTCCATGTCAACGCACGTCGTGCTCCTGTAGCCGAGGGTGGTGTTAGCGACGCTGTCGCCCACAAGCACCATGTCCACCCCGGCCGCGTCGGCGAACCTGGCCATGGGGTAGTCGTAAGCGGTTATAAAGACGGCTTTTTCTCCCCTGCCCCTCATCCTCCTGAGGGTACGCAGGGTCACCTTCCTGTTGTCACGCCTCTCAGCGTGAGAATCCGGGTTCTGTTTGGTATTCACCAGGCATATGTATCACCTTGCCGCCCCATTGTACGCGCGAGGGCTTTTTAAAACTGGTCACCTGAGCCTGGGTAGGGTGCGGCGCCCCGGTGCGCATATTTTGAATAGCCGCTTGGGCTTCAGGCAACGAGTCTATGGAGACTAGACTCGTGACAAGTCAGTTTTTTTATGGTGGGGGCCGTCTCGGCGGTACTGCCTAATATAATGGACGCCGTGTTCACACCAGTTCTCGGCAAGGTCAGGTACAGGCGTCAAGTTACCTGCAAGCGTCCTCGTCGAGGCCGCGATGATCAGCGCCTCCGACAGGTCCTAAGGGCATACACTGCCGGCCTCAACCATTGGTGTCGGAGCCAATGGCGCCGCGTTTTTATTGACGGAGACCCTGCTACCCATTCTTTAAATAGCCGGCTTCAAACCTATTCAGGAAAAGGGCTGATCAGCTTGTCACGTGGAAGAGAGTACGACGGAGCCATCACCATATTCTCGCCCGAGGGCCGCATATACCAGGTGGAGTACGCCCTGGAGCTGGTTAAGAGGGGCAGCCCCATCGTAGGCATCAGGAGCGACGAAGGTGTGATCCTTGCGGCCATGGAGCCTCAGCAGAGCAAGCTGGCCGCCCCAGGGAATAGCAAGAAGATCTACAGGATCGACGACCACGTGGGCGTAGCCGTCTCGGGTCTCAGCCCGGACGCCAGGGTCCTCATAAGGCAGGCCAGGTACATCGCCCAGGGCAACAGGATGACCTACGACGAGCCCGTGGACATCGAGGATCTGGTGAGCGGCGTCGGCGACCTCCTCCAGAGGTACACACAGAACGCGGGCGTCAGGCCCTTCGGGGTCAGCCTACTCTTCGGGGGCGTGGACGACTACAAGGTCAGCCTCATCTCCACGGACCCCAGCGGCAGCTACCGGGGCTACAAGGCCACGGCCATCGGGAGGAACAGCGAGAAGGCGAGGAAGGTGCTCCAGGACCACTTCAGGGACGGGATATCTCTGGACGAGTCCATAGCCCTCGCCGTGGACGCCATAAAGGAGGCCGCCGATGAGGACGTTTCGCCGGAGAACCTGAACGTAGCGACGGTGCCCCTCTCCACGAAGCAGTTCAAGGGCCTCAGCGACGAGGAAGTCAAGAAGTTCCTCTAGCCGCAGGGTTTATACTGGACCCCCTTTTCTCATTGGGTGAACAGTAATGCCTGGTAAGAAGAGCCTGAAGAAGGTCGAGAAGACCCAGGAGACCAAGGTGAAGTCCGAGAAGAAGGATAAACGGGACAAGATTATCGGCGCTGTCGAGATACCGGACACCAACAGCGACGAGGTAATGCAGGCACTGAGGAAGATGAAGGCCATAACACCCAACTCGGTCGCCACCCAGTTCAACCTGAAGGTGAGCGTCGCCAAGAAGATGCTCAACGACCTTGAGGCACACGGCACCCTCCAGCTGGCGGCCAGCAGCCAGAATGTCAAGGTCTACGCCCTGAACCAGGACTAGGCCCGCTCTATTATTATCCTCGAGCCGCTTCTGAGGCCCTGGAAAAGCTCTATGCCCTCCCGTATCTCGCCTACCCTGTTTACGGGCCCCTGCGTGATGGTGTCCCTGGTGTAGATGCATAGGGCGTCGCCCCTGGGCCAGTACCCTATGGTGCCAGCCTCCATCCTGGTGACGGGTTTCTCGGTGCCGCGCCTGATCCCAACGATGATGCTGACGAAGCCCACCGAGGGGCTGGTCCTAGTGTTCACGGGCAGCCTCTTCAGTATGTCCTCCACGGTGAGGGGGGCCGTGAGCCTGTTTAGGACGCCCCGGGCCTCGCCCCTGTCAACCACGGTGACCCTTATCGGTATCTTGGATAGGCTATCGCTCACGCTGCTTGACCCCGTACTCTATTATGAGCTCGGCGAAGTCCTTTCCTGTGGCTGACTTTATGCCCTGCCAGCCGGGGCTCGCGTTGACCTCCAGCACCACAGGGCCGTCCGGGCCCTCGAGTATATCCACCCCGGAGTAGTCCAGCTCCATGACCTCGACCGCCCTCAGGGACAGCTTGAGAACCTCCTCGCTTATGGTCTCCTCCACCATCCTGCCTCCCTGGGCTACGTTGCTCTTCCAACTGTTGGCGGGCAGGTACTTGTAGACGGCGCCTGCCACCTCGCCGCCTATGATGAAGACCCTGATGTCGCGGCCGGGGTTCTTCACGTACTTCTGGATTATGAGGGGGTGCTGCAGCCGCTCCAGTGTCCTGTACGCGTTGTAGGCCAGGTCGGTGTCCTGGAACCTCATGCTGCCGCGGCCCATGCTGCCCAGTATGGGCTTGTATATAACGTCCCCCATCTCCTGAGTCTTCTCGTAGGCCCTGGCCAGGCTCTCCGTTGTGTATGTTGACGGTATGGGGAGGCCGTGCTGGTAGAGCCAGTACTGGGTGGCGTACTTGTCCCTGGCCCGCCTGAAGGGGTAGCTCCTGTTGATCACCCTGACGCCGGCCAGCTCCATGTGCTCCATGAGGCTGATGCGCCGCGTTATCTGCTCGCACGACCCGGGGCCGTAGCTCCTCAGCAGGCATATGTCCGCGTCGGTGACGTCCTCCCTGCCCACCCAGAACCTGGGGCCCTCGGGGCTCACCCAGCTGCTAACGTCGCTTGTGGGCCCCTCGATGACCTGGTGGCCCATGCGCACGGCCGTGTCCGCGAGCTCCTGGCTGTTGGCGCTGGGCTTGGAACCGTGAAGCATGACTATCTTCATCAGGGTCTCGTGAAGCTACACTGTGCGGGGCTTTAAGCTTAGCTGGGTCTTATGATTGACCTGAACTCGGGGTCCCTGAGGTAGGGCCTGAACTCCGGGTCGTGCAGCGCCGTGACCCTGTGGTGGGGGCCGGCCGCGATGCTCTCCCTGAGGGCCTTCATGGCCTCGTCCCTCTGACCCCTGAGGGCGTACCCGCACGCCCTCTCGTAGCTGTCCTTAAGGACGCCCCAGTGGGCGGAGACGAACTCGGAGGCCTCCCTCCTCCCGGTGGACGCGAGGGCCACGCCTCGGGCAAGCACGCCCACAGGGTTCCCCGGGTTGAGCTCCAGGGAGGCATCGGCGTACTCCTCGGCGAGGTCGTGCTTCCTCTGGACGTTGAAGACGTTGGCCAGGCTGGCCATGACTCTGGACTCCTCGGCCTCGTCGTTGGCCCTCTTCACCGACTCGTAGAACGCCCTCACCGCGTCTTCCGGCCTGCCCGCCAGGGTCAGCGCGCGGCCCCTCCACCAGTACCCGATGTAGCTGTCAGGCTCCGCCTCTACTAGGCGGTCCGCCTCGGCCAGAAGCGTGTAAAAGTCGCTCTCGGCTATTAGGCCGTTCATCCTGGCCTTGGTCTCAGCGTCCTCGGTTCTCATGGGGGTTAAGGATGCCGGGGACAGATTTATGGGGTTCCCCGTGTAACCTTTTGTGACGCCGCCGGGGGATTGATGGAAAGTGGTAACTGTTATGGAGGCCGTCGTCTTCGGGGCCCTTCAAGGGGTCCTGGAGTGGTTGCCCGTGTCCAGCGAGGGCAACCTTGTGCTGTTGATGGTGGCCTGGCTGGGGCTGAGCCCCTCCGAGACCCTGAGGTCCGCCGTGCTGCTTCACCTAGGCACGGGCGCGGCGGCCCTCGCGTACTACAGGGCCGAGGTCGTGAGGATCGCCCTAGGGGTAGACGAGGGCTACAGGCGGTTGAGGCTCCTCCTTATGGCCATGACCCTAGTAACAGGCGCGGTTGGTCTCCCGGTCTACCTGCTGCTAAACCTGTCCCTAGCCCAGGGGGAGGCTCTGCTGGCCCTGACCGGCCTAGCCCTAGTGGCCACGGGCCTGATGCAGAGGGGCCGTGAGGGGGCGGGCCGTAGGGGCTCGGATGAACTCTCGTGGGCTGAGGCCCTCGGCCTCGGCGTGGTCCAGGGGCTCTCCATAATCCCCGGGCTCTCCAGGTCGGGGGTGACAACGACTCTGCTCCTCTTGAGGGGCTACAGCCCGTCGGAGAGCCTCCGGGTCTCGTTCTTGATGAGCATA
>MEZG01000001.1:23656-23828 GCA_001775965.1 Candidatus Bathyarchaeota archaeon RBG_13_60_20 | reverse complement strand
CTGGCCGCCGCTCCAGACGCCTGTCTGACGGCGTCTTCCAGGCCCGCCAGGAAGACGCCGTCAGTGGCGAAGTCCAGGGGCCGGAGCTTCATGTGGGCCTCCAAGAAGAACCCGTCCTTGCTGAGGGGCACCTTGTAGAGGCCCGCAAGCTTGGCATTGTCCTCCTGCGGCA
>MEZG01000001.1:22458-23641 GCA_001775965.1 Candidatus Bathyarchaeota archaeon RBG_13_60_20 | reverse complement strand
GCACCACGGCGTCAGCGGGCAGCTCCACCTTCTCCTTGAGGACGGGGTCGGTGACCGTCACCCTGAGGCCTTCCCCGGCCTCGACCAGGGGCTTGTCCTCGTCCGTGTACCTGATGAACACGACGCCCCTATCTGCCGCCGCCCTGTAGTAGTCCTCCTTGAACCCGTAGGTCCTCATGTCCTTGTAGAGCACGTATATGTTGGCGTCGGGGTTGTCCTCCTTGATCTTCAGGGCGTTGGTCACGGCGCCCGTGCAGCAGACCCTTGAGCAGTAGGTGCGCTCCTCGCACCTGGAGCCCACGCACTGGATCATCACCACGGAGCCTGGCCTGTAGCCCTCGTGGAGCCTGGCCTCCAGCTCGAACTGGGTCATGACGCCTGGGGCTCCGTACATGTACTCCTTGGGCCTGTACTCGACGCCGCCCGTCGCGATGATGGCGACCCCGTGGTTCACCACGGTCTCAGCCTCCGGGCTGACCAGCGTTGACTCGAAGTTGCCTATGTAGCCGTGGGCGTCGCCGACCTGCGTGTCCAGGTGGACCCTGATCTTCTTATGTTTGCTCACCCGCTTGATGAGCGCATTGAGCTCCTTCTCGGGGTCCTCGCCGGTGGGCACGAACTTGATGTTCCTCAGGTTGCCTCCCAGCTCCCCCGTCCTCTCTACTAGGTACACCTGGTACCCCTGGTCCGCGATCTCCAGGGCGCTGGTCATGCCGCTGATGCCTCCGCCTACGACCAGGGCCACCGGCGTGGTCTTGATGACCGGCTTCTCCAAGGGCTCCAGGAGCCTCGCCTTGGCCACCGCCATACGCACAAGGTCCTTGGCCTTCTGCGTGGCGGCCTTGTGCTCGTGCATGTGGACCCAGCTGCACTGGTCCCTGATGTTGGCCATCTCGAAGAGGTACTCGTTGAGGCCGGCCTCCTTGAGCGTCGCCATGAAGAGGGGCTCGTGGGTCCTGGGGGTGCACGAGGCCACGACAACCCGATTGAGATTGTGCTCCTTGATGGTCTCCCTGATCTTGTCCTGGGTGTCCTGGCTGCATGTGTAAAGGTTCTGCTCGGCGTAGGCGACGTTGGGCAGCGTCTTGGCGTACTCGACGACCTCGTTGACAGCCACGACGCCGCCTATGTTGATGCCGCAGTGGCACACAAAGACGCCGACTCTGGGCTCCTCACCTGAGAC
>MEZG01000001.1:21270-22443 GCA_001775965.1 Candidatus Bathyarchaeota archaeon RBG_13_60_20 | reverse complement strand
GCCTGCGGCGTCGGCCAGGTCCCCCGAGTCCTCGGGTGGGTTCAGGCCGACGCTGAGGACCACCATGTCGAAGGCCTCCTCCGTTATCTCGCCGTCAAGCTCGTAGCTGACGAGGACGTCGCGGCTTCCCGGCACCTGCCGGGTGGAGGCCACCCTGCTCCTGATGAACCTGACCTCGTGCTCCTTCTCCGCCCTGATGTAGTAGTCGTCGAACTCCTTGCCGAATGCGCGTATGTCCATGAAGAATATGGTGGCCTCAAGGCCCGGGTTGTGCTCCTGGGCTATGACTGCCTCCTTCATGGCGTACATGCAGCAGACGCCGCTGCAGTACGGGTTCCCGACGCGCTCGTCCCGTGACCCTACGCACTGGAGGAACGCCACCCGCTTAGGGAGGTCTCCGTCGCTGGGCCTCATAACCACGCCCCTGTAGGGGCCGGTGGCGCTGAGGATGCGCTCGAACTCCATGCTTGTGACCACGTTGGGGTACCTTCCGTACCCGTACTCTGTGAGTATGCTGGGGTCGAAGGCCTGGAATCCGGGGCTGAGTATGACAGAGCCCACCTTCAGCTCGGCTGTCACATCGCTGTCGTCGTAGACGATGGCCTCGGCCTTGCAGACCTCGCTGCAGATGCCACAGCCGATGCACTTGCTCTTGTCTATAGTGGCGAACAGAGGCACAGCCTGCGGGTACTTGATGTACGAGGCGCTGCGCTTCGCCATCCTCTCGTTGTACTCGTCGATGGCCTCCACGGGGCACTTCTTGGCGCAGTCCCCGCAGCCCGTGCACTTCTCCGGGTCGACCCTCCTGGCCTTCCTGCGGAGGACGGCCGTGAAGTCGCCCTCCTCGCCCCTCAGGTCCACGAGGTCGGTGTATGTGAGGAGCTCCACGTTAGGGTGCCTTCCGGCGCCCACCAGCTTGGGCGCCAGGATGCACATGGCGCAGTCGTTGGTTGGGAACGTCTTGTCCAGCTGGGTCATGACGCCGCCGATGGTGGGCTCCCTGTCCATGAGGTAGACCTTGAACCCGGCGTCGGCCAGGTCCAAGCTGGCCTGGATGCCCGTGATGCCTCCGCCGACCACCAGAACCGCTCCTACTTTGCTCATCTAGGCCACCTCCATGGTCTTGTAGAGGGGTGAATGGTCCCTCACTTCGTGGAGGTCCACCCATCCCCT
>MEZG01000001.1:9072-21236 GCA_001775965.1 Candidatus Bathyarchaeota archaeon RBG_13_60_20 | reverse complement strand
TGCCCACGAGGGCGCGTAGGCGGTAAGCCTCCGCCGCCTCCTGGGCAGCCATGAGGTTTAGCCTGATCTCGGGGTCCGCGGCAGCCGGCGTAGGCCCCATCTCCCTGATCTTCCCGATGAAGCCGGTGACCACGTCGGCGAACTTCTGGCCCTCGCTGGCCGAGACCCACTCCAGCATGACGCGGCCCTTCTCCAGGCCGGCCCGCTCCACAAGCCTCTCCAGGAGCCTGAACTTCCGTTTGGCGTACAGGTTACCGTCTATGTAGTGGCAGTCGCCTATGTGGCAGCCCGTAATCATGACGCCGTCCGCCCCCTCGACCAGGAAGCTGAGGGGCAGCGGCGGGTCGACGCGGCCGCTGCACATGACCCTGATGACCCTGAGGTTCGTGGGGTACTGTATCCTGCTGACCCCCGTGAGGTCGGCGCCTGCGTAGCTGCACCAGTTACACAGGAATCCTATGATCCTTGGCTCGAAATCGCTCATGTCCTATGCCTCCCTGAGGGCAGCGAGGCCCTGGGCCTCCAGCTCCTCGTTTGTGAAGTGCCTCATGGTTATGGCCCTCTCCGGGCAGCTGGCCCCACACACGCCGCAGCCCTTGCAGACGGCCGACGTGACCTGGGCCAGCTTCTTCTCGTTCTTGGTGATGGCGTTGTAGGCGCAGAGCTCGATGCAGGTTCCGCAGCCGCTGCACTTCTCCTGGTCCACGACGCTGGTGATAGCCGCGGTCCTGAGCCTGCCCTTGGCCATGGGTATCCCAGCCCTGCTGGCGGCGCCCCTAGCCTGGGCCAGGCTCTCGGCTACCTCCTTGGGGCTGTGGGCGGTGCCGCATATGTAGACGCCGTCGGTGGCGAAGTCCAAGGGCCTCAGCTTCACGTGGGCTTCCAGGAAGAAGCCGTCCTGGTTAAGTGGCACCTTCAGCAGCTGTGAGAGCCTCTTGTTATCCGGGTTGGGCACCATGGGCACCGATAGCGCCACCACGTCGGCCTCTATGGTGAGCTCTTCGCCCAGCAGGGGGCTGAATACATTCACTACGGGCCCTCTCTCGCCCTTGGTCACCGTGGGTGGCCTCTCAGCATCGTACTTGACCAGTTTGACGCCCTTCCTCTTGGCGTCCCACTCCAGCCCCGAGTACTCCAGGCCGTAGGTCTGGAGGTCCCTGTACAGGATGTACACCTCGCGTTTCGGGTCCTCATCCACCAGCAGCATCGCGTTCTTCATGGCCTCGGAGCAGCAGACCCTGGAGCAGTAGGGCCTCTCCTCTATCCGGGCCCCGGCGCACTGGATCATAACCATGGTTCTGGCTTTGCCCAGTTTACCTTCCTTGATGAGCTGCTCCAGCTCCAGCTGGGTCACCACGCCGTCCACCTCGCCGTACCCGTACAGCCCCTCGGGTCTCAGGTAGTCGGCCCCGGTGGCGACGATGATGGTGCCCACGTTGAGGGGCTGGGTCTCGTCCCCTGTGGCGACCTCGGTGTCGAAGTTGCCGATGAAGCCCTTAACGTCGGTGACCGCGGAGTTGAGGTGGACCGTGATGTCCGGCGCCTCCGTGACCCGCTCTATGAGGGGCCCTACGACATCCTCGGCCCGGGTGTTGTCGGGGAACAGCCTGTCCAGCTTGTTGAGGTAACCTCCCAGCTTACTCTCCCTCTCCACCAAGTGCACCTTGAAGCCCTGGTCGGCTAGGGACAGGGCAGCCGTGAGCCCGGAGACCCCGCCGCCTATGACCATCCCGACGGGATGGATGTCTATCTCGGGCTCCTCCTCGGGGGTGAGCAGCCTGGCCTTGGCCACGGCCATCCTGACCAGGTCCTTGGCCTTCTGGGTGGCCTTGTCCCGCTCGTGCATGTGGACCCAGCTGCACTGGTCCCTGATGTTGGCCATCTCGAATAGGTATTTGTTGAGGCCCGCCTCCTCGCAGGCGCCCTGGAACAGCGGTTCGTGGGTCCTGGGGGTGCACGAGGCCACGACGACTCGGTTGAGGCTGTGCTTCTTGATGGCCTCCTTGATCTTCTGGAGTCCATCGCTTGAACAGGTGTACAGGTTGGCCTCCGCGTACGCCACGCCGGGCAGGGTCCCCGCGTACTTCACCACGTCTGGCACGTCCAGGTAGCCGCCTATGTTGATGCCGCAGTGGCAGACGAAGACGCCCACCCTCGGCTCCTCGCTCATCACATGAACCTCCTAGCTACCTCGGCGGCGCAAGCAGCCGCGCCGCTGGCCTCAGCCACAGACTCCGGTATGTCCCTGGGGCCGTGGCTGCAGCCGCAGAGGAAGACGCCCGGCATCCCCGTCTCGACGGGGTTCGTCAGCGGGTTAAGAGACTTGAAGAAGTCCCACTCGTCCAGCTCCAGCCCCAGGGCCTTGGCCAGTTCCACGTTCTCGGGCCTCGCGATCATGGTGGTGCAGAGCACCGCCAGGTCCGCCTCCATGCTGGACACGTCGCCGTTGGCGGTGTCCTCATACCATATGGTCAGGTCGTTGGTTAGGGGGTTCATCCTGATCTCCCCGGGCCTGCCGCGGACGTAGTTAACGCCGTAGTGGCTCTTGGCCCGGTTCACGAACTGCTGGAAGCCCTTGCCGAAGACCTTGAGGTCCATGTAGAAGACGTTGACCTCGGAGGTGGGGTCGTGCTCCTTGATGAGCACGGCCTCCTTGGTGGCGTACATGCAGCAGACGCTGCTGCAGAAAGGGTAGCCCTTCTTGTGGGTCCTGGAGCCCACGCACTGCACGAATGCGACCCTGTGGGCTAACTTGTTGTCGGAGGGCCTGTTCAGGTGGCCGCCCGTGGGGCCTGATGCGCAGACGAGCCTCTCGAACTCCATGGCCGTGAGGACGTCCTTGAACCTGCCGTACCCGTACTCCTTCAGCTCGGTGGGGTCGTATTCCTGGAAGCCGGTGGCGACGACTATCGAGGACACGTTCAGGTTCAGCTCCTCGGGTCTCTGCTCGTAGTCGATGGCCCCCGCGGGGCAGACCTTGCTGCAGACCTGGCAGACGCCCTTCTGGAAGTAGAGGCAGTGCTCCCTGTCTATGGTGGCCGTGAGGGGCACGGCCTGGGGGAACATGATGTACACGGCCTTGCGGGTCGTAAGCCCCTCCTGCCACCCGTCTATAACCTTGGTGGGGCACTTCTGGCTGCAGATGCCGCAGCCTGTGCACTTGGACTCGTCCACGGACCGGGGCTCCTTGAGCACCTTCACGTCGAAGTTGCCGGTTCCGCCGCTGACCTCCTTCACCTGGCTCTGGGTGTGGATGGTTATGTTTGGGTGCCTGAAGCACTCGATCATCTTGGGGGCCAGGATGCAGATGCTGCAGTCCATGGTGGGCAGGGTCTTGTCCAGCTGCGCCATGACCCCGCCTATGCTGGGCGTCTTCTCCACCAGGTGGACCTCGAGGCCTCGATCGGCTAGGTCTAGGGCCGCCTGGATTCCTGCGACGCCTCCTCCGATAACCATTACTGGCTTCATCGAGTCTACTCCGTCATCCTCTCCACGAGGCCGTCTACAGGGCTCATGTTCATCTGGAGCCCGAGTCTGTCGGGGCTGGAGCCCATGGCCAGCCCCAGAAGCTGGGTGTAGTAGAAGACGGGGACCTCTAGGGTGTCGTCCTTGAGGGCGCCCCTGATGGCCCTCTGCCTGCCGTCATACATCTTGAAGCAGAAGGGGCAGGTGGTCACCAGGCCGTCGAAGCCGTAGGACCTCACCGCCTTGAGCTTGTCCCCTGCTATCTTCAGGGTCGTCCTGCCCGAGGCCACGGCGAGCTGGGACCCGCAGCAATCGATCTTCTCGGGGTAGTCGAAGGTCTCGGCGCCGAGGGCCTTTATGAGGCTGTTAAGTTTCTGGGGGTCCTCTGCGTCGTCCACCCTCTGGAGGTCGCTGGGCCTTATCGCGTGGCAGCCAGGGTGAGCCGCCAGCTTCACGCCCCCAATTGGCTTAACCACCTTCTCACCGATCCCCTGCGCTCCAATCTCGTCGTGGAGGACCTCGAGGAGGTGCACAACCCGGGTGCTGCCCTCGTAGTGAAGGCCCTCCTTTTCGAGGTTCATGTTTATTATATTCTTCAGCTCAGGGTCCTCCTTCAAGAAGTGCTTTGTCTCGACGAAGGACAGGTGGCATCCGTTGCAGAGGGGCAGAAGGGGTAGCCCCATGTCCTCGGCGATGGCCAGGTTTCGCGCCGAGAGGTAGTGCCACCCCAGCTTTGACACGCTGTTGAGCGCGGGGAACCCGCAGCAGCTGGCGCCCTTCATGTCGACGAGCTCCACGCCCAGCTTCGGCAGGGTCTCCCTCACCGAGGCCTCGTACCCGTACTGCTCCGACTGGATGGTGCACCCCAGGTATAACGCGTATCTCAACTCTACTTACCCGCCCTGATGATGCCCTCAATTACGCCGTCGAACTTGGCCATGTCCCCGGGGCCGGACACCTCGGGCAGGCCCAGGTCGGCGCGGCTGACCTTCACGCCGCCCCGTCCCCTCACCGCCTGGGGCCTGGAGATGAACCCGCTCTCCTTCACGCCCTTAATGAAATCATCGTACCCCGCCGGGTAGCTGTACCCAGCGCGGTAAGCCAGGTTGCGGAGTATCAGGATGACATCGTACGGGGATATGTCCTCGGGGCACCTCTCCCTGCACTTCAGACAAGTGGTGCAGGTCCAGATGGCGTCCTCCTTGAGGAGCCCATCAAGCCTGCCCATTGAGACCTTGGCTATCATCTGCCGCGGATTGAAGCCCTCGATCTCCTTCGAGACGGGGCAAGCGGATGAACACTTCCCGCACTGATCACAGACCTCGGCGTTCATCTCCCCGACCAGCCGGCTAAGCATCTTGGAGATGAACCTTACCTCAACTTCGTTTATCTCAGGGACCAAAAGCATCGCCTTCTACTCTTCTGAACATTGATGGGGGTGGATGCGCTCCTCAAGGTGCGTGGGGCGCTCATTATCTGCGAGTCGGGCCAGCCCCTCCACATATCCGCTAGACCAATGACCCTCCTCAGACTCTCTCGGCATCGTGTCGACCAACCGCCAGTCCTCCACGGTTCATCCTCACACCCGGTCTATGATGCCCCCAACCGGGCTCATGTTGAACTGGAGCCCCAGTCTTGCGGGGGAGAAGCCCATAGCCAGGCCCAGGAGCTGGGTGTAGTGGATAACCGGCACTCTCTTCCCCTCGTCGCCTGAAGCCGCGCCCGTCCCCCCCTGACCGGCGTCCAGCGTCCTGAAACAGTGAGGGCAGATGGTGACTATCCCGTCGAATCCGCCGTCCCTCACCGACCTGAGCTTCCTGTCAGCGACCCTCAGGGAGGCCTCCTCGTCCGAGGCTTGCATGGGCGAGCCGCAGCAGTCCAGCCTGTGGGGGTAATCGGACGTCTCCGCCCCCAGAGCCTCAACGAGCTCGTCGAGCTTGCGCGGCTCAGGGCCGTCCGGCATGGCCAGCTCCTCCGGCCTGAACATGTGGCAGCCAGGCTGTGTCGCGAACCTGAAGCCCTTCAGGGGCTTCACCACAGCTTCCGTGATGCGCTTCAACCCGATCCTGTCGTGCAGAACCTCGGCTATGTGGCACACCCCGGCCTTGGCGTTGTACTCCAGCCCCTCAAGCCTGAGGGCGTCATCAACTATTCCCTTCAGGTGAGGGTCGTCGGCCAACTCCTTGCCCACCTTCCTGAATGAGAGGTAGCAGTCGTTGCAGTTCGTGAGGATATCGTGGCCCATCCTCGCGGCCAGGGCCAGGTTCCTGGCCGTGAGGTACTTCCACGTGACGGGTGAGGACAGCCTGTACGACTGGTAGCCGCAGCAGCTGGACCCGTCCATGGTCTGAAGCCCGACGCCCAGCCTGTTCAGCACCTCTCTGGCTGAAGCCAGGCAGCTGAACATCTCGGTCTGAGACAGGCACCCGGGGTAAAATGCGTACATCATAGGGCTGTCCTCATCTCGGTCAGTCTCTTCATGGACTCCCTGAACCTAGGGAGGTCAGGCGGCGCCGGCAGCTGTGGCAGGCCAACGTCACCGCTCGCCAGCCTTGTGAGCTCCGCCATTCTGAGGACGCCGGGCCTCAGGATGAGGCCGCTCCTCAGTATGCTCTTATCGTATTCCCTGTACCTGTCCGGAAAGTGGTACCCTATACGGGCAGAAAGGTTCTGGAGAGTCTCAATGACCTCGTATGGGGGCATACCCGCCCCGCAGCCCTCCCCGCACGCGTAACAGTTCGTGCAGGCCCAGATCGCGTCTGACCTCAGTATGTCCCTTATCTTCCCCTCCAGCAGTTGAACCAGGACATCATATGGTCTGAAGCCCCTGTGGGCCGCGGATACTGGGCACTCCACGTCGCATCCGCCGCACCTGAGGCAGGACTCCTCGGTCACGGCGCCCAGCGACTTCCTCAGCATGAGGGAGATGAAGTTCACCTCGATCCACCTGCCCCCGAAGTACTCTTCCATGAACTCGTCTACCTTTTCCTTGTGATGGCTGCCGACGTGGACTCTCATGTCCCGGTGAGACGGAAGCGACTCATCGCAGTAAGGGCATCGAAGTCTAGGCGAAGAGTAATCTTTTAACATCATTAAGACTCACCCCTCAACTTTATAAATCCTACCCTGAACTTATGGGAAAACCAACATTGTTGGGGAAAATATAAGCCCCATTAATGGTTTACCCAAGCATTAGGTGTGCTTTCATGAGAAGGGAGCCCGGCCCAACCTTAAAGCGTGATAGGCTAGACGAGAGGCCGGTCGCCTAGTGGGCCAGACCATCCTTTTAAATTTTCGGGGGCCAAGTCTTCCCCATGGTTAAGGACAGGGCTTACAGATGGATCGATGAGAACAGGTCGCTGTTCATAGAGATCAGCGACAAGGTGTGGGAGTATGCCGAGCTGGGCCTGGTGGAGTTCAGGTCGGCCGAGCTACACGCCAGCACCCTCGAGAAGCACGGCTTCAGGGTGGAGCGGGGCGTCGCGGGGATGCCCAGCGCCTTCGTGGCGACGTGGGGCAAAGGGAAGCCCGTCATAGGATTCATGGGCGAGTACGACGCCCTCCCCGGCATCAGCAACAAGACCGTGCCCAGGAAGGAGTGGCTCGTTGAGGATGGGCCCGGCCACGGCTGCGGCCACAACATCCACGGCACAAGCGGCTTCATGGCCTCCATAGCCACCCGCTACGCCCTGGAGGCGGAGAAGCTCCCCGGCACAGTCAAGTGCTTCGGGTCGCCGGCCGAGGAGAACTACGACGGCAAGGCCTACATGGTCCGCGCCGGCAGCTTCAAAGGCGTTGACGCGTGCCTAAGCCACCACCCCGGCAGCATGAACGTGGCCAGCCTGGCCAGCAGCAACGCAGTCAACAGCGTCAAGTACGAGTACAGGGGCAAGACAGCCCACGCGGCTGGCAGCCCCGAGCAGGGCCGCAGCGCCCTGGACGCCGTGGAGCTCATGAACGTGGGCGTCAACTTCCTCAGGGAGCACGTCATCCAAGACGCCCGCATCCACTACGTCATAGAGCAGGGTGGTGGCCAGCCCAACGTGGTCCCAGACTACGCCCGGAGCTGGTACTATATCAGGGCCCCGGAACGGAACCAAGTGGACGCCATCTACAGGCGCATCAACAAGATCGCTGAGGGCGCCGCCCTCATGACAGAGACCGAGCTGAGGATCAGCTTGATCGCCGCCATATACAACAAGCTGCCCAGCAAGACGCTGAGCGAGCTGGTCACGGCCAACATGCGCGAGGTCGGCGCACCCACCTGGACCAAGGAGGAGCTCGCCTTCGCGGCCGAGATCGCCAAGACCATCGAGAGGCAGAACAAGGTCGACAGCCTACGCAAGAACAAGGTCCCCAACTGGGAGCGGTACGTGGACGTTGACCTCATGACGGACACCCTGGACGCCTGGAACGACGGCGAGATCAGCCACGGCTCAACAGATGTCAGTGACGTGAGCTGGCAGACCCCCACCATGGAGTTCAGCACAGCCTGCAACGTCCTGGGCGGCCCCGGCCACGACTGGAGGTTCACCGCCGTCAGCGGCATGAGCATAGGCCACAAGTCGCTCATATTCGCGGCCAAGACCATGGCCGCCTCGGCCCTGGACCTTTACACGAAGCCCGAACTGCTCAAGAAGGCCAAGGAGGAGCACGCGAAACGGCTCGCGGGGCGCAAGTACTCGTCGCCGATACCGCCCGAGATCGATCCGCCCCTGGAGATAGCCAAGGAGGCGTGGGAGAAGCTGAAGGGGAGGCGGGTCGCATGAGCATAACCATCGGCGGAATAACGGCGGCCCCGGGAGAGAAGGCCAAGGGGTTCCTGGACGCGGGCACCACAAGCGTCAACACCTACAGGGTGCCCCTCGCTGTCATCAACGGCTCCAGGAAAGGCAAGACCATCGGCATCATAGGCGGCACCCACGGCACCGAGTTCGCCAGCATAGACGCCGTCATCAGGGCCATCAAGGAGCTTGACCCCAAGAAGATGAAGGGGACGGTGCTCGCTGTCCCCGTCCTCAACGGGCCCCAGTTCGAGCACAAGACCCAGTTCCTCAGCCCCTTCGACCAGCTGAACCAGAACAGGGTCTTCCCCGGCGACAAGGAGGGCACCCTCACCCACAGGATCGCGTACACAGTCTTCGAGAACGTCATCAAACGGTGCGACGCGCT
The DNA here is from genome assembly GCA_001775965.1 of Candidatus Bathyarchaeota archaeon RBG_13_60_20. GTDB lineage: Archaea > Thermoproteota > Bathyarchaeia > TCS64 > TCS64 > RBG-16-57-9. Next base: position 12,599 of record MEZG01000001.1, on the reverse strand, counting down.
CCTGGACTGCCACGGCGGAGACATCAACGAGGACATAAGGGGCTTCACGCTGGCGGGCAAGGGCGACGACGAGGCCGTGAACAAGGTGGCCCTGGACATGGCCCGCTGCTTCCCCGCCCGGTACATCAACCTGTTCCAGGTGGCCCCGACGGGGCTCAGCATGTGCGCCCAGGCCAGGCTCGGCATCCCCTGCGTCATCTCCGAGGCGGGCACACCGTTCCCGGTACGGGAGGACGAGGTACGGTTCCACTACGAGGGCATCATGAACGTGCTCAGGTACTTCGGCGTCATCGAGGGCAAGCCACGGATGGTAGAGCCCGTCACAAGTAAGGGCAGCGCCAGGCTCAGGGCCGAGCAGGGGGGCATCTGGAAGCCCGCCGTGTCCACGGACCAGATGGTGAAGGCCGGCGACGTCCTCGGCGTCGTCACGGACCTCTTCGGGGAGGTGAAGCAGACCGTCAAGGCGCCCCACGGCGGAGTCGTGGGCATGATGAGGTGCTTCTACTCGGTGAACTGCGGCGAGAGCTTGGTCAGCGTCACCTTCCTGGAGTAGCCCAAACCCACTATTTCCATCGAAACCGATAACCCGGGCCGAGCCTCCGTACAACGCGTGGAGCCAGACGCCCTAGTATCCCTCGTCCACCTGCACACGCCCTTCAGGGTCAGAAGCCACAGGCTCCTGCTGGACGGCTGGGACAACGTGGTCCTGCTGGCCAACGGCTCCCACGTCTTCAGGTTCACCCGGCGCCCGGATGTGACCGGGCAGCTGAGGAAGGAGGCGCAGCTTCTCCCCGTCCTGTTGAGGCGCCTGACGCTGCGGGTGCCCGTCCCCGAGTACACATGGACAAGCGGCCCTCTGCCCCACTTCATGGGGTACAGGCTGATACCGGGCGAGCAGCTAAGGGCCAGCCACTTGGGCGACTCCGGTAGCCGGGTCGCTTCCAGCCTCGCGCTGTTCCTCACCCAGCTCCAGGGCGTCCCCCTGGGCGAGGCAGGTGACCTGGTTCCGAGGCACACCGGCAGCGACTGGAGGTGCCTCTACTTGGTGCTCAGGGAGGAGGCCCAGAGGCTGATAGCGCCCAGGCTCTCCTCGGCGGCGGCATCCGACCTGCTCTGGGACCTGGACGCATACTTGGAGGACCCCGCCAACTTCAGGTTCGGGCCCCGCCTCATCCACCGGGACCTCAGCTCGGACCACATACTCCACGACTCCGCCACCGGGAGCCTGACCGGCGTCATCGACTGGGGCGACGCCTGCGCGGGGGACCCCGCCTTCGACCTCACGGGGCTCCTATCCGACTACGGCACGTCCTTCGCGGAGGCTGTGGCGGCGGCTAAGGGCGACCCCCCCGAGTACCTCGGACGCGCCGCGTTCTACGCCAGGATCGTGGGCGTCCACCAGGTCCTCCACGGCCTAGACGTGGGGGACGGGGCCCACGTGGGGGCGGGGCTGAGGCGGCTTGAGACCGTCTACGCGTGATATGCAGCAAGCGCGGGTCGCTCATTTTTTACGCTGATCTAGCCCCTCTTACCCCATGTCGAAGGAGAAGGCTTGGAACTGGATCGACGAGCACCGCGAGGAGCTCATACAAGTATCCGACAAGATATGGGGCTACGCGGAGCTGGGCCTCTGCGAGGACAAGAGCAGCAAGCTCCACGCCGAGAAGCTCAGGCAATACGGGTTCAGGGTGAAGCACGGCGTCGCCGGTATGCCCACCGCCATCACAGCCGAGTGGGGTAGGGGCAAGCCGGTCATCGTGTGCCAGGGTGAGTACGATGCCCTGCCCGGGATCAGCAACAAGGCCGTGCCCCGGAAGGAACCCCTTGTGGAGGGCGGGATGGGCCACGGCTGCGGCCACAACATCCACGGCACCACGGCCCTCGCAGCGGCCGCCGCCGTGAAGCACGTGCTGGAGACGGAGAAGCTTAAGGGCACCATCAGGTTCTACGGTACCCCGGCCGAGGAGAACTTCGGCGGCAAGGTCTACATGGTCCGGGAGGGCCTCTACGACGATGCCGACGTGTGCCTGAGCCACCACCCCAGCAGCATGAACGTTGCCGGGCTGGACAGCAGCAACGCCACCAACGGCGTCAAGTTCCACTACTACGGGAAGACGGCCCACGCGGCCGGGAACCCCGAGATGGGCAGGAGCGCCCTGGATGCCATCGAGCTGATGAACGTGGGCGTCAACTTCCTCCGGGAGCACGTCATCCAGGAGGCCCGCATCCACTACGTCATCGAGAACGGGGGCGGACAGCCCAACGTGGTGCCCGACTATGCGAGCAGCTGGTACTACATCAGGGCGCCCAGGCGCGACCAGGTGGACCCCATCTTTGAGCGCGTCAAGAAGATCGCCCAGGGCGCCGCGTTGATGACGGAGACGGAGCTGAAGATCGACCACACGGGCGGCCTCTTCAACCTGATACCCAGCAGGGCTCTGAGCGAGGTGGTGACCGCCAACATGAGAGCCGTGGGCGCGCCCATCTACACGGAGGAGGAGCTGGGGTTCGCAGCCAAGATCGCGGAGAGCTTCACCCGGGAGTCCAAGGTGGATGGCCTCAGGAAGTATAAGGTGCCCAACTATGAGAGGTTCATAGACGTGGACCTGCCCAAGGACATCCTAGACCCCTGGGATGAGGGGGAGACCAGCCCCGGCAGCACCGATGTGGCCGACGTGAGCTGGGTAACCCCCGCCATGGAGTTCGGCACCGCGTGCAATGTCCTCGGGGCGCCGGGCCACAGCTGGCAGTTCGTGGCGTGCAGTGGCATGAGCATTGGACACAAGTCGCTCGTCTTCGCCTCGAAGACCATGGCGGGCAGCGTCCTGGACCTGATGATGGATCCGGGGCTGCTGGTGAAGGTGAAAGAGGAGCACAAGAGGCGGCTGGAGGGCCAGGTCTACAAGCCGGTGGGCGACCCGGACAGGAAGCCGCCCCTAGAGCAGGCCCGGGAGATGGCGGAGAAGCTCAAGGGCAAGCAGTAGCCCTTTCAACCCATTGTTCTGTTGCTCGACTTATTTTCTGAATAAACGTTGATATTTCCTAGTTTTCATTCAGTACTAGGTGTCGTTTACTTGACTAAGCAATCTACTGATGAGCGTGACCCTGTGGCTCAGTTGAGAGGTCTGGCCAAGGGTCTCTGGCTCGAGGAAGTGTCCAGCGTTGAGCTCATCAGGGAGTTCCGCAGGAGAGCTGACATTGAGTTCATTCATAAAATGAGATGTGGCTCCTGTTTGAACACCGTAACAGGTCAGAAGGAAGTGTAAGACAAGTGATACAGAAAAAATCTAGGAATCATCCTAAGGATTCTGTCAAGGCTCTGAGGGGTATGTTGGGTCATGTCGAGATGGGCTCGGTTGAGTTGCAGCATGAGGTTAGTAAGATAAGGGCTAGTAGATACAAACCGAGTGCGCCTAGTTCAGATGAACCTGATATTCACTTAAATAAAACCCATTAGATGGTGTTTTTGTAAACCCTCCGCGATTCATCCCTTTCCATCCCTGAATAAAGTGATACTCGCACACCTT
>MEZG01000001.1:6323-9047 GCA_001775965.1 Candidatus Bathyarchaeota archaeon RBG_13_60_20 | reverse complement strand
CATGGCCGACGGGTACGCCAGGGTGACCGGGAGGCCGACGGTCTGCTACGGCCAGCACGGCGCGGCCGCCGCGATCCTGGCGTCGATGCTGTACGAGCCCATGTACGCGCACAGCCCCGTCGTGGCTCTGACGGGCTCGTACCCGACGGCGAAGAAGGACGCCTTCTCGTACCAGGAGTGCTACGAGATGAGGTACTTCGAGCAGACGTGCAAGTTCAACGCGGACGTCACGGACGTCGGCAGGCTCGCCGAGTACATGCGCACGGCCTGCCAGGTCGCTGTGAGCGGTTGCCCCGGGCCGACCCACGTGAGCATGCACACGGACATGGCGGACAGGGTCGAGGAGGTGCCCGAGATCTATGGGAACGAGGTCTTCAGGCGGGTCCCGCCCTTCAGGCCTAGGGCCGAGCCGGAGAGGGTGGCGGAGGCCGCCCGGCTCCTGGCCGAGGCGGAGAGCCCCGTGATCGTGTGCGGCGGCGGGGTCCACCTGTCGGGGGCCTACGAGGAGCTGCTGGAGCTGGCGGAGACGCTGATGATCCCGGTGGTCGCCAACCCGAACGGTAAGGGCTGCTTCCCAGAGGATCACACGCTCTGGATGGGGGTGATGGGCACGTACGGTAGACCGGTCTCCAACGACGTCGTGCGCGAGGCGGACCTGGTGTTCCTCCTGGGGACCAGGGCCGGCAGGATGCAGATGGAGGAGTTCACCTCGCCCCAGCCCGGCTCCACGAGGATCATACACCTGGACATCGACCCCACCGCGATAGGCAGGACGTACAGGCCGGACGTGGCGCTGGTGGGGGACGCGAAGGCGACGCTGCAGGAGCTGCTGGCCGCTGTGAATAAACTAGCAAAGCGGAAGGAGAAGCCTGGGAGGCTCGAGGAGCTGTCCCGGAGGGTCAGGGAGTACGAGGACTCGGCTAAGCAACTGAACTCCAACTCGGTCCCAGTCAAGCCTCAGCGGCTGATGAGGGAAGTGTCCGGGTTCCTGCGCCCCGGGGACGTCGTGGTGAGCGACACCGGCAACATGCTGGGCTGGGCCATCCGGTTCCTGAGGCTCGGGGAGACGGGCAGGGTCTTCCTGCCCGCGGGGGGCACCCTGGGCTCCAGCTTCGGCTTAGCTGTAGGTGCTTCCTTCGCCTTGGGCAAGGACCGGAGGGTCATCCACCTGACGGGGGACGGCGGCATGGGCTACAACATTGCGGACCTGGAGACGGCGAGGAGGTACAACGACCTGCGTGCGCCCATGGTTACGGTGGTGAACAACAACTCGGTGCTGGGTAGCGAGGCGTTCCCCTTCACGGAGCTTGACTACGCGAAGGTGGCCGAGGGGTTCGGCTGCTTCGGGGTGAGGGTTGAGAGGCCGGGCGAGTTGCGTGAGGCGCTTGAGAGGGCGCTGGGGTCGGGCCTGCCCGCCGTCGTGGACGTGGTGACGGACAAGACGGAGCGGGTCCCGGCGCGGGTCCGCTACCTGTGACGGCTGCAGCGCAGGATGGAGGGGCTCCACGCGGTGCGGGCCCCTCATACATGTTGGTTCCTTCAGCCGAGTAGCTCCTCCAGCCTGTCCACCAGGCCGGCGAGGTAGGCGAAGGCGCTCTCCACGGGCTCGGGCTCGGTGAGGTCCACCCCGGCCTGCTTCAGGTTGTCCACGGGGTAGCGGGAGCCGCCCGCCTTGAGGAAGCCGAGGTAGCGCTCAACAGCTGCCCTGTCGCCGGCGAGTATGGGCTTCGCCAGGGCGTGGGCCCCCGAGATGCCTGTGGTGTACTGGAATACGTAGAAGTTAGCGTACATGTGGCTGAACTGGGCCCAGGTGATGCCGATGCGGTCCCTGTCGAAGGCGACCTCGTCTCCGTAGCCCTCCTTGAAGAGGTCGGCCGTGAGCCCGATTAGGGCGTCGGCGCTGAGGGGCTTGCCCTGCTCGGCTCTGGTGTGGGCCTCCAGCTCGAACCTGGCCAGGGTGGGCATGATGAAGAAGTAGCGGTGGAAGTTGGACATGGCCTCCTCGATGAGGGCCACCTGGAAGTCGCGGCCCGGCTGGGTGCGGAACAGGTGGTCGCGGACGAGGGCCTGGTTGAAGTTGGAGGCCACCTCGGCCTCGAAGAGGCTGTACCGGCCGTAGATGAAGGGCTGCTCGCGCCTGGAGTAGTAGTTGTGCATGGAGTGGCCCAGCTCGTGGGCGAGGGTGCTGACGCTGAAGATGTCTTCGGCGTAGGACATCATGACGAAGGGGTGGGTGCCGTGGGTGCCGCTGCTGAAGGCGCCCTCGCGCTTACCCTTGTTGCGGACCCGGTCCACCCAGCGCTCCTCCAGGCAGCCGTTACGCAGGACGGATACGTACTCTTCGCCCAGGGGGGCCATGCCGTCGCAGACCCAGTCCACGGCCTGCTTGAAGGGCACCGCGGGCTTGGCCTGGGTCAGGGGGGCCTTGATGTCGTAGACGTGGAAGGTGTCCACGCCGAGGGCTTCCTTTCGGAGGCGCCAGTAGCGGTGCCATGTGGGCAGGTTCTTCTTGAAAACGTCCAATAGGTTGTGGTAGACCTCGACGGGTATCTCGTTGGGGCCCATGGAGGCGTGGAGGCTGGACTCGTAGCCGCGGGCCCGGGCGTTGAATACGTCCTGCTTGAGCTGGGCGATGAAAGCGGCGGCGAAGGTGTTCTTGTGGGCGAGGTAGCCATCGGCGTAGTTCTCCCAAGCGGTGCGGCGCGCCTCGCGGTCCGGGTTGGT
>MEZG01000001.1:1655-6293 GCA_001775965.1 Candidatus Bathyarchaeota archaeon RBG_13_60_20 | reverse complement strand
GAAGTAGGCCAGGTCGGGCGTGGACTTGATCCACTTCTCGACCTTGTCGAAGCCGAGGGCCATCAGCTCCGGCTCGAGGAAGGCTGTGGCGGCGCCCAGCCGGGCGGCCAGGCTGCGTGCCTGGCCCATGCGGGCGGCGGAGCGCTGGTCGCCCGTATCGACGGCATAATAATTGCTGGCGTAGAGGGTGTACTTGCCAGCCAGGATGCCCGCCGCCTCTGCCAGGCGAAGGTAGGCCAGCAGGGTCTTGGGGCCCTCCTTCAGCTTGCCCTGGTAGGCGGCTAGCTGGGTGATGTATCCGTTGATCTCCTGCCCGGCGGCCTCCCAGTCCGCTGGGGTGGGGAAGATGCTCTCCAGGTCCCAGGTCTCGGCTCGGGGTGCCTGGCTGCGGGGGGGCAGGGTGATTGATTCAGTCAAGGTTGACTCCTTGAGAGTTTGGCTGTAGGGGATAAATAGGTTTCGCGCACCTCAACAGGGTTTTAATCTTTATGAGGAAAGCTTCCTGACCCAGAGCCAGTCCACGCGTGCGAGTTGCCCTGAGAGGCGACACTGGTTGATAGGCGAGATCATAGCGGAGTTCAAAGGTAAGACCACGAGCCTGAGGGTGCTTCCCGAGGGGAAAGTGGAGGCATCCGAGCAGGGCTCGGGCAGCATCCTGGGGGTGGAGGCCTCGATACTGGCCACGGCCGTCTCGACGCCCATGCAGGATGGCGTTGCCCTGGGTGAGGGGGATGCGCTGGTTACGACGGTCGAGGGCGACGTTGTCAGGATTAAGAAGATCGGCGTGGGGTGGCCTACGGGGAGGGGGCGTGGGTCCAGCAGGAGGGGGGTCTTCTTCCATTCAACCGAGTCTCAGAGGCTTTCGCGTCTGAATAGGGTGGTGGGCCTGTATGAGTATGAGTCTGACGAGGATGGGGACTGGACGGCGAAGATATGGGAGTGGAAGTAGCCGATAGATGCTGAAGTATTCGAGTTTTATTATCATGTTTAAGGCCCAACTGAACTGTATATAATTGATAAGTAAATATAATCAAATATTACTCCAATAATAATAAACTCAAATCTAAAGGATTTCTAATATCATTATAGATATCTAAGTATTCTCTACCAAATCTTTTTAATGCCTCTTGATGAAGTGCAAGCCACTTGGGTTTTTTATCTTGATCAATAATCATTTCAAACCTAGGGTAACCATATTCTCTGATCCTTTCGATGAAAACCCTCCACAGTGACTCCCAACGATCTTCACCATCCCAAAAATACAATGGGAAAGTATACTTTAAAGGAACAAAGTGACAAATACCAAGCCAAATTTTTACTTCCCGTTGATACGTACAATAACAAAGACTCTCCTTGCATGTTTTCCAACAATTATTATAACAGAAATCATAATGTCTTCTAAGAAGATATCCGGTGTAAAGTTCAGTTAATCCCTCAAAGAACTGCATATATAGTCTATAATTAGACGAATATGAGCTTGAGACTGAGAGTGAATGCAATGTTTCGTGAATAAAAGTCTCAAGACACCATAATTGATGGTTTAGGAATATTTTCCCCAAATCTGGAATGTAAAGTCCCTTTAACTGAGATGTATATTTATTATTTGTTAGTTCTATAATATCTTCTTCCTCAAGCTCTATGACCTTAATATGTTTGCTCGCCCGGATTTCATTTCCTGACCTGAAAAGATAGTTAAACTCACGTGATGGATTTGGTTGGTGAATACCCGAAAATAAGTAAGATCTAATCTGATCCATTATTGTATCTAGAGTGGTTGAAAAATGGTTCTTTTTGGCTGAGGCTATAAATTCTCTTCCACCCTCGCAGAGAGACATTTACTTTTACCTGTTACCGATTATAGTTATATAAGAGTTATATATCACCTATTACTGTATACTGCAGTACACAGTACTAGGTGCATCGCGGTGTCAGAATATTTAGCTGAGAAATACGCTACGAGTTTAACGCGGACAGACATAGTACAAATTTTCAAAGAACTAGTGGAAATCCTTGGTAGCATATCCAAAGCAGCAAAAAAAAGCGGGATAGAGCGCAGAACATTCTATAAAATGGAAGATAGAGATGATATACAGACCTTAACAAAGGAAAAAATACTCCTCTTGGCCCTCGAAACATCTCAGGACGAAACTTTAAAATTCCTACTTAAACGCCATGTAGACGACTCTGTTGAACTATTAATAGTAAAGCTAACAAGCCTCTACGAAAAAGCCATAGAAGAAACAGATAGAGAGAAACTAGTACAAATATTAGAAACATTCAAACAAGTAAACCAAGAATACCAGGGATTAATCAAAGATAACTTAGAGACCGAGGTAAAAGACCTTTTAGCACATTTGATAGACAAAGCTCAGATAGAAGAAGTGACTTGGACTCCTCCCCGAAATTCCCTGTATAAAGTAGAAGAATTAAAAATTTTACTGCCAATGATTAACCGGGAGTTAGCAAAGGGAAAAGCGCATGACGCCATCGCGGAACAGTTCAGAGTGCCTTTAGATATAGTAAAAGCTGTCCAAGCACAGAAAATGAGGCTTAGCCGTACTACTATTGAAAAATGTGAAGGACTTTTGTACAGTTATCTCCCTAGACAAGATTACTGGAAGGAGATCCTTGAGGGCCAGAATACATCTGCAGGAATAACGCCAATTAAATACTCCCAAATAGCAACATATGAGAGATCAGAATATCAAACCTCAACATCAGGAGCAACAGTCATGATAAAGAGGTTGGAAACCCATGGGTGAAACACTAGAGATTAGATCATTAAGAATTAGAATGAGCATACGAACAAGTTTTGTATTCTATCCAATTGATAGCAATGATTTTGCACAAATACTTAAAACAAAGGGATACATTATAAACGAAATTCCCCAATCTATCGGACCTTTTAGGTTAGAAATCCCCGGTCAATTAGCAGAAAAAGATGGAAACCAAGTAATCCTAGACACAAATATGCAAATACTAGCGGTTGACGGCCAGAATCCAAGAGCCATATTATCCATCTTCAACGAGCTAGAGAAAATAATCAAAGAGGACATGAGAATTGAGTATAATGAAAATGTGAAATTCTACGAGACAGTTGTAGACTACCACATATATACAGAAAATAATCCAAGGAAGATGATAGAGGATGTATCCAAGCAAGATGAGATTGCTGAGGCCTTCACAGAGATATTGAAAATCCCAGTTTCTCCCTTTACCTTACGCTATGCAAGTAAAAACATACTACCTAATGGTCCTGAGTGGATTGATGTCAGACTTGAACCTTTTGTCAAACGAGCGGATAAAATCTACTCATTCAATTTAGTTTACCGAAGCGTAGATGGGGAAAACGTTAAAACTATACTTGAATCTGTCGAAGATATTATAAAACAACTAGTTGAAAGAATCCACTCTTAATTTATTTCAACCTATTTGAGTTCTTCGAATGTATTACTCTTAAATGTTAGGTATAATTCTTACAGTTATTTATAACGCATTTTTCGTCAATTTTTTACATCTGAAGCCACTCTATCATGGTGACTCATCATGTTGAAGGACAGGTTGTGGAGGTGGATCGATGAGCACCGCCAGGAGTTCATCGAGATAAGCGACAAGGTCTGGAGCTACGCCGAGCTCGGCCTAGTGGAGACCAGGAGCAGCAAGCTCGTAGCCGACAAGCTCAGGGAGCACGGCTTCAGGGTCACGCACGGCGTCGCTGGGATGCCTACGGCCATCTACGCGGAGTGGGGCAGGGGCAAGCCGGTCCTCGGGTTCCAGGGCGAGTACGACGCCCTGCCCGGCATAAGCAACAAGGTGGCCCCCGCGAAGGAGCCCCTAGTCCCGGGGGCGCCGGGCCACGGCTGCGGCCACAACATCCACGGCGCCACCGCCCTGGCCTGCGTCTGCGCCCTCCGCCACGCCATGGAGGAGGAGAAGCTGCTAGGAACCATCAGGTTCTACGGGACCCCAGCCGAGGAGAACTATGGGGGCAAGGTCTTCATGGCCCGGGAGGGCCTCTACGACGGCCTCGACGCCTGCCTCAGCCACCACCCGGGCAGCATGAACACGGCCCGCCTCATGAGCAGCACCGCCGTCAACGGCGTCAAGTTCATCTACCGCGGCAAGACGGCCCACGCCGCAGGCAACCCCGAGATGGGCCGATCAGCCCTCGACGCCATCGAGCTCATGAACATCGGCGTCAACTTCCTCCGCGAGCACGTCATAGCCGACGCCCGCATCCACTACGTCATCGAGCAGGGCGGCGGCCAGCCCAACGTGGTCCCCGACTATGCCCGCAGCTGGTACTACATCCGCGCCCCGGAGCGGGACCAGCTGGACCCCATCTACGAGCGCATCAAGAAGATCGCCCAGGGAGCCGCCCTCATGACCGAGACCGAGCTGGAGATACAGTTCATCGACGGCATCCACAACATCATCCCCAGCCGCACTCTAGCCGAGCTGGTGGTCAAGAACATGCGGGAGGTAGGTGCACCCGAGTACACCGATGAGGAGCTAGCGTTTGCAGCTAAGATAGCAGCCCAGTTCCCCAAGCAGCAGAAGATCGACTCCCTGCGCAAGTCCAAGGTCCCCGACTATCAGCGCTTCATCGACGTGGACCTCCCCACGGACGTCCTAGAC
>MEZG01000001.1:0-1500 GCA_001775965.1 Candidatus Bathyarchaeota archaeon RBG_13_60_20 | reverse complement strand
CAAGAGCCTCGTCTTCGCCGCCAAGACAATGGCCGGGGCAGCCGCCGAGCTCCTCACGGACCCGAGTCTCCGCCAGAAGGCAAGGGATGAGCACGCTGGCCGCCTCAAGGGGCGCAAGTACATGACGCCCCTGCCCGAGGGCCTCCAGCCACCCCTCGCCATAGCCGAGGAGAACTGGGAGAAGACCCCTAAACAATAATCCCCATCTTTAATAAAAAAAAATTTGCGAAAGGTACAGCCACTGTACCGGACAGCCAGATAACCATCACACCCAACTACTTAAGGTCCCTAGAAACGCCTACATGCGGCCTGTAACAAGCTAAAAAAGCGAATTCCCAGCCACTGAAAACAAAAAGAAGAGGGTTAAGGAACCGCCGGGGGAGCCCTCGGAGGCAGGTTCTTCACGAACCTCTCCAGCCTCGTGCAGGTCTCCTCCAGGTCCTTCATAGATGCCACCAGAGCGAACCTCACGTGGCCCTCCCCAGCCGCCCCGTACCCGGCCCCAGGCGCGCACCGGACCTTCTCCTGCTGGAAGAAGTCCATGGCGAACTTCATGCTGGGGACCCCCAGCTCGCTGATGTCCGGGAACAGGTAGAAGGCGCCCTCAGGGTACGGGCACTCCATGCCCTCGATCTCGTTGAGCCTGGGCACCATGTACTCGATCCTCTTCCTGTACGCCTGCCTCATCTCCTCCACAAAGTCCCACCCGTCCTTCAGGGCCTTCACGGCGGCCTTCTGGAACGGCACGGGGACGCTGCAGATGCCCACCGGGACCCCGTTCACCACCTTCATGAGCTCCGGACCCGCGATGATGTACCCGGCCCTGCACCCGGTCCACGCGAAGGTCTTGCTGAAGCTCATGAGCACCATGGTCTTCTCCCACATCCCGTTGATGTCTATGATGGTCTGGTGCCTCTGGTCGCCCCACACGAACTCCGTGTAGATCTCGTCCGAGATCACTATTACGTCCCTCCTGTTGGCGATGTCTGCCAGCCTCTCAAGCTCCTTCTTCGTCCAAACGGTCCCGGAGGGGTTATCCGGGTTGCAGATGAGCACGGCCTTCGTCTTGGACGTGATGGCGTTCTCGATGTTCCTGAAGTCGGGTCTGAAGATCCCCTTCTTGTCCTTCACCTGCCTGGCCCTGGTCAGTTTGGCGCCGAAGTAGGCCGCGGGCTGGTTGTACCCCTGGTAGGCGGGGTCCATTATGAGTATCTCGTCCCCTGGGTCAAGTATGGCCCCGAAGGCCTGGAAGATGGCCTGGCTGCCCCCCGAGGTGATGAGAACCTGGGTCTTGGGGTCCACCGTCACCCCGTACTTTTTGTAGTACTCCGAGATGGCCTCCTTGAAGTCAGGCTCACCCGTGAAGCTGTAGTGGGTCTGACCCGCCCTCATGGCCTCGTACACAGCCTTGTTTACGAACTCGGGCTGGTCGAAGTCGGGGTCACCCGCGCCCAGGTTGATGAGCCCCGGTATGGGCCCCACCGACGCCCTAGTGGAGCT